>JAKSNC010000028.1 GCA_024400195.1 Bacteroidales bacterium
CATCGAAATGACATACAATATAATTATCATTGTAAGAAATCAAAACAGCTTCTTAGAATCAAAAATTTAAAGAACTTATTTTTTAGGCGGCGATTCAAAAAATTCGTATATTAGCGTTCCATTTTTAAATAGGAGTGATATGGAAAACAATACCAACAAAGCGCGCCTCAGATATTCCGACGAAGAATTGCAGGAATTCAAAGAACTCATTCTTGAGAAGATAGAAATAGCTAAAAAAGACCTTGCAATGCTCAATGCGGCACTCGCCGGCGACAGCAACAGCGCCGACGATACGGCTCCGTCATTCAAGCCTTTTGAAGACGGTTCAAACGTACTCGCCAAAGAGGAAACGGCGCAATTGGCTTATCGTCAGCATAAAATCATCCAAAGCCTCGAAAATGCTCTCGTGCGTATCGAAAACAAGACATACGGCATCGACCGCATCACCGGCGAACTGATACCAAAAGAGAGGCTCCGCCTTGTTCCGCACGCCACTCTCAGCGTTCAGTCGAAAGAAATGGAAAACAGCCAAAGGAACAAGAAAAGAAGATAATTTCAAATGAGAAAGTCGCTTGTCGTTATACTGCTCGTTTTGTTGTGCGACCAGCTTTTGAAGGTTTGGGTCAAACTCAACATGACGATAGGTGAGTGCATGGGTGTCATCGGCAAATGGTTTAACATCTGCTTCATCGAAAACAACGGAATGGCCTTCGGGTGGCAGTTGTCGGCATCGCCTTGGGGAAAAATAATTCTCGTAAGCCTGCGCATCATAGCCGTTATAGTGCTTCTTTTCTTTATTTTCAGAATGACGAGAAACAAGACAAAGACCGGCCCGGTTGTCGGTGTGTCGCTCGTGACAGCCGGAGCCGCCGGAAATATCTTAGACTGCCTCTTCTATGGAATGATTTTCAGCGAAAGCACGGTAACAAAAGTCGCCGAGATTTTTCCTGCCGGTGGCGGTTACTCTTCATTCCTGCAAGGAAAAGTCGTCGATATGCTTTATTTTCCGCTTTTCACATTCCCCGACTGGATGCCTCTGGTCGGAGGAGAAGTCTTTTTTAGCCCGATATTCAATGTCGCCGATAGCGCGATAACAATAGGAGTGCTTTATCTTATTGTTTTTCAATGGAAATGGCTTCAGACTGTCTTTAAATAAATGGTTTTGTCGTTGTTATCTTTTTGATGAAAGAAAATATTTACAAATTGTTGAATTTACAGAATCTACCTAAAATAATTTTTCATAACTTTGAATTTTATTTTTGAATAACGTAGTATTATGAGTGAAACATACGGTCGCATAGTTGAAATAGTCGGTCCTATAATCGACGTGGCGTTTGATAATGACAAAGATCTGCCGAATCTTCTTGATGCTTTGGAAATTGTAAAAGACAACGGTGAGAAGATTATCACCGAGGTGCAGCAGGATATCGGCGAAAACACGATGCGTACCATCGCTATGGATTCAACTGATGGTTTAAGTCGTGGCATGAAGGTGCGTTGCTTGGGCAGCCCGATAACGATGCCTACCGGCGAACAGGTGAAAGGTCGTCTGTTCAACGTCATCGGAGAATCAATCGACGGACTTAACAAAGTCGAGTCGAAGAAACGCAACAGCATTCACCGCGAACCACCTAAATTTGAGAACCTTTCAACAAAACAGGAGATTCTATTCACCGGAATCAAAGTCATCGACCTGATAGAGCCTTACGCCAAAGGTGGAAAAATCGGTCTTTTCGGAGGCGCTGGTGTCGGAAAGACGGTTCTTATCATGGAACTCATAAACAATATCGCGAAATCGTATTCCGGAATGTCGGTTTTTGCCGGTGTCGGCGAAAGAACCCGCGAAGGCAACGACCTTCTCCGCGAAATGATCGAATCGGGAGTTATCAAATACGGCAAGGCTTTTACCGAAGAAATGGAAAAAGGCGGCTGGGCTCTCGACAAAGTCGATTATGACGAACTTGCGAAATCGCAGGCAACGCTCGTCTTCGGACAGATGAACGAACCGCCTGGGGCACGTGCCAGAGTAGCACTAAGCGGTCTTACAATGGCTGAATATTTCCGCGATGGTGACGGCGAGACGGCCGGTCGTGATATTCTTCTCTTTATTGATAACATCTTCCGTTTCACGCAGGCAGGCTCCGAAGTGTCGGCACTTCTCGGACGTATGCCTTCGGCAGTGGGTTATCAGCCGACACTTGCATCTGAAATGGGTCTTATGCAGGAGCGTATCACATCAACGAAGAACGGTTCCATCACATCAGTTCAGGCTGTTTATGTGCCTGCCGACGACCTTACCGACCCGGCTCCGGCAACGACATTCGCCCACCTTGACGCGACAACTGTTTTGAGCCGTAAGATTGCAGAACTCGGCATCTATCCCGCCGTCGATCCACTCGATTCAACGTCAAGAATATTGTCGGCAGAGATAGTAGGAGAAGCTCATTACAACACAGCACAACGCGTCAAGAACATTCTTCAGAGATATAAAGAACTTCAGGACATCATCGCAATCCTCGGTATGGACGAGCTTTCGGAAGACGACAAACTCGTTGTCAGCCGTGCGCGTAAGGTGCAGCGTTTCCTATCACAGCCATTCAACGTGGCCGAGCAGTTTACCGGAATACCGGGCGTCATCGTTCCGATTGAAGACACGATAAAGGGCTTCAACATGATTATGGACGGCGAAGTCGATGAATATCCGGAAGCCGCATTCAACCTCGTCGGAACGATAGAGGAGGCGATAGAAAAAGGTAAGAAGATAATTGCCGAAAGCAAATAACGGATAAATAAATTGTCATCGTGATATTGGAAATCATAACACCGGAACGACAACTCTTCAAAGGCGAATGCGACTTGGTGCAGATGCCGGGTAGCGACGGTCTGTTTGAAGTGCTGAAGAATCACGCGCCCATGATAGCGTCGTTGGGAGTTGGAAAGGTGAAGGTCGTGAACGGCGACTCCGAACCGGTTTTCTTCGATATAAGAGGCGGCGTGGCTGAGATTCATGAAAACAATATTCTCATTCTTGCTGATTGAAATCGTTTAAAAAGCAAATAAAACGGGTTCTGAAAATATTTTCAGAACCCGTTTGTTGTTTCAAATCTGACAAACCTTACTGCTGTCCGCCGCCGATGGCGTGGAATAGTCCGACTGTCGATTTCAGGACGTTCATCTTATTGTCGATTTCATCTAACTGTGCGTTGAGAAGGTCGTTTTGTGACGTCAGCACTTCGAGATAAGTACCTTTGCCGAGACGCATCTTCGTACGTGTTACATCAAGAGCGCGGGTCAAGGCATCAACTTCTTTTGCGTAAAACACCGACTGTTCGGAATATGATTTCTGGGACGCGATGGCGTTGTTTATCTCAAGACCGGCTTTGAGCAGGGCATTCGTATAACCGAGTTCTGCTTCGCGCTGCTTGCTTTTCGCGATACGTTTTGCGGCGACTAATTTTCCATTCTCAAATATCGGCTGAACAAGTTCCGCCACAGCCGTCATGAGAAGTTCTTCCGTCAGAAGTCCGATGCCGCCGGAAAGTGTTATCCTCGGGCAGAAATTTGAATTGGCAAGTTTCACGCCGTAGAATGCCGTTTCGAGGTTGTGTTCGGCGGCACGCACGTCAGGCCGGTTGAGCGCTACGTTCAAATCAAGTTCGCTAACCATACCGACTTTCGTCTCGTCAAGTTGGCTGCGTTTGATGCCGTATGCCGATGTTCCGAGAAGGATGTACATTGAGTTTTCCGTTTGAATGCGTTGTAATTCAAGGTTTTTCTTTGCCGCAATGATGGCGTTGTATTTGGCTTCAAACTGTGTGACGGCGGCTTCGTCGGCCATTCCGGCGGCTTTGAGGTCGCGCATCGTTTCAACGGACTTCTTCCAGTTTGCTTCGGCAGAATCGGCCGTAATGATTTGTGCGTCAAGCATGACGAGCGTGTAATAGGTGTTGGCTACGGCGGCAATGAGTTCGGTACGTGCCGCCTGTTCGTAGTCGAGCATCATCTTGTGCGTGGCGCGAGCGATGCGTTTGTTGTTGGTCATACGTCCGAAGATGTCCAACTCCCACGATACAGCCGCAAAGGAATATTGATTATAGTTGATGTTAAGATGCGGTTGGTTGGAATGCGTTATTCCGGGCGTGAGATGTGCCGACGGAAGATAGGCGAGACGTGCGCTTTTCAGCGAGGCTTCGGCCTGACAGACGCGCTCGTGTGCAATCTGATAGTCGATGTTTTTCACTAAAGCCGTGTCAATGAGGGCGAGAAGGTTCTCGTCTTGGAAAATCTCACGGTATGAAGGTACCTGTATATCAGCCGCTTTAGGATGTTTTTCCTCGTATTTTCCGTAGATGCAGCAACTTGATAAGGTGAGGCAGCACAACACCGCCATCATCGTTTTGACAAAATATGTTTTATTCATTATCATCATCTTTTAATGGTTTGATTTTTTCCTGAAGTCTCTCAAATACCACGTACAATGCAGGGACGAGGAAGAGGAGTGCGATACAGCCGACGAGCATTCCGGCTACGGCTCCGATGCCGAGGCTGATGTTGCCGACGGCTCCGGCTCCGGTTGAGAAAATCAGAGGCAGCAGACCGACGACCATCGTTCCGGCTGTCATCAGGATAGGACGCAGACGCGCTTTGGCCGCTTCGAGTGCCGAGTCTTCAATGGAGAGTCCGTCATGACGTTTCTGCAAAGCAAACTCAGTGATGAGGATACCCGTCTTCGATAGAAGTCCGATAAGCATAACCACGCCGGTTTGGAGGTATATGTTGTTATCAAGTCCGAGAAGTTTTGTCGCGAGGAAGCTGCCCATGATGCCCATAGGCACGGTGAGGATGATGGAAAGCGGCAGGAGATAACTCTCATAAAGAGCGGAAAGGATGAGGTAGATGAACAGTGCCGACAATCCGAAGATGAACAACATGGAACCGCCGTTGTCTTGTTCACGCGCCATACCTCCGAATTCGAGGGTGTAATTTGGAGGAAGTATCTTAGTGGCGTCTTTCGCGGCAGTGATGATGTCGCCCGTCGAAGCGCCGCTTCCCGGTGCCGCGAGAACCTTGATGGTGTTCAACATATTGAATCTCTGAAGGTTATCAGAACCGTAGATACGTGTTAGTGTGAGGAAGTTGCTGAGCGGCGACATGTCTCCGTTCGGCAGTTTGACGTATGTGTTGCTGAGGGCTGTCTCGTCGCGATGCGATTCAGGCGTGCCTTGAACCATCACCTTGTAAATCTTTCCATAGAGGTTGATGTCGCCCGCGTATGAACCTCCTGTGTATGTCGCAAGTGTTCCAAGCACCTCATTGGCGGTGATTCCGACTTTGCGGCATTTGGCGATGTCTATATCGACAAGCCACTGCGGATTATCCAATGAAAACGTGTGGTAGCAGTTTTGAACCTTGGGATTCTGGTTCATTGTGGCGACGAAATTCTCAACTTGATTGAGAAATTCCTGCATATCGCCGCCCGACCTGTCCTGCATGTTGATTTCAATGTCGGCTGAGTTACCGTACCCCGGAATCATCGGTAGAACGAAAGGAAGTATTTGTGCACCATGATATTTCTCGTTTAATGCATAGACTCCCATTATAACGTTGGCTATGGAGAACGATTCGCGCTGATCCCAGGGTTTCAGACGGATGATGAGGGAACCGGCACTACTCTTGGCACCGCACGAGAAGCCGAAACCTCCAATCTGGGCGACACATTCTACTTCTTCAATCTGTGACACCTCGGCCATGACTTTTTGTGTCATCTCCGAAGTGACGGCTTTGGATGTTCCTGTCGGCATGATGACGTCGCAAAGCACAAGTCCTTGGTCTTCCTGCGGAACGAAGCCCGAAGGTGTGTTGTTGATAGACCACATCATTATGAGGACTCCGGCTAAGACGAACAAGAAGCCGCTCCACGGACGTTTGATAAACGGACGAATACCGTTTTTGTATTTCTCCGACATCCTTTCAAAAGCGGCGTTGAAACCGTTTGAGAAACGGAACTTTATCTTCTTAAATCCTTTCAAACCTTCATCGGTCTTGGGTTTTGGCTTAATCATAATGGCACACAGAGCCGGTGAGAGCGTCAGTGCATTGATGGCGGAGATACCGACTGCGACGGCCATCGTCATACCGAACTGACGGAAAAAGACTCCGCTCGTGCCGCCCATCATACTTACTGGCAGGAACACGGCCATGAAGACGAGCGACGAAGTGATAACGGCACTGGTGATTCCACTCATGGCATCGACAGAGGCCTTCAACGACGACGTGTAGCCTGAATCAAGTTTCTCGTGCACGGCTTCGACGACGATAATGGAGTCATCGACAACGGTTCCGATAACCAAAACGAGTGCGAATAGCGAAATTAAGTTGATTGAGAAGCCGACTAACATCATGAAGGCAAACGTACCAATAAGCGAAACCATGATTCCGATAAACGGAATTATCGTTGACGGTATGTCGTGCAAGAAAAGCAGAACAATGATGATGACGAGGATTATAGCTTCAATGAGCGTCTTGACGACTTCGTGTATTGACGAATACAAAAATTCGTTTGTGTTCATCAGCACGTCGATTTTAACGTCAGGCGGGAAACTCGAGTCGTGAGATATTTCTTCAAGGATGCGTGACACTTCCTCGTTAATCATCGTGGCGTTGGAGTTGGCGGTCTGATAAAGGATACACAGTGTTCCCGGATGGCCGTTTACTGAACTCGTGTAAAGATAATGTTCGGAACCGAGTCCTACTTTAGCTACGTCTCCAAGTCTTAATATTTCTCCGTTATCGCTTGTTCGGATGATGATGTCGCGAAATTCCTCTTCCGAGACTCTTCTTCCACGGAACACCATCGAATATTGCGTCTCTTCTGATGAGTTTTCACCGAGGACTCCTGTTGCGGCTTCCATGTTTTGTTCGGAGATGGCTGCGAGAACCTCTTCGGAGCTTATTCCCAACGACGCCATTTTTGCCGGGTCGAGCCATACGCGCATCGAGTAGTCGGAACTGAAAGCTTGAAAGTTTCCGATTCCGGGAATACGCATGATTTTTGGCTTAATATTGATATTCAGATAATTAGATAAAAATTCAAAGTCGTATGTGTCGTTTGGTGACGAAATGGCGAAAATCTGAAGCATTGAGTTTTGTCTCTTCATAACCTGCACGCCGACTTGTTTCACTTCGGCAGGCAGCTGTGCCATAGCTGTTGACAGACGATTCTGAATATTGACGGCTGCTTTGTCGGCATCGGTGCCTTGTTTGAAGAAGACCGTTATCTCGGCTGATCCGGAGCTGGCTGACGACGTCATATACATCATGTCTTCCACGCCGTTGATGGCTTCTTCGATTGGTGCAATGACGGACTTCTGCACTGTTTGCGGAGACGCGCCGTAGTAGTTTGCGCTGACAAATACCGTTGGCGGTGCAATGTCGGGATATTGTTCTATTGGCAGGCTCTGCAGTGCCATCACACCGATGATTACGATGAAGATACTAATGACAGACGAGAGCACCGGACTTTTTATAAATCTCTTGAGCATCACAAAAGGTTTTTAAAGATTTTTATTTTGCCGATTCCTTCTTTTCAAAAACGGGAACGATGACTTTTCCGTCGGTCATGTTGGCATGTTCGGTAAGAATCACTTCGCCGTCGCTGAGGCCTGATGTCACAACGAGTTCCTTATCGTTATAGCGCATTCCCTCGATGATTGACTGCACGGTTTTCGATGTGCCGTTTTCTTCGACGACTTTGAAGACGTACATCTTGTTTTGTATTTCGAAAGATGCCGAGCGAGGAATCACTATCGCGTCGATGCCGCTGTAGGTCATGCGCAGTTGTGCGCTTCCGCCGGTGGCGAGGATGAAGTTGGGGTTGGGGAATGCGGCGCGGCAGCTGAGGCTTCCCGTTTGTTGGTCTATCGTGCCGGAAACGGTTTCGACTCTGCCTTTTTCTGAATAGAGAGAACCGTCGTTAAGGACGAGTTGTGCATCGGGGAGGATGGCGAGAACACTGTCTGTGCTGCCATAATAGTGAATAAATTCAAGATAATCCTTTTCGGTTATCGAGAAATAGGCATAGACGACGGTGTTGTTTGATGCGATTGTGAGCGGTTGCGGCATTGAAGGCCCTACGAGTGAGCCTTGACGATAGTTGATGTTGCCGATAACGCCGTCGCTCGGAGCACATATAACCGTGTGGTTAAGGTCGTTTTGAGCGGCAGCAACGGCTGCTTTGGCCGCATCGAGTTGTGATTTGGCGGTGGCTTGGGCATTCAGGCTGTTGTTGTATTCGTATTCCGAGATGATGCCTTTGTCGAGAAGCTGTTTCTTCGCCATAACCTCGTTATCTGCCGTGGCAAGCTGTGCCGATGCCATATTCATCTGCGATTTGGCGTTTTCGAGTGCTGCTTTGAATGATGTCTGGGATAAGACGAACATACGTTGTCCTTTTGTTACGCGCTGTCCTTCCTTCACTAATACTTCCTCGAGTTTAGCCGATACTTCCGGACGAATCTCGATGTCCTGCATACCGCGAAGGTTGGCTGGAATATCGTACGACATCTCACATGCCGATGTTGTCACGACCATGGCGTTTCTTTCTGGTGTCTTTTCTGTTGTTTCATTCTGATTTGCGGGCGAACCGCAAGCGGCGAGAACAAATGCCGCTGCCGCATAAAAAAGTTTTTTCATCATTATTCTTTTTGTGATTATACTTGTTTCTACCAAGGAGGTGCAAAAATAAGAAAAAAATGAATAAGTTAGAAGTTAGTCGTTTTTTTGTTTAAGTTTGCACCTCAAGAAGATAAGTTTATGATTCGGTTCGAAACTTTTTACATCTGTTGTCCCAATTGCGGTTCATACCTCGAAGGGAAGCGTCTTAAATCGGAGATGGTCAATCAGTCGATTTTATATTCTGATGGAAAGACATTGAACGATAATTACATAACGGAGCCGCAGAAGATGGTGATTTGTCCCGCGTGTAATCATTGGTTTTGGATTGACGATTTCGTCGAACCTCTTGTCAGCGGACAGAAACCGGACGTTTTCTATACTTGGAACAACTGGCGTTTCTATGGCGTCAAATTCGGCAGCAACGATGGGAAGGTGGCTCTCATAAAGCATTACAAAGATTTTCTCACCAAGGTAAAGTTGGACGAGGAAAAAGAACTGTATTTCCGTCGTCTGTTGTGGTGGGCCTACAACGACTTTGTGCGCGATAAGTATCAGATAAGTCTGAAATATCTTTTTTCGGGAAAGATGAGTTTCGGTGTCTGGATAAAAAATAGGAGAAAAATTATTTCGGGAATACGTTTCTTCAAATCAGTGCATGCCGAATATGTTGAAAATCTCAGGCGTCTCAACGAACTTCTCGACGGCAGATATATTCCCTCCGATGAAAGATACGAAGCTGCCAACCTCGAAAGAATTGAGATTCTGCGTGAAATGGGCTCTTTCAACGAAGCCGCCGTTATGCTTGCCGTTATCCCGCGTCGCACTCACTACATTGCCAACATTGCGAAACGCGTTAAAAAGAAGGATTTTTGGCCTTTCCTCGTCACCGGCTGAGAAGTGTGTTTATCACGTGTGACGCGCAGAAGCATCCGAAGACGGCCGGCATATATGAAACGGTGCCGACTGTCGCCACTTTGTTTGCCGTCTGCTCTTCTTCCACTGTGACCGCCTTGTCATCGACTTTTTCGGGTGAGAAAACAACCGTTATGCCTTCGCGGATGCCTAAGTGATGAAGCCTTTTCCGAATGTAGAAGGCGAGCCGGCAGTTGTATGACTTGGAGATGTCGGTTATCTCTATTTTTTCGGGATGAAAACGGCCTCCTGCTCCCATACAGCTCACGATGTTCTGTTTGTTCTGTACGGCATAATAAAGCAGGAATACTTTCGGAGCCATCGTGTCTATCGCGTCAACGATGAAGTCGAACGGGCGTGCCGTGATGTCGATTATGTTTTGGTCTTTCAGATAGATGTCGAGTGGTTCAAGTTCGATGTCGGGGTTGATGTCGTGTATGCGTTCCGCCATCACTTCGACCTTTTTTCTTCCGATAGTGCTGTCTAATGCGATGAGTTGTCGGTTTTTATTTGTCGTGTTGACCACGTCGCTGTCGATGATGGTCATCTTACCGATGCCGGCGCGGGCGAGTTGCTCGGCGGCGTAGGCACCTACGCCGCCGAGCCCTGCGACCATGACATGGGCTTTGCGCAATTTTTCCAAACCTTCGTCACCAATCAAAAGCCGAGTCCTGTCTTGCCACTCCATAATAATTATTGTCTGTCAATGTTTTTCTGAACGAAAATCTCGTTATTTGTCGTGTCATACGCCACAAGATTTCCAAAGCCGTCCTTGTCGAAATTCACGCTGTTGTCTATGTCGATGAAGCCAAAGTTCTGATTATCAACAGAAAGGCGGATGAGTTCCAGATTAACCGGCATGTGTCCGTGAATGACACGTCTTCCGCCGATTTTTTCGCGTTGGACGGAAAAATCACGTATCGTCGTCATCATGTCTTCGGCGAGCAACGGGTCGTCCTGTGTGAAGTCAAGACCTGCGTGTACAAAAACGAAGTCGTTGGTTATGAATAATTTTCGTGCTTCTTTTATTTTGGTTATGTAACAAGCGGGGATGTCGCGCACGTTTTTTATGTCGAAACTTCTAAGCGTGGCAGCAGCCCCGACGTTAAACCATTGTTTTTCAATATTATCTGCAAAAAGATGCTTTTTTTGTCTTCTTTCCCAAGTCTTGATGAGATATTCTTCGTGGTTGCCTAAAATTCTGATAACGTTGTTTTTAGTGTTTTCAAGGTTGAAAATGAAATCGAGAACATCTTTTGATTTTGGACCGCGGTCTATCAGATCGCCGAGAAAAATCAGTGTGTCGCTGCTTGTGGGACGTATTTTTTCAGTGATGAGCGTCTTGAGTGTTTCGGCGCAGCCGTGAACATCACCAATTGCTATTATACGTCCATCGCCTTTCATCGTTATTTTGCCGCTTTTCCTTGATTTGCAACGCTTTCCATCAACTTCGCTATGACTTCGGGGTCACCAAGGAACTTATGTCCCAAGAGTTTCATATCGTCGTCAAAATCGAAGACGTATGGTATTCCGGTCGGTATGTTGAAGTTGATAATTTCGTCGTTGGTCATTCCGCGAAGCTCCTTCACGATTCCCCTGAGGCTGTTTCCATGCGCGACGACCAAGACTTGGTTATTTGTTTCAAAAGCCTTCATAATCACATCGTTATAATAAGGCATCACGCGGGCTACGGTGTCTTTGAGCGATTCGGTAAGCGGTATCAACTCGTCGGGAATCTCGTCGTAACGATGGTCGCGGCGAGGACTTCTCTCGTCGTTGATGTCAAGTCTCGGCGGTTGCACGTCATACGCGCGTCTCCATTGTTTCACCTGCTCGTCGCCGTATTTCTTGGCGGTGTCGGCCTTGTTGAGACCCTGTATCGCGCCGTAACTCTTCTCGTTCAAACGCCACGTCTTAAACACCGGCAGCCAGTCCATATCCATTGCGTCCAACACGTTGTTCAGTGTCTTTATGGCGCGTTTCAGATATGATGTGAAACAGACCTGCGGACGATAACCCTCCTTCTTGAGTGTAAGTCCCGCCTCAAAAGCTTCGTTTATTCCTTTTTCCGTCAAATCGACATTAGTCCATCCGGTGAACAAATTTAACTTGTTCCATTCGCTTTCTCCGTGACGAATGAGAATTAATGTTTTCATATTGAATGTATTATAGTTTTTTTATCTGCTCGGAATCTCTTCCAATTCCTTATAATAAATGACTTTCGTTTGTTCGACATTCGACTTCATATAGTAAGTCGCCGGCTTCAACAACTTGCCGAAGACGAAGTCCTGAATGAGAACGAAGTCTTTTCCGTTGATGAGCGCGTATTTGTGGTCAGGGTCGTCGTCCCAGCTTTCTTCGATATAACCGAAAGCATCAGCATTTATTTTGACTCTGAATGTTTTGATTTCAGTCACTTTTCCCGATTTGTCGGTTATTGTCAGCTTCTCCAAAAAAGGCGAATTGATTATTGAATCGCGGCGTGCTTCAGCCACATCGCTCAGAAAGGCCTCGAAACGGATGTCGTTCAAAGATGTAAGAAGATTCAGCACCCTAAGCGTATCAAAGGCAATTTCATTACCATTCAAATGATTCATTTTAAAGCTGTTACGCCCATTTTCCGACAGAATGAAACTTCTTTCAGTATTATTATTGACTTCCAGCTCGTATGAGGCGATGTCGTCCATGTTGTACGACATTATCTTGTGTGAACGCCAATCTTCCTGATTCGCGCTGAAACGCGAGCTTATAAATCCTCTAAAACCATGAAGATAAACGATGTAGGCCTTATCTGCGCCTTCCTTCAGAACGTATGTCCCGTTGTTGTCCTGCGTCACGTCGCCGATATAGAATGTCTTGGTCTTTTTTTCTCTGTAGAAAAGCCTTATTCTATTGAAAAGGTTGATTGCCGGCACGTTTTGATAAATCTCGACTTTCGTATTTGTCGAGGCCATGCGTGTGATGACATTGTCGTGGCTTGCGAGGCTGACGGGCATTCTGATGCGGAGATGGTCGAGCGTGTACAAAATCTCGTTGATGAGCGTCTGTTGCGCGTCGTATTTGTTGTTGACCGTCCAGCCGTGTTCCGTGCGGCAGAGAAGCGTGGTGTTAGCGTTCTTGTCGGCGAAGAACATCTTCGTGACAGAGGCCGTGTCTCTGACGGTGAAATCGGCGGCATCACCGCGTAAAGTGGTGAGATAGTGGTTGTTCCAAAATAGAAATCCGCCTAAGATTATTATGACGGCGATGACGATGATAGTTAATCTGTGTTTCATTTTGTGTATTTTTTCTTTCTTGTTAAAGCGAGTGCCGCGCCTAAAATCATTATTACGACACTCGGCCCGACGACGTTGATGACCTGCCATACGGTTGATTGGCTCTGTATCTTACGCGCGTCTAAAAGCCTGATTTTCACTTCTCTTGATTTGACGCTCAATAGTCCTTCGCCATCGACGAGATAACTCACGGCGTTGCTTATGAAGTCCTTGTTTCCGTATGTCACATTGGTGTATTGGTCGAAACCGAGCGGAAGCGGCGTGCCGCGTCTGATGTCGAACTGGTTGCGGATGATGTCACCGTCGGCAACGACTATCATACTCGTCGGAATACTACTGTCTTTAAAACCAATTTCTTCAGAATCAAGAAGTTGCTGCGTCATTCTGTTTGCGTAAAGCGACTCAAAACAGCCTTCCAAAAGGTAAGCGATGTTTTTGCCTTTCTGCGAGAACATTTTCTGGCTCGGGCGCTGCTTCAACATCTCTAATGAAATCAACACCGGAGCTCCCGATGTCTTGCTGTAGTCGGATGTCTTCAGAAGTGGTGTCTTGCGAATGCCGATGTCGGATGTCGTCGCATCAATAGAACTTGCAAAATCTGCCTTGACGGGATTGATGTTGCTCACGATGTTGTTTTCCGACGCGGCGTTGAGAAGTGGGAAATAATACCAGCGGTAGTATTCCATCTGAGGCTGCCCGCCAACCTGTCCGGTCACAATGGCTATCGAGGCGCAGTTGTAGTCGAGGACGAGGTTGTTGTTAATCCGCACGCCGTATTTGAAAAGCTGGTCTTCAATGTTCACGTCAAGTGCAATGCCCATCGTTGACGACTGATTTCTAAGGCTGTCCATCGTGGCGAAGACGGGATCGACGAGCCAAAGCACCTTTCCGCCGTACATTATATATTGGTCGATGATGAATTTGTCTTTCTCGGAGAAAGACGTCGTCGGCTTGGCAATAATTATCGCGTCGTAATTCGGAACTATTAACACGCTGCTGTCGGATTCGTATGAGCGTCTGTTCAACGACGTTATCTTCTCATCAATGCTGATTCTCTTCACGTTATAGCGTTTCGACAGCGACCGCGTTATGTCCATCACTTCGTCTTTGTTCAGTTCGCCGTGTCCTTCGATGAAGGCCACACTTGCTTTTTTCCGGCTCACCATGGTTTTCACGGCGTCGATGAGTTTAAACTCGAGGCTGCGTGTAGAGGCCTCAATGACTTGTTCGCGGCTGTTCCCGTTTTGTCCTTCGAGAAGGTCGATAGGCATCTCCTTTTCGCGGTAGCTGATGAGGGCGCACGGCCATATTATCGTCTGCTGACTGCCTCCGTCGCGGGTTGCGTCAGAAAGCGTCGTCGGATTCAGACCGCTCTGATACAGAAGCTTATAAGTATCTGTTCTCTCGTTTGGGTTATTGCTTTCCGAAGGGTTGATGAACTCATAATCGATGAAACGGCTGTATGCGCGGAATTCGTCAAGCATCTCCTTCGTCTCTTTCCTCAGTTTCTTGAAGTCGGCGGGAAAATCTCCTTCAAGATAGACTCTGAAAAAGACGTAGTCGTCAATATTTTTCAATATCTCTTTGGAAGTGTCCGACAAAGTGTATCTTTTCTCCGTCGTGAGGTCGATACGCATATACAACACCGAGCCGAGGAGGTTTGCCGCG
Source organism: Bacteroidales bacterium (assembly GCA_024400195.1). Classification (GTDB taxonomy): domain Bacteria; phylum Bacteroidota; class Bacteroidia; order Bacteroidales; family F082; genus Limimorpha. Next base: position 14,529 of record JAKSNC010000028.1, read on the forward strand.
ATGATGGCCGCCACCATTATTGCAAGTGAAATGACTTCGTTCTTCCTTATATTTCTCTTGTTCATAGCCATCTTTTTTACCATTTTCTACTTGATAATGAGAGTTTTGCGAGTCCAAGGAAGAGAGCGGAGACACTCACGAAGTAAATAATGTCGCGTGTATCGATGACGCCTCTCGACATAGAACTGTAGTGTGCCGACATTCCGAGTTGCATTATGAAGAGGTCGTTTCTGCCGAACATCGAATATATGAACTCGAAGCCGATGTAGATGAATCCGCAAAGGAATATCGCGGTGATGAAGGCGAGAATCTGGTTACTCGTCACTGAGCTGCAGAAGATGCCTATCGCCACAAACGTCGCCGACAAGAAGAAGAGTCCGATGTAGGAACCCCAGATGCCGCCGCTATCGACATTTCCGACGGGCATTGCGAGTTGCGAGACCGAAAGGAAATAGACGAGTGTGGGAATCAGGGCCATAAGCACCAAAGCAACGCCGGCAGCATATTTCCCCAACACGATCTGCCAGTCGGAAAGCGGCTTGGTAACGAGCATCTCTATCGTTCCGGTGCGTTTCTCTTCGGCGAAACTGCGCATCGTGACAGCCGGGACGAGGAAGAGGAAAACCCACGGAGCAAGGATGAAAAGACCGTCGAGACCGGCATAACCGAAGTCCAAGATGTTGAAGTCGCTTTCAAAGACCCAAAGGAAAAGTCCCGTGATGAGCAAAAACACCACGATGACCATTATCCCTATAAGCGAACTGAGAAAGTTGTTTATCTCTTTCCTGAAAAGTGCGTACATAATCCGAAATTTGACAAACTGCAAAGGTAAGGATTTTTTTTAGAAGATAAAAGACAGAATGCAGCGGACGATTTGCAAATTGACGATTAAATGTCTTTGCTACGCGGTTTGAAAAAATTTATAGAAGTCATCTAAAATATAATAAGTTACAAATTCGCGTCCGTCTTTGACTATTACAAGCAAAAAGTCATGTAAGGCGGAAGAAAAACCCAATTTTCTTTCACTTCAAGATTTTTTGGATGAATTACATAGTTGATGCCGATGCGTTCGTGATATTTTTCGTAAATTTTTCTTTTAAAAATCATAATATTTCCGATAGTGCGCAGGTATAAAGGTGTAAAATTGTACGAGAGCAACAAGTTGCTAAATCGTCACGAACGGTGATGGAAGTTCCCCGACTATAACTTTCTTAATAGTGTCGTTCTCGATATAAAACGCCGTAGGATATGCTGTAACGAAGTTTATGTCGTCTTCTGTTTCGGAAATAACAATATCAGGAAAATTCTGTTTAAAACCAAACCTCAGAGAGTCAAGTTCCGGCTTTTCTTTGTTTATTACAACATAGCATAAAGCCGTATCAACAGCTTTGTTTTCAATATAAGATTTGTAGTTTTCTATTGAATTTATGCAGTGGTTACAACTATATGACATAAAAAGTACCAATTCCCTCTTTTTGTGTGGAACGGCATAATTTGATAACGAAGTCTCGTATAACGATTTGTCTTTATACGGATTCTCATAATTTCTATTCGGAAAAATTCGCGAAGTCATTCCTGAAAGAAAAACCGACGGGAAAAGAACGGTTAGCAGAATGCTTCTCTTCCAAGATGGCATATCATTGCCGTTTTCTGCTGAATTATAATGAAAAACGACAAATGACATCAGTACAAGCACTATGTTTCTGACCAAGACAATTACTGCATTGTCAGTCTTTATAAGATTTCCGAAACATCCGCAGTCGTTTACGCCGTGTGCCAAATGACCATAAGTGTATGCTGCTGAGAATAGCACCAACAATATTACGGCTAATATTGACGACAACCGCAAATCAATTCGGAGCAACATCGTCATTCCCAAAGTTATTTCGGCCAAGACGATAAAGGGAGCAGTAAAATGTAAAAATGGAAATCCGTATTGCGCAATCAGATTCTGAAAGGAAAGGACGTCAGTGAGTTTGCTTAATCCTGAAAGAAGAAATACAAAGGCAACAACATAAGAAAATATTGCAGATAACGTTTTCATGACTTGATATTAAAACAGGGTGACCAATTTGTTTGCTGATCACCCTGTCGTTTGTTATTTACAATAACACGATACGGTATTTTCACCAGTGCAATAATAGGTGTATCCTTTTTTTTCGCAAGCATTACTACAATCAGAAATACTTTCATAATATCCAATAAACGTAAAACCGCGACTAGAGCAATCAGCACCTTGAGAGACACCTTTTGCAAAGCTTGACATTTCTGATTCAGAGCTTCCCGCTGCCAAAACAATGAAAAAGCCAATAATGGCTAACTGTGCAAGACACAGAATGATTTTACCTTTTTTCATTTTTTTACTTTTAAGGTTATCAGTAATGTTATCAAATAAAAAACGATGTCAAACTTGTCAAATGTGCCTCTTATCATTTTGAAGAATTGCATTATCTCGATGACAAAAGGTAGTGCAATTGTCAAACAAAGAAGAATTTTGCAGAACAAAACGCTCTTATCGTAAAATTGAAATTGCAGAATCAACATGGAAAAATACCATAAAGCATCAGGCAAACAATATAAAAGAAGATATGTCGGCACATTTCCATCATATTTCACCCCTGCATCTAATGATTTTAACCATTCTGGATTCCCAATCCAATTCACTGCGACAACGCTCTGCCGAAAGAACAGATAGATAAGACAACCTGTCAAAAGTGACAAAGAAGCCAAAACTATGCATTTGATGTTTGACATCGTTTTTACAAGTTATTAATGTCTTGAAACGACAACTCTTCTAGAAAGTGTAACACCTTCAATTCGAACTGATTTAACCTGGCCTTCTACACTGGTCACATATCCTTGTTGTTCCTCTCCGTTACTCCAGTTGATATAAATTGTTGAGCCTTTGATGTCGTAAGTTCCGGTTAGACGACTACCATTACTTTTGTTGAGTACACACTTTCCGTTTGAATACAAGTTTAGCATATGAGTTTCCTCCTCATCCTTCAATTCTGCATCAACATGATAAGTTGCTTTATAAGAGATTGTTGTCGATTCTGGGAGCATTATGCTGCGTGAATCAGGTGTGACAAAGGAGTTTAAGACTACGAAGGTAGTCAAAGAAGCTAAAATCAATGAGATTTTTTTCATTTTTTTCTTGCCAAGTTATATCCCATTAGGCTCGTCGGTTTAATTGATAAAAATTGTTAAATCAGGTGCCCTTTAGGTTGTAGTGTCTCGTATGCATAAAAAAAGCGTGGCACCTTTTTGCCTTCATTGGTTATCCTGAGGTCTTCGACTACCTATTCATCCCAATTACAACACGTAAAGCCCACGCCCGTAGTGGCGGAAGCATCGTTGCTTTACTCTGGGATGAATTTGCTGAAAGTGTCGAAGTTTCAGGGTAACCAGTGTTAAGCTTCTTCGCTTTTTTCTATTTCTTAAAATGCATACGGAAAATTCCGTCTTTTATATCATAGGCAAGATAATTTTAGTTAATATTTACTTTTTTCTTTCTCGTAAGAATTCCGCGAAGATAAAGACAGAATACTCAACGAGATTATCGGTGCAAAGATAATAAAAATTGATTGATAGATTCAACAAGTAAAGTTGTAAAAAATATCGGCTGGATTTTTGAAAGAAACCACTTTCCTCGTTTTTTCCTACTCGTTATAAATTACGTTCAAGACGACATTTCCGACGATTTGCAGTGTGCTTTCGCTGATGTTGGAGACGTTGTCGTCCAAAGTGTGCCACGTGCTGTGGAAACTATTTTCGGAATCATTTTCCTCAAGATGAATAATATCAACGGTCGGAATGCCGGCGATTATGTTCATTGAGATGTGGTCGTCGTTGATGGGATGCCCGACTTCGTCTAAAAAAACGCCGTCATAACCAAGACGTTGCGCCGTTTTCCATATTTTGTCGCAGATATGCGCCGCGAATTGGTTCGAATAATATTCTTTCGGGAAGCGCGGATTGGCGTTTCCGACCATATCCAAAAGCATTCCCATATAGGCGCGGTAACCGGATTTGTGCGGATGAGCAGACCAATACTGCGAGCCGAGTCCCCACGCATTATCGCTGTGTTCATTGGAAGATGCCGGCGGTCCATAGTCCTCAAGATCAAAGAGAACGAGGTCGAGGCCTGTTTTTTCGTTGAGTGGATTCTTATTGACGATTCTCGCTATCTCGAGGATTATTCCCACTCCTGAAGCACCATCGTTGGCTCCGTCGATGGCTTTGCGCCAGTTAGATTCGTCAGGGTCGTTGTCGGCAAAAGGACGCGAATCCCAATGTGCCGCCACAACTATCCTCTTTTTTGCGTCTCCGCCGAACGACGCGATGATATTCCTCCCATCAAGCAGTCGTCCGTCATAAATCCGCGTGCGGAAATCCTGCACGAACACAGTGTCGGCTTCAGCCTTCAACGTCTCGATAAGCCATTCTGAACATAATTCGTGCGCCTCCGATTCAGGCACGCGCGGCCCAAAAGAACATTGTCTTTCAATGTCGGCAAAAGCTCTGTGCGCATCAAAATTTGGCACGACAACGTCTTTCTTGACCACGGCGACACTTTTCACATCATCGTCGCAAGAAGATAAACCACATAAAACAAAAATAAATGATAAGATAAGGAAATGCACTGAAAACGAATGTCTTTTCATCATCAAGATATTTTCCGCAAAGATACGATTTTTTTTGAGCCGTGAGTTCTTAGCCATTAGCAATGAACTTTTGACTTTTTGACTTTTTGACCCCTCGACTTCAGAACGTCAGAACTTCTTAACCCTTCAAACTTTTCAAACCCTTCAAACCTTTCAAACTTCTCGACCCTCGACCCTCATCATTCCGCATTAATCATTCAACATTCAACATTCAACTTCTTGTCAAAGAATCTACTTTTTTCACTAACTTTACGCCTCCAAATTTATAAAGTGAAAAATATTTAAAAACAAAAAATTAAAAACAATGAAAATCAAGCAATTACTTTCTATCATGGCTCTTTCGACAGTCATCATGGGATGCGGAAGCCCAAAAACAGAAGACAAAGCTGAGTCAGTCAGCCCCTACAAAGCCCTCACAAACAAGTACGCGCAGGTCACGCTGACATCCGACATCAGCCATCTCAGCGCAAACGAAGTCCAGATGCTCGAATATCTTTTCCAAGCAGGAAAGATAATGGACGACATCTATTGGACTGAAAACCTCGGCGGCGACAAAGAGACTTTCCTTGCAGGTATTACCGATCCCGATGCGAGACTCTACGCCGAAATCAACTACGGCCCGTGGGATAACTTCAACGATATGAAGCCTTTCATTGAAGGCTACGGCGAGATGCCTATCGGAGCCGGATTCTATCCCGTCGATATGACGAAGGAAGAATTTGAGGCGTGGGAAAACCCCGACAAAACCAGCCAATACACTCTCGTGAGACGCGATGAAAACGGCAATCTCAAGACTGTCTGGTATCATGAGGCATACGCTGCTCAAGTTGAGGAGGCTGCCCAACTCATAGAAAAAGCCGCCGACCTTGCCGCCGATGAGGAGTTCGCCAACTACCTCCGCCTCCGCGCAAAGGCCCTCCGTACCGATGATTATTTCGAGAGCGATATGGCTTGGATGGACGTCCGCAACAACAACATCGATTTTGTCGTCGGCCCTATCGAGAACTATCTTGACGGGCTCTTCGGATATAAGGCCGCTCACGAAGCCTTCATCCTTATAAAAGACCGCGACTGGAGTGAGAAACTGATGCACTACGCTTCACTTCTGCCTCAGCTTCAGGCCGAACTGCCCTGCGAAGAACAATACAAACAGGAGAAACCGGGTTCCGATGCCGACCTCGCCGCTTACGATGTCGTGTTCTACGGCGGAGACTGCAACTCGGCAAGCAAGACCATCGCCATCAACCTCCCGAACGATGAGACAGTACAATTAAAGAAAGGTACCCGCAAACTGCAACTCAAAAACGCTATGAAGGCTAAATACGACCAGATTCTCGTGCCGATAGCGAAAGAACTTATGACAGAAGAATCACTGCCCAACATCAATTTCGACGCCTTCTTCGCCAATACGATGTTCCACGAAGTGGCACACGGCCTCGGAATCAAAAACACCCTCGACGGCAAAGGCACAGTCCGCAACGCGTTGAAAGAACAGTATTCGGCCATCGAAGAAGCTAAAGCCGACGTCCTCGGACTTTTCTTAGTCACCAAACTCAACGAAATGGGCGAGTACAAAAACTCGACTTTGATTGAAAACTACACCACCTTCATGGCAGGCATTTTCCGCTCCATAAGATTCGGCGTCAATGAGGCTCACGGACGCGCCAATATGCTCACTTTCAGCTATTTCCAAAGAGAAAATGCCTTCAAACGTAACGAAAACGGACGTTATGAAATCAACTTCGAGGCAATGAAGGTCGCTGTAGAAAAACTTGGCGGCGACATCCTCAAGGCTCAAGGCGACGGCAACTACGAGTACGTCAAGGAATGGCTCGCCAAAGACGCGGCTATGCAAGACCAGCTTAAAGCCGACCTCGAAAAAATCGGCACTATGGGCATTCCTACCGACATCTACTTCACTCAGGGAATGGACTGCTTGAAATAAATTGATTTATAATAAATTCTTTACAATATGAAAAAGACTTTTTTGATTTTAGCACTTGCCGCACTTTGCTTTGTGGGCAAAAACGTCAGAGCCGATGAAGGAATGTGGCTTCCGATGTTCGTCGAAAGACTTAACTACGTCGATATGCAGAAAATGGGTCTCCAGCTTACACCTGAAGAACTGTACAGCATCAATCACAGCAGTCTCAAAGACGCTATCGTAGGACTGTCCGAAAGCCCTAATCCGCGCGGCTACTTCTGCACCGGTGAGATTGTGTCGAAAAACGGCCTCCTCTTCACAAACCATCACTGCGGCTACGGCTCAGTTAACAAACTTTCGACGGTCGAACACGACTACCTTACTAATGGTTTTTGGGCAAAAAACTTCGACGAAGAACTTCCCGTTGATGGCCTTACAGCTTCTTTCCTTATCAGAATGGAAGATGTCACCGCCGAAATCTTCAGTGTAATCGACGACACGATGGATTGGATGACACGCCAGTCCGCCATAAAGGAGAAGATTAGCGAACTTGAAGCCGCCGCCTCCGAAGACGGAAAATACAACCCCGTCATCAAAGGCTTCTTTGAAGGTAATGAATATTACATGTTTGTTTATCAGGTGTTTATGGACGTGCGTCTCGTCGGAGTACCTCCGTCATCAATTGGTAAGTTCGGCGGCGACACCGACAACTGGATGTGGCCTCGTCACACCGGCGACTTCTCCATCTTCCGCGTCTATGCCGATGCTGAGGGCAACCCTGCTCCTTATTCACCCGACAACAAGCCTCTCACTCCGAAACATCACCTTCCCGTCAATATCGACGGCGTCCAACCTGACGACTTTACGATGATTTGGGGCTTCCCGGGCTCGACTGAACGTTATATGACTTCATTCGGAATCGACTACAACGTCAACGTTTTCTATCCGATAGTCATTAAATTCTTCAAGAAACAGACTGAAGTCATGGACGAATTCATGGTCAACGACCCGGCCGTCAACTTGATGTATGCCGACGACCATGCAGGCAAAGCCAATACATGGAAGAACTTCATCGGCCAAGTGACTATGCTTCCCAAAAACAAGGTTTCCGACACTAAGAGACAGCTCGAAGCTCAGTTCTCAGAATGGGTCAACGCGAATCCCGAACGCGTCGCCGAATATGGTAACGCCCTTCAGAGCCTTGAAAACATGTACGCAATGCTCGGTGAAGTCTCCAAAAAGGTCTATTATCCTAACTTCACTATGCAGGTCGGACCTCTCGGTCTCGCATCAGCCGCTATCAGTTATGTCGAGGCTTACGATAATATGAAGGCCGCCAAAACGAAGGAAGAAAAAGCCGAAGCTCAGGAGAAATTCAATGCGATAGAAGAAGAAATCAAGGTTATGGCGGGCAATGCGTTTGAAGGTACTTATCAGCCATGCGAAAACAAGATGTTCGTCGAAATGATGAAGATTTACGCCGCCGACCTCAAAGGCGATGATGCCGCAAGTATCTTCAAGGTTATCGACAAGAAATACAAAGGCGATATTGACGCTTTCTGCAATGAGGTTATCGAAAAATCAATCTTCAGCGACCAAGAACGTCTTACCAAGTTTATGGAAAAACCCAATGTGAAAAAAATCAAGAAAGACCTTGCATATCAGACGGCAAAATCTCTGTATAAACAACTTTTGGAAGCCATCCCGGTCTATCAGATGGTTAATATGCAGATTGCACCGAACGATCATCTCTTCGTTAAAGGTCTCCGCGAATTTTATGCTGAGACACAGCCCGGCAAGAGCCTCTACCCTGATGCTAACTCAACACTCCGTATGAGCTACGGCAGCGTTAAAGACTATCAGCCGGCTGATGCTATACATTACGATTATGTCTGCACCGCCAACGGAATACTCGAGAAATATAAGCCCGGCGACTTTGAGTTTGACGCCCCGAAAGAACTTATCGAACTCATCGAAAACAGAAACTTCGGCCCGTATGCCGATAAAAACGGCGAGCTTATCACATGCTTCCTCTCGACCAACGACATCACCGGCGGCAACTCGGGAAGCCCGATAATGAACGGTAAAGGCGAACTCCTCGGACTTGCTTTCGACGGCAACTGGGAAGCCATGAGCGGAGACGTTAACTTCGAACCGAGACTCCAACGCACCATCAACGTCGATGTACGCTACGTCCTCTTCATTATCGACAAACTCGGACACGCCGACAACATCATCGACGAGCTCGACATAGTGAAAAGCGAACCAAAACCCGACAGAATAGAAATTGTTCAATAACAATCGTTAGTTCTCGTTTGAAGGTGGGTTTTATGAATTCTGAATAATTCGTGAAACCCACTTTTTCTGTTCTAAAAGATGTCGTCCCTGTCTTTAGGCCTGAGTTCGTCAAGCCAGATGAATCCTTTCAGATAACGTCCATGTTCGTCTAAATCTTTCGACGGATAAAGTGTCTCGTTTGTCTTTTTGAAATACTTTATTCGTGAAATGGTGTTATTTTCTATCTTGATGTCCATCGCCACCGACTGCGACACGTTGATGCCAATCATAGTGCCGTTGTCTTCTCGCAGGAAATAAATTGTCTCGGCATTGCCATTGTTATACACATGTTTCAACTCACTGTCCTTAAAGTAGGCCGTCATCATTCTACCTTTAATCTGGTTAAAGCCGTCAATAGTGTCTTTCTGGATGATGAAGGCATTGGGGTAGAGTAGTGCGGAATCGATGGCAGAATTGCTTATGAAGACGTTTATCGAATCGCCTGAAAGCTGTGAGTTTTCAGCCCAGATGACTGGTTCGTGACGCATCAGGACAACAGAATCAGACAGAGTGTAGTTCATCGTGTCGCATTTCCCCTGCACGTCGTTTCGGAAAAACCTGACATTGTGGAAATAAGTGAATCTCTTGGCTTCGCGTGTGGCGGTGTCGAAAAACAGAAACAGCGTGTCGGCATGGAGGAACAGCGTGTCTTTCTCTGAATAATAAAGTGTGCGCATCTTTTTAGTGACATATCCGTCGCCTCTTTTTTGGAAGAGTTCGGCGTAGTCGCCTTCGACGATGGCTTTGTGCGTAGTGTCGAGCATGATGACGTGGTTCAACGCGAACGCGTGTTCGTTAGCCTTGTCGTAAATCATCGTATCAGATTCGAGATGCTGCTCCTTGTTGTTGTAACGCGCGTTTTTGTTGATGTGTATGAAGTCGCGAAACATATCGTAGTAGCCGCGCTCGCCCTTTAAAATATTGTCTTTGTTGATTATCGTGGTAGGACCTTCGAAAGACATCTTCTCAGCTGCGTAATCATAATTCAATGTGTCGGTAAATAACTGATAATCAGGCATTGTTGCTACAACGTCATCGTGAAAGTAAAATAATTTGATATCATCGCGGTAATAACCTTTCACGCTGACCATTTTCTTATCGTTTCTGATAATCGTGCCGTGATGAGGATAACATGCGAGGTGTTTGTCGCGGTCGTATGTCATGTACTGCGTCATCAATGTCATAGAGTCGTTCTTCATCACGACATTGTCGAATAGTTCGAGAAAATGCGTTTCTCCGTTGTATTTCAATCGGTCGCTGACGATGTCTATGCTGTCGTTTATCGTGACGTGTACACGGCTGAAGCCTTCAAACGTCTTCGTTTTCTCGTGAAGATACGCGCTGTCGCTGTAAAAATACGACGAGTCTTGTCTCAATACGACGTTTCCTATAAGCCTTTGGATGTCTTTCCCGATGCGGTCGTCGTAGGCGGCTTTGTCGGCATGCACTATATGGATAATCGTTTTCTGTTGTTGCTGGGCGTAACACAGAGCCGCGCAGAATATCAGGAAACAGAATAGAAAGGTCTTTTTCATAGTTTGAATATTTCAAAGTGTTCCAAAAGGATTTTTACGCCGAGGATGATGAGAATGCAGCCTCCGATGACGCCGGCAGATTTGTGGAAACGCGCTCCGAAGAAGTTTCCTATCATAACACCGCAGACGCTGAAGGCGAATGTTATCAGGCCTATGATAGTCACTGCAAACCATATATTGACTTGAATAAAAGCGAATGTCACTCCGACAGCTAAGGCGTCGATACTTGTAGCCACGGCCAAAACAAACATCGTCTTGAATTTTGTGGAGCCGTTGTCGGAGCCGTCATCGTTGTCGTTGAAGGATTCACGAATCATGTTCGCCCCGATTATCAACAAGAGCCCGAAGGCAATCCAATGGTCGAAAGTGCTTATGAGGTTTGAAAAATGTATGCCTACAAAATATCCTATGACGGGCATCAGGGCTTGAAAAAAACCGAACCACAGGCCGCAAATCAAGGCAGTGTTAAGGTAGAAACGTTTAGTTGTCAATCCTTTACAGATGGATACCGAGAAAGCGTCCATTGAAAGAGATATTCCTATGCCGATGAGGGTGATGAGGTCCATAATCAGGCTGCAAATGTATGAAATTTATCGGTAATTATGCCCACAACGGAAAACAACACGACATAAAAAAGTCTAAAATGTAAAAAAACATATACAACTACTATTGTTTTTTTTATTACATTTGCAACTAATTATATATATGTGTATAGGGGGGGGGAAAAAAGAACCTTCTTCATAAGCTCATAATCAGTAGTTTGCGGGTAGCAGACATTTTGATGTCCGAGGTGTTTACGGATGAGTTGCACATAAAAACTGCGCGGTGTTGTATTCGTTGTATCGTCAGCAGGAATTAGAGGTATATATTGTTGCAAACAAAAATATTAAAAAACATGAGAAATAAATTCGTTTTATTGGCAGTTGTAGCATTATTCGTATGCTCTTGCAAACCGATGAAGCAGTATCCGTATTTCCAAGATTGGAAAAATGCTCAAGGTGATACCATTAGTGATGGTAATGATTTGGTTTTTAAAAAGAAAGATAAGTTGAAGGTGATAGTGCTGTGTGAAGATCTTGAACTCAGCCATCAATTCAACCTCACATTAATGCCAAATTCGTATGGTGGTGGAACTAATGCTTTGAATGGTCATCACTATTATCATGTGGATATGGATGGAAATATAGAGATGCCCACACTCGGAAAAATCCATGTCGAAGGGATGACGCGCGAAGAACTTGTGAATTACGTGCAGGACAAGCTTAAGAGCGAAGGCCTGATAAGGGATCCTGTTGTCATCGTCGAGTTTGTGGATATGAAGGTGACGCTGCTCGGAGAAATAAAGTCAGGAAATTACGAGTTGACAAAGGACAAGACGACTGTTCTTGAAGTACTTGCTGCAGCCGGCGACCTTGATGCCCTTGCCCGCCGTCCCGATATACTTCTGATTCGTCAGGAAAACGGCGTGGAAAACTTTTACACTCTGAATATGGACTCTATTCAGGTTCTGCAGAAGTCACCGGCGTATTTTGTCCAGCAAAACGACGTGATATACGTCCAACCTACAAGACGTCGTACAAGAGACACTATTGTTAACGGTAACAATATTTTGAGTATTTCGTTTTATACGTCGTTGGCATCATTCCTTATGACCTTGTTCTTGTTTTTCAGAGATAAAATATAATTTACATGGAGAATATAAACAACACAAAAGCCAAAGAAACTGAATCAAATTTTGATATTAAGGAATTATTATTCAGTTGTCTTGGAAATTGGTATTGGTTTGTAATATCAATATCACTTGCCGTTGGAATCGCCTATTTTAAAGTTCTTAGGACGGTTCCGGTGTATTCACGCAGTGCCAAGGTTCTTTTGAAACCGGATGAAAACAGATCATCAGCAAAGGATTTGGAGAATGTCCTCAATTCCGGCATTATGTCAAACAGCAGCTACGGAAATGTCAATGAAATGGAAATAATGTCATCATTGGCAATAATCACAGATGTTGTGCAACGCATGCGGTTGAATGTTGAATACACGTATAAAGGACGTTTCCACAAGGGGTACTTATACGAAAGTACGTTGCCGTTTACCGTTGATTTTATTGACTTATTTGATAATGAACGGGCATCGTTTGTCGTGACAAAAAAAGGTGACGGTAAGATAAAACTATCCGACATTAGTTTTAGAGAGACTTCCTACAAGGATATGAGTGTAAATGGTGCCTTTGGTGACACAATAAAAATGCCTTTCGGAAGAATCATAATCAAAAACAACGAATATCACATCGGAAATTCCCCTAAAGATATTCGTGTTACCCATTATCCTTTAATGCAAATGACAATGGCGTTCAAAAACAGACTTCATATAGTCAAGGGTAATGGAGACAAAAGGTCGGAATCAGATGTGATTTCAATCATTGTGAATGATAATATCCCGCAAAGGGCTTCGGATTTTATTTCCATGCTTATCAACGTGTATAGTGAAAGCTGGATAAAGGACCGTAATCAAAAAGTCAGAAACACCGCTGCATTTATAAACCAAAGATTAAATATCTTAGAAAACGACCTCGATACCGTTGATTCAAAAATGGCGACATTCAAAAGCGATTTGAGAATGCCGAGTATAGAAGCCGTGGCAACAATATCCGTTACGGAAAACAATGAGTTGAAAAACAGAATACTGTCGTTGGAAGATACCAAACACATGTTGCTATTCGTCAAAAACGATATTATCAATATCACCGGGAAAGACAAACTTCTTCCAAGTACCTCGTCAGAAGCGACCGACAAGATGATTGCAGAATATAACGCGCTTATAATGAAACGCAATGACGCCATTTTTGTCGGTGGTGACAATGACCCGAGATTGAGTAGTATAGATGCTAAACTTGACTATTTTGCGACGACCATCCTTGCAAGTATCGAGAGAGAAACAAAGTCGATAGACGAGATGATTGCGATCTACAAGCAACAGGAAAGTGTGACTGACAGCAAGGTGGCACAAAGCCCAATGCATACGAAGGAATATTCCACAATGGGACGTCAACAGAAAGTCAAAGAGGCGTTATACATCTACCTTTTGCAGAAAAGAGAAGAAAATGAATTGTCGCAGGCTTTTACTGCATATAACGTACGCGTTGTTGAAAATCCCTGGGGAAGTTGGGTTCCAATAATGCCGCTTCCCGTGAAAACGATAATGTTAGGTCTGGTTATAGGATTCATCATCCCAATAGGAATATTGTATATCAAACAGATATCGATAACCACACTTCGTGGAAGAAAAGATGTAGAGGATGCCACTACAATACCTATCATCGGTGAGGTTCCGCAAAAGCCGGAAATGAATAAAAAGAGCGTTTTTGGCTTTTTGAAGAAAAATAAAAAAGGTAAAAAAGACGACCGTGCAGGCATTATCGTCAAAGAAGGCAGCCGAGATATGATGAACGAGGCCTTCCGCGTGATGAGAACTAACATAGAGTTTATGTCTAATAAAAATGACGAAGCCGTCGTGATTGTCGTTACATCGTTTAACCCCGGCAGCGGAAAGACATTTATCAGCCTTAATATGGCAATGAGTCTTGCGATAAAAGGCGAAAAAGTGTTACTGATAGACGGTGACCTCCGCCATGCTTCGACATCAAAATATTTCACATACGGTAAGAAGGGATTTTCAAATTACCTTAACGGACAAATTGATGATTTGAATGAATTGATAATTCAAAGCAAACAAAGCACCAACATGTATGTGTTGCCTGTCGGTGTGATTCCGCCAAATCCTACGGAATTGCTGTTGAGCGACAAGATGACCGAAATGATGGAAAAGATTCGCAAAGAATATTCATTCATTATTTTAGACTGCCCGCCGATTGACATCGTGGCAGATACGCAGATCATAGAGAAACATGCCGACAGAACGTTCTTCGTGGTCCGCGCCGGCTTGATGGAACGCTCTCTGATTCCGGACCTGCAGAAGATTTACGACGATAATAAGTTTAAAAACATGTCGCTTATTGTCAACGGAACTTTTGTGATGAGCGGCTATCGTTATGGCTATCGTTATGGCTATCGTTATGGCTATCGTTATGGCTATC
>JAKSNC010000029.1 GCA_024400195.1 Bacteroidales bacterium
AGTACCTTTTGGACTCTCACGGCCATTTGATTGTGAAGCACGACCTTTTCAACCACGATGGCTTGACCCGCGACGGCATTGCCGAAGCCTTTGCTGAATTTGCCAAAAAGGAAGGGTTGAGTTTTTTTTAGGCAGCCCTTTCAACGAAGCTAAATATAAGCAGTTGTTGGAAGGGTTGGAAATTAGAGAAGACATGTTCTCTAAAACTATTGAGAATAAAGATTTTAGAATAGATAGCCAATATTATACTCAAGCACCTATTAAAAATCCTATTCTAAAATACAAAAAGATTGGCGATGTTATTCATTCGTCTCAATATGGAATTTCTATTGAAATGAATGAGAATGGTCATGGCTATCCTATATACCGCATGAATGAGTTGCACAATATGTTATGTGACATTGAAGTCAATAAGTATGCGGATATTACGCAGGATGAGTGTCGACGTTTTGCGTTGAGAAATAGAGATGTTTTGTTTAACAGAACTAATTCCTTTGAATGGGTCGGTCGTACTGGTGTCTATTATCAAAATGACAACATTGAAAGGACTTTTGCATCTTACCTTGTTCGTTTTAATCCGATAGAAAGTGTTATTCTCCCGGAATATTTCTGTGCTTTTTTAAATACCAAGCAGGGAATACGGGATATTAAAAGAAGGGCAAGACAATCAATAAATCAAACGAATGTGAATCCTGAAGAAGTTAAAGAGATTGAAATTCCAATATTAGACATGGATTTTCAGTTGCAAATTCAGGAATATTTTGAAAGAGCAAATTTGTGTAGATTAAAATCTTTGAGTTTATATAAAGATGCTGAAATGCAGTTATTATTCGAACTTGGTTTAAAAGATTGGCAACCCAACAATGCACCAGTCAACATCAAGCAACTGAAAGAATCATTTTTGACAAGCGGCAGATTGGATGCGGAGTATTACCAGACGAAATACGAGGATTATGCTGAGTATATTAGGAAATACAAGAATGGCTCTGATGTTCTGGGCAATCTCTGTTCGTTAAACGAGAAGAATTTCAAACCTGAAGATAACACAGAATACAATTACATTGAACTGAGCGATATAGGCAATTCGGGAGAAATTACGGGTTGCACTACCTCAATTGGTGCGGAATTGCCGTCAAGGGCAAGGCGGTTTGTGCAAACAAATGATGTTATTGTTTCATCCATTGAAGGCTCGCTGCAAAGTGTGGCATTGGTAACAGCCGAATACGACAAAGCCATTTGTTCAACGGGTTTTTATGTCGTCAAATCCAAGACTATAAACCCTGAAACCTTGTTGGTGTTGTTCAAATCGGAGCCAATGCAAAATTTGTTGAGACAAGGTTGTTCGGGAACAATCCTAACGGCCATAGGCCGCAATGAACTGCAAAATATTGTAATGCCCAAAATCAGAAACGAGGTTCAAACTGAGATTGCGGAATATGTTCAAAAGAGCATCTCTTTACGCAAAGAGGCAAAGCAACTGCTTGAAAATGCGAAACTTCAAGTAGAATGTAAAATTACAAACGGGGGGGGGATTTAACTAATAATCAATTAGTTATGAAATATAATCAAATGATTGAGGAAAGCACATATTACTATCGCTTGGCAGAATGGACACTGCTGCAGGAATTGTATGCCGAAAAATGGACTACAAACACCACAGCGAACTACTCTATCAAGAACTATTCGGTCTGCAAAACGGCAGGCCGTTTGGATGCGGAGTATTACCAGCCAAAGTACGATGAGCTGTTTTTCAGATTGTCACAATTTGAATGTGACACAATCAAAGACATTGCAAACATTAAAAAATCAGTAGAGCCAGGGAGTGAGGCTTATCAAGAGAGTGGCATCCCGTTTGTCAGGGTCTCGGATGTGACGAAATTCGGCATTTCTGAGCCTAATGTTTTCCTATCGCAAAACGATTATGATTTGAAGGAATTGCAGCCCAAGAAAGATACCATTTTATTGTCAAAAGACGGCAGTGTCGGCATTGCTTACAAAGTGGAAGAAGACACGGATTGCATCACATCAGGCGCATTGCTTCATTTGTCGGTTTTCAACAAAGAATACAATTCTGATTATCTGACATTGGTTTTAAATTCAAAGGTGGTGCAAATGCAAGCCGAGCGTGATTCCAATGGTGCCATCATCCAGCATTGGAAGCCATCGGAAATAGAACAAGTGATTATTCCCAAACTGCCAAAACCAATCCAAGAAAACATTTCCGCAAAGATTAAGAAAAGTTTCGCCCTGAAAGCGGAAAGCAAACGGTTGCTGGACGAAGCTAAAATGATGGTCGAGAGGGAGATTGAGAAAAAATAAACAGCAAACAACAATTTAAACAACCGGAACCGTTGGATTGATAATTTGTATCTATGATGAAACGATTGCGATTCATCAATGTTTTGACAAGAGGTCAAAGATGCCTTCCATCAACTTCACGATTCGTGAAAATTTTTCTCGAAGTTGTTTTAAATTATTGAAAAACAATTGATAAAAACAAATTGAAGATGTTGTAAAAACATTTCAACAGCCGACGTTGCCTCGGTTTTCCGACCCTTCTTCTTTCGTCCGAAAATGTCATTATATCAACATTGCAAACGAGTTTTTTCATTATCTTTGCAGGTTTCACACAAACTTATAATAATACGTTTTCAAAATGGGCGAAAGCAGTAACAACGGACAAAGAGAGAGACAAAATCAGCAGAATAACGGCTATAATCATCATAACAACAAGTCTTTTCACAAACGTCATAACGGGCGTCCCGATAAAGATGCCTCCAACGGCGGAAAAAATGGTGCGAAGCCTGCATCGGAAACAACTTTCGACGATGGTGCAAAACCTACGATAAAAGCCTCGGCAATCGCAGTTAACCCCGAAAAAGAGGCCGAGAAGAGGATGTTGGAAGAAGAATACGGTAAGATGTTCGTCGAGGAAGAAATAATAGAAGAAGTTTCGGAAGTCGTGACAGATGCCGATAACGACGCCGACGATGTCGGAGACATAAGCGACATTCCTGTTTTTGAACACACACGGCCTAAAAAAATCGTCAAAAACGACGAGGACATGGAGTTTTACCGCGAGAAACAAGAGGAAGAACCGGAATTTTCCGTCGATTGGCTCACCCACGATTCGGAGAAAGAACTCCTCAGCGTTGATTTTCACAGAGGCTCCAAGATGTCGGCTGAAAATTTTGTTGTCGGAGACAGCGTTATGAGGCACGGACGCTGCAAACTCGACACATACGACTGGCTTAAGGACTTCGAGACGGTTAAGGCGGAAGGCGAACTCTGCGTGGCCGAAGTGCGTTTCAAAAATGACCGAAAGGACTTCTTCAGCTATCCTGCGGAACTGAACCTCTCGGAAGGTGAACTCGTTGCCGTCGAAGCAGCGATAGGTCACGACATCGGCATCGTGACGCTTGTCGGTCCCATCGTTGATAAACAGCGCGAACGCAAAGGACACGTCACTCCCGTCACCGACCTTAAAAAGATTTACCGCCGCGCCAGAGTGAACGATGTCGAGAAGTTCTTCGATGCGATGAGGCTTGAGAAACATACGCTGTATCGGAGCCGCGAGATAGCCGTTGACCTTAATCTCGATATGAAGTTAAACGATATTGAATATCAGGGCGATAAAACAAAAGCAATCTTCTATTATACCGCTGACGGACGTGTCGATTTCCGCGAACTCATAAAGAAACTCGCCGAAGAATTTCACGTGAGGGTCGAGATGCGCCAGATAGGATTCCGTCAGGAGGCTGCGAAACTCGGCGGTGTCGGCTCGTGCGGCAGAGAACTGTGCTGCGCCTCGTGGATAACTGAATTTCAATCAGTTACAACAAATATAGCGCGAATACAGCAACTCTCGCCGAATCCGCAGAAACTCGCCGGACAATGCGGCAAACTGAAATGCTGCCTTAACTACGAATACAACAACTACGTCGAAGCACTCAAATCGTTCCCAGATCATAGGATTTCGCTCAAAACGCAGAAGGGAGAAGCGCGTTTTCAGAAATACGACATTTTCAAAGGCCTTATGTGGTATTCATACGTTACAGACAGATCCAGCATGATGGCCATTCCGGTCGAAAAAGTCAAGGAGATAATGGCTGAAAACAAAGAAGGCATCCTTCCGGAACAACTTGAAGACTATGCCTTCATCAAGGAACAGAAAAATGCCGACTACGGAGAAGAAGGACGCAATGTCGATCTTAAAAAACTTGAATAGATGTGTGAAATGAGAAGAATACTGCTTGTGATTTCATTATTGGCACTTTTCGCCTGCAACAACGATTTCTTCAACGAAAGCGTCGTGATAGATAATGCGGAATGGAAAGCCGACAATATGCCGTTCTTCGACATAAATGTTGAAGATACAGTTGCCATATATTCTTTCTCATTGAACGTCAGGCATTTGGAAAACTATAAATACAGCAACCTGTTTGTATTTCTCCACACGTCGTTTCCCAATGGCAACATCACCCACGACACGATAGAGTGCGTTTTGGCCTTCCCCGACGGACGATGGGCGGGAAAAGGCTCCGGCTCGATGCGCTCAGCCGAGATACGGCTTAACGACAATCTCCGCTTCCCCTTGAAGGGAATATACCGTTTTGAGATAGAACAAGCCATGCGCGAACCAGTCTTGAAAGGTATAACCGATGTGGGTGTAAGTGTTTCAAAAGTGCAGTGAAAAATCAATTTGTAAGTATAAGAAATGTCAGACAATCAAAATAAAAAATCGGTAAAGACACCAAAATACGTATGGTATCTGTGGTCGATTCTGACGGCAGGAATCGTTTTGGTGTTTTTGTTCTTTCTCCTTTTGTCGAAGGGCGTTTTCGGCGAACTGCCGTCTTTTGAAGAACTTGAAAACCCAAATACCAACCTGTCTTCCGAAATTATCTCGTGCGATGGCAAGATTCTCGGAACATATTTCGTCGAAAATCGTTCCAATGTTGATTTTGCCGACATTTCGCCCAACATGGTTCATGCTATCACTTCTATTGAAGACAAACGTTTTTATGACCACTCCGGAATCGACGGTAAATCGCTGCCACGCGTGATTTTCGGCGTTTTCACCGGTCAATCAACCAATAAAGGCGGAGGTTCAACCTTAACACAACAGCTTGCCAAAAACCTTTATCCGCGAGACCTCGGAATGAATAAGCTGCAGCTCGTCATGCGCAAGTTCAAAGAATGGGTGACGGCCATCCGTCTCGAATACAACTATTCAAAAGACGAGATTCTCGCCCTATATCTCAACACGATTTTCTACGGCAACAACGCTTACGGAATAGAAAAAGCGGCCGAGACGTATTTTGGCATTATGCCGAAAGACTTAAATATCGAACAATCGGCTATGTTGGCGGCAATAATCAACGCCCCGTCTTACTACAGCCCTACAAGGCATCCCGACAGGGCTCTCGCGAGACGCAACGTGGTTATCGCGGCGATGTGCGAAAACGGCTTCTTTGACAGCCACACGCGCGACTCACTACAACAAATTCCTCTTGATTTGTCAGGCTTCAAGTCCCTCGACCATAACAGCGGCGAGGCGACTTATTTCCGCGAATATCTGCGCCAATATCTTACACAGTGGGCTAAAAGTCACTATAAACTCGACGGCAAACCATACGACATCTACCGCGACGGCCTCCGTATCTATACCACCATCGACTCGCGTATGCAGCGTTACGCCGAAGAAGCCGTCCGCGAACATCTCTCCCAAGACCTGCAACCTGCCTTCTTCAGACATTGGAAAGGCTGGACACTCGCACCTTTCACACTTGAGAGTAGAGAAGAATGCAATCACCTTATCAAACTTGCGATGAGGCGTTCCGACAGATACCGCAGCCTCAAAAAAAACGGTTGCAGCGAAGATTCGATAATGAAGAACTTTAAAACGCCTGCCGAAATGACGCTCTTCTCGTGGGACGGCCCGATAGATACGGTTCTTTCACCTTGGGACTCAATACATTATAGCAAATTCTTTTTACAGTCGGCACTTATGTCAGTTGAAACGGGAACGGGACACGTCAAGGCTTACGTCGGCGGAATAGACTACCGTTTCTTCAAATACGACCACATAATGCAGGGCAAGCGTCAGGTCGGCTCCACGTTTAAGCCGTTCCTCTATGCTCTTGCCATGCAGGAAGGTGAATATACGCCGTGTTCGAAAGTCCCGAATATCTCCTACAGCATCAAGCTTCCCGACGGCAATTTCTGGGAACCGAGGGATGAAGGTAAAGAGATGCTCGGCAAAGAAGTGACGCTGAAATGGGCATTGGCACACTCGAACAACCATATTTCGGCCTACCTGATGAGCCGTTTCGGTCCGGAAGCCGTCATACAGATGGTGAGAGGCATGGGCATCACGGCTCCGATTGAGGCTGTGCCGGCTATATGCCTCGGCGTATGCGACATCTCGGTATATGAGATGGTCGGCGCAATGAGCACCTTCACCAATCAGGGATTTTATATCAAACCTATCTTCATCACTAAGATTGAAGACAAAAACGGCAACGTCATTGAGACGTTCAAGGCCGAGCAGAAAGAAGCCATGGACGAGACGACGGCCTACAAGATGATTGAACTTATGCGCGGCGTCGTCCAAAGCGGAACAGGCGTGCGTCTCAAATACAAATACAAGATAACGAATCCCGTCGCCGGTAAGACAGGCACGACGCAGAATCAGAGCGACGGCTGGTTTATGGGACTCACCCCCGACCTCACTACAGGTATCTGGACCGGTGCTGAAGACCGCGCCATACATTTCCGCAGCATCTCACTCGGACAGGGATCGAATATGGCACTCCCGATTTGGGGAATTTATATGAACAAAATTTACGCCGACAGCACGATAAACATCAGCAGGGGCGATTTTCCGAAACCGCTTACCGATGTGAGTCTCGAGTTCGACTGCGACGCCTACGACGAAGAACAGAACGCCGTGGAACAACAGAACGCCGGCGATGATGAAGAATTTTAACTTTTTGTGAAAACCAATTATGTCCAACTTTGTAGATTACGTTAAGATTTTCTGCCGTTCGGGAAAAGGAGGCAACGGCTCGCTTCATTTTCATCGCGCCAAATATGTGCCTAAAGGCGGTCCTGACGGCGGCGACGGCGGTAGAGGCGGTAACATAGTGCTTCGCGGTAACGCCCAGCTGTGGACTCTTCTTCATCTGCGCTATACGAAACATGTTCTTGCTGACGACGGACAAAACGGAGGACAAAATCAATGCACTGGCGCACAAGGCGGCGACAAATATATCGATGTGCCGCTCGGCGCAATAGCATACGACGCCGAATCACACGAGCCGCTCGGAGAGATAACAGAAGACGGACAAGAGATTGTGATAATGCGCGGCGGACGCGGCGGAAAAGGCAACGCCTTCTTCAAGACAGCCACGATGCAGACACCCAAATTCGCACAATCCGGCGAACCCGCCGAAGAGAGATGGATTATCATTGAACTGAAACTCCTCGCAGATGTCGGCCTCGTGGGATTCCCAAACGCCGGCAAATCGACACTGCTGAGCGTCGTCTCGGCAGCAAAACCGGAGATAGCCGACTATCCATTCACGACACTCACGCCAAACCTCGGAATAGTCCCTTATTTCGACTATAAATCATTCATCATGGCCGATATTCCGGGCATCATCGAGGGCGCTTCGGAAGGGAAAGGCCTCGGACTCAGGTTCCTGAAACACATCGAAAGAAACTCCATACTACTCTTCCTCGTGAGCAGCGAAAGCGACGACGTGAAACGCGACTACGACATCCTCCTTAACGAATTGAAGAGATACAATCCCGAACTTCTTGACAAAAAAAGGATTCTCGCCATCTCGAAATGCGACCTCCTCGACGAAGATAAAAAGAAGGACATACGCAGGCATCTTCCAAAAAAGATACCGCATGTCTTTATCAGTTCCGCCGCCGGCGAAGGCATCAGGGAACTGAAGGACATAATATGGTTCAATTTAAATAACGAATGAGTTATGGAATCCGTACTCGCCTTAGATACGCGTTTGTTCTTGTTTTTCAATGGCTTGCACGTTGACTGGTTAGACCCCGTGATGGCCTTCGTCAGCAGCGAGTTCGGCTGGACTCCGCTTTATCTCTTCCTCGCATATCTCGCGATAAAAAAATACGGCATCCGCAGCGTGTGGTTCTTCCTCGGCGTGGCTCTCCTCTTTATTTCGACAGACCAACTTTCGGCACATTTCTTCAAACCGTATTTTCACCGCTTCCGCCCGTGCCACAACGAGGAGATAGCCGATTTGGTTTATCTTCCGTACGGACACTGCGGCGGCAAATACGGATTCATCTCGTCGCATGCCTGCAACGTCTTCGGATTAGCAATGTTCGCCTCGTATCATCTAAAATCGTATTGGAAATATATGCCTTGCGCGCTGTTCGGCTGGGCGGCTTTAATCGGTTACAGCCGCCTCTACATGGGCGTTCACTACCCCGGCGACGTCATCTGCGGTGCTATCGTTGGGCTGTTGTTGGGATTTGTTGCGACTAAAATATTCATGAAAAATACTGCGAAACCTAAAGAAAAATGTTCTAAGACGTAATCATTCCAATGGGATTTACAGACAGAAAAAATTATAACTTTGTAATTTGAAGAATCAATAAATAAATGGCACAAAAACCTTCTATACCAAAAGGCACGCGCGACTTTCTTCCTGATGTCACGGTGCGTCGCAATTACATTTTCGATACTGTAAGGGAAGTCTTCCGCCGCTACGGATTTCAGCCTATAGAGACACCTTCTATGGAGAATCTCTCGACTTTGATGGGAAAATACGGCGAAGAAGGCGACAAACTGCTCTTCCGAATCCTTAATTCCGGCGATTTCTTGTCGTCGGTGCAGCAGGACGGACAGGAACTTCATTCTGAAAAAATTGTCGGAAAGATTTGCGAGAAAGGTCTTCGCTACGACCTCACGGTGCCTTTCGCACGCTTCGTCACGATGTACCGCGACCAAATCGCGTTTCCGTTCAAGCGCTATCAGATTCAGCCCGTATGGCGCGCCGACCGTCCGCAGAAAGGACGTTACCGCGAGTTCTATCAGTGCGATGTCGATATTATCGGCTCTGATTCTCTTCTGAATGAAGCCGAATTGGTGAGAATCGTCAATGATGTCTTTACTAACTTGAAAATCAATGTTATACTGAAGATAAACAACCGCAAGATTTTGGCCGGCATTGCCGAATACATCGGAAAATCCGACGCTTTGGTTGACATCACGGTCGCCATCGACAAATTGGATAAAATCGGCATTGATGCCGTCAACGCGGAACTCGCCTCGAAAGGATTAGAGCCGGAATCTATCAATAAACTTCAGCCTATTCTCTTTATGAAAGGCGATGTGCGCGAAAAGATTTCACAACTTAAACCGTTGCTTAACAATGAGATAGGTCAAAAAGGCATTGCGGAGTTGGAGACTTTGTTTGATTATATCGAAAACATGGAACTCAACATCGACACCGAACTTGATTTGACTCTCGCGCGCGGTTTGAATTACTACACGGGGGCCATCTTCGAGGTCAAAGCCAAGGACTTCCCGATGGGCAGCATCTCAGGCGGCGGCAGATACGACAACCTGACCGGCATCTTCGGTTTTCCAAACGTGTCGGGTGTGGGCATCAGTTTCGGTGCCGACCGCATCTACGACGTACTCGAAGGCCTCAACCTTTTCCCCGAAACAATGTCGGAAAGCACAAAAGTCATCTTCCTGAATTTTGGCAAAAACGAAGAAAAATACTGCCTCAAATACTTGGATCAGGTTCGTAAGCACGGCATCAACGCGGAGATTTATCCCGACGCGGCCAAGATTCAGAAACAGATGAAATACGCCGACCAACGCAATATTCCAATCGTCGTCATCGCCGGCGAGCAAGAAGTTTCGGAGAACAAATTCACCGTGAAATGGATGAAGGAGGGAAGACAGGAAAGCGTGAACGCGGAGGAGATTAATGCGAAATTATTAATGTGGAATGCGGAATTGTTAAAATAATGAAAGATAATTTGATAAAGCGTAAGAGTAGAGATTTTGCGATTGATATTATTAACACCTATAAGAATATGGTTGAAAACAAGAAAGAGTTCGTTTTATCAAAACAATTGCTTCGCTCGGGTACAAGTATTGGTGCTAATATTGCGGAAGGAATTAAGGGACAGAGTAAGCCTGATTTTTATTCCAAATTGAATATCGCATTGAAAGAAGCCAGTGAAACAATTTATTGGCTTGATGTTTTACATGCCACGGATTATCTTCCTGACGATGCCTTTAATTATTTAAACAATAACTGTGAAGAATTAGTAAAAATTTTAACAGCAATTACAAAAAATCAAAATATAAACAAATAATTCCGCATTCACAATTACGAATTACGAATTAAAAATTACGAATTAAAAAATATTAATAACCGATGTGGCGATGTGGAAAAAATCAATAATTCCGCATTCCGCATTCACAATTACGAATTATTATGAAGACACATTACATCAGTTCGGAAGAACTCACATTCAGACAGGTGGATGAAATCCTCAACAAAGGTTACAAACTCGCTCTTTCAGAAGACGCCGTCAGCCGCATCCAGAAATGCCGCGACTATTTGGACAAGAAGATGGAAAACCAAGACAAGCCTATTTACGGCGTGACGACTGGTTTCGGTTCGCTTTGCGACCACAGCATCTCCAAGGAAGACCTCAGCACTCTTCAGAAGAACCTCGTCATGTCGCACGCCTGCGGCACCGGCGAGATGGTCCCCGAAGAAATCATCCGTCTCATGCTCCTGCTCAAGGTTCAGAGCCTCTCGTACGGCAACTCCGGCGTTCAGGTCGTGACGGTCCAGCGTCTTATCGACTTCTTCAACAACAACGTTTTGCCGGTTGTCTATAACCAAGGTTCGCTCGGTGCCTCCGGCGACCTCGCTCCGCTCGCCAACCTCATGCTGCCTCTTCTCGGCCTCGGCGAAGTTCATTATAAGGGCAAAATCGTTCCGGCCCAAGTCGTGATGGACAAGTTCGGCTGGGAACCGATAACGCTTCAGTCGAAAGAGGGTCTCGCACTCCTCAACGGCACGCAGTTTATGAGCAGTTACGGCACGTACGTCCTTCTGAAGGCCTTCCGTCTCTCGTATCTCGCCGACCTCATCGGAGCCGTCTCACTTGAGGCTTTCGACGGCAGAATCGAGCCTTTCTACGACCAGATTCATCAGATAAGGCATCATCGCGGACAGATTGTGACGGCACAGCATATCCGCGAGTTCGTCAAAGGCAGCCAAATCATCGCGAGGGAGAAGAAGCATGTTCAGGATCCGTATTCGTTCCGCTGCATGCCGCAGGTTCACGGTGCTTCAAAAGACGCCATCGCCTATGTGGCTTCGGTCTTCAGTGAGGAAATCAACGCCGTGACGGACAACCCGACAGTCTTCCCTGATGAAGACCTCGTCATCTCGGCAGGAAACTTCCACGGTCAGCCTCTCGCCATCACCCTCGACTTCCTCGCCATCGCACTCTCCGAACTCGGCAACATCTCCGAGAGAAGAGTCTATCAGCTCATCAGCGGCAAACGCGAACTTCCATCGTTCCTCGTCGCCAACCCGGGCCTCAACAGCGGTTTCATGATTCCGCAGTACGCCGCCGCCTCCATCGTCAGCCAGAACAAACAACTCTGCACGCCGGCTTCCGTTGACAGTATTGAGTCGTCGCAAGGCCAGGAAGACCACGTGAGTATGGGCGCCAACGCAGCGACAAAAGCACTCCGCGTCGCCGAAAACCTCGAACGCATCCTCGCCATCGAGATGTTCAACGCGGCCCAGGCACTCGAGTTCAGAAGACCGCTCAAGTCGTCGAATAAAATCGAAGACTTTGTTGCACAATACCGTAAGACGGTCGGTTTCGTACAGAACGACAGAGTTATGTACACCGAGATAGCAAAGAGCATCGACTTCGTGAAAAAAGCAACCGTACCATTTGAATATTAAAGATTTTAAATAAAACAATATGGAAAACTATAGTAACTACGGACAAAACGACGGTTTCAACGGCTTCGAGTTCAGACACGAAAGACCGACTATTCTTTCGGTGTTCTGTATCCTTTCATTTATCAACGCGGCACTTCATGCTTTGATGAACTTTGTCACACTTCTGACTAAGGATTCGTTCCTCGCCAAGATTGAAAACGAGGAGGCTCCTTTCGACAATATAGCAGAGCAGATGGGCAACAAATACGACGAATTTGTCGATATGATGACTGCCACCTTATCAATAAGTTGGATATATTATCTATTGATGACGTTGTGTTTTGTCGCTTCGTTCATCGGTGTTGCAAAGATGTGGAAGATGCGCAAGAGCGGTTTTCATTTCTACGCCATAGCGCAGATTCTGATTCTCATCATTCCGTCGTTCTTCAACGAAATCGGAAGTATAGGCGGAGTCGTGAGCAGCGCGATTTTCACAGGCTTGTTCATCTGGTTCTACTATATTCAGAGCAAACGTATGACTGATTGACGATTGTCGAAGGATAAACTGAAGACTATGGATAAGAACGCAGCAAACGAGAAGCTTAAAAATTTCAGGTCGTTGACGTTGGGAGTCAAGTTGATTGCCACTTTCGCCCTGACATACTACCTTCTTTATTTTGGGTTGGTCTCGATTTTCGGTTTCTACAACGACGACTTGCTTCATTATGATGCAGGTGTTGATTCACAGTTGTATATCGACAATTATTATCTTATCGTGGGTCTTTGGTTTATCCTCTTGTCAATCATCGTAAGTCTCTTCCTCGTGATGTTCAAGAAAAGAGGTGGAAAATATGCGTTTATGGTTTTCACCGTGCTTCTCGTAATCTATCAGTTGTGCACGACGGACAGGCCGACGTGGGTAGCATACGCGATGGAGATTTTTTTGGTGGTGATTATAGGTCCAATCAAGTTCGTGCGTGAGAAAAACATCATAGAAATTGCAAAAAGCAAAATAAAAAAATATGAAAAACATAACTCTGACAGGTGAGTTGGGAAGCGGCAAGAGTACTGTCGCCAACTATTTGATTTCCAAGATTGATTATAAAATTGTGTCAGCTGGTCTTCTTTTCCGCAACCTCGCGGCGGAGCACGGAATGTCGGCCAAAGATTTCAACAAGTTCATCGAGAACAATCCGAAATACGATCATTATGTTGATGACACGATGGCTGACTTGGGCAGAAAAGAGGAAAACATCATCTTCGATTCGCGTCTTGCCTGGCATTTCGTTCCTGATTCATTCAAAATTTATATGTATGTCGATGTCGATACTGCCGCCGAGCGCATTTTAAACGATACCGGACGTGTCGGCGAGGCTTATTCTGATGTCGAAACGGCCCGCAAAAGCATCATCGAGCGCAGGGAAAGCGAGAAGCTGAGATACCGCCAGTTTTATAATGTCGATATTGACGACTTTAACAACTTCGACCTGATAGTTGATACCTCGACCGCCACTAAGGAAGAAGTCAACGAACTTGTATATGAGTCGTTTATGTGTTTCATTGAGGGGAAACCTTTTCATAAGGTATGGCTTTCGCCGAAAAACATTGCGAAGTTTAATGTCTCAAACGTTCCGCTTACCGATGAACTCAATCTGATTCCGGTCACGATGTGACAAAGACATTTTTAGTTTCTTTTAACTTCAGGGCCGTATATCGTCCACCATTCGTCGCGCATTGAGACGGGAATCCAGCCGTTCCGTTGGCATTCGGCTTTGCATTTAGCTGCCTTTTCCGGATTACCGAGTTCGCGTTCTGTATCATCACAGAGAAGACAGAAGGAGATATGCGGATATTTGTTATCCCTGTTGGTATAATTGAACATCGGATAATCGCCGCCGGAGTTGCCCCACGAGAGGATAGGCTTCTGACCGAGTTCCCGCCTCATCTTAACAATCTTGTTGACAGCAGTGTTCAGCTGCATAAAATCTCCTCTCAAGACTTGCTCTTCAGGGTTGAATTTATAACTTTCGGAATCAATCATTTCCGTCCATTCTGATTGATTCTCAAAAATATAATTTATGTCGGAAGCTATCATCTGATATTTCGGAATGTCAAAAACGCCGTCAGTGATGATTCTGCACACGTCGCGATCGACTCCGGAGCATAGGAAGACGACGAAATCGTTTGCCACAAGATAAGATACAGCCTCAATCATAGGCCAATAAAACGCTTCACCCCATTTCAGATTGGTAAGTCCGATGACTTTTTCATTATTGATGAAGTTATTTACGAACTCGGAAAACTGGGTATCGGTCATCCCGCGAAATCCCCAAGCCTGCAACTGCTGTTGCCTTGCTCCCCATTCGCCCTTGTGTTTTCCGGTAGCCAGCACATATTCTTCAACCTCCGCCGCCCACATTCTGTCTTCTTCCGAAGGAGTAAACGAACTGTCGTGAAGATAACGGTGAAGAAACAGCATCCAGTTGAAATAATGCGGAGCAGTCTCGCACAACAGCGTGCCGTCAACATCGAATGTGGCGATTCTGTCTTGCGGAGGAACAAATCCATCGCTGTTAGGGTCGGTGACCATTGCCACAAAAGCCTTTAGTTCCTTCAGTGCCGGAGAATCCTGGTTCCAGTATTGAAAATTACCTTCCTTCCCGACGCGGATATGCGAAAGGAATTCACGTGTGACTTCGCCTTGCGGAACAACTGGTTCGACAAATTTTGTTTTATTTCCGCCGCATGATGCCGTAGCGAGAAATATTAAAACGATAAATGAATTAAGAAGAAGTTTTTTCATAGTTTTGTTTTTAAAAAATTCTTTAAAATCCTTTCTTTTCTGCTTGTTCAGCATTTTTCACCGCAAAGTTACATCTTTTGTTGAATCTGTCTCACATGTTTTTATGCTTGTTTGACGCAGAAAAATTGCTAATTTTGCAAAACAGATGAAAATTAGCGATCAAAGTATGAATATAAAACATTTTTTCATTATTGCAATTGCAGTCGCAGTTATTTGTTCCTGCAGCAAAGAGGGTAAACTTGTAATTCTTGCGGCAGAAGAAGTCGAGTACAACAAATGTCGTGAGATTTTTCCCGAGATAGAGTGCATCAGAACCGGAGTCGGCGCGGGCAATGTCATAAAAACCTGTAGCATGCTTCCCGAAGGGACACGCGTCATCAACATCGGCTTTGCCGGAAGCAATAATATCGAAATAGGGACGGTGTCGTTAGTGAGCGATACATTCAGATACACTGACGGCACATACGAATTTGAAGACCACGCCAACCCACTTCATCTTTCGGATGAAGGGCTGCCCTGTTACACGGGGAATAGTTTCTTCACTGAATCGGACAAGATGGAACCCACACTTTATGATATGGAACTCAACTACATAGCATCATTCTTGCCTCGTCTCGAACTTGTTGCTTCCATAAAAATCGTTAGTGACAATCTGAACCTTGATGCCTACCATAACAATGCCATACGCGAATCAGGGATGCTGACGAGCGACGATGTTTGGGAAAAAGTGAGAAAGACCGTAGAAAAACTAAAGGTGGGCTCTATAAATTGATTTCGGTGAATTTATAGAACACACCAAAAATCATAGTTTCAGGCCTGATGATTTTTTCATTTTGTCGGATTCTTTTTTTTGCTAACTTTGCTTTCTCTTTTTGAAAAGAGAAATTTAGCGGATAATTATTTGAATTTAATTTTTTTTATATGAAAAAGAACATCTTAACACTTGCTGCACTGCTCTTCGCATTCTGCGTTGAATCAGTTGCCTGCACAAACTTTCTGATTACCAAGGGCGCGTCAGCTGACGGCTCATGTATGATTTCGTATGCCGCCGATTCGCACGTGTTGTACGGCGAGTTGTACCATTATCCGGCAGCCGACCATCCGGAAGGCGCGATGCGCGAAATCTGGAATTGGGACAGCGGCAAATATCTCGGACAGATTCCCGAAGTGAGCCACACATACAACGTCATCGGAAACATGAACGAATGGCAGCTTGCCATAGGCGAAACGACTTACGGTGGTCTCGAACAGCTTTGGGAAGGTCAGGGCATAATAGACTACGGAAGCCTTATCTACATCACGCTTCAACGCTGCAAGACCGCCCGCGAGGCCATCAAATGTATGACTCAGCTCGTGGCAGAATACGGATACGTCAGCGAAGGCGAATCATTCTCCATAGCCGATACCGAAGAAGTATGGATACTTGAGATGATTGGCAAAGGCAAGGATAACAAAGGCGCAGTATGGGTCGCCCGCCGCATTCCCGACGGTTACATCTCCGGACATGCAAACCAGGCCCGCATCACCACATTCCCGCTCGCTACAAGGAAATGCAAGACTTCTATCACTTCAAAAAATATCGACAAACTCTTCAAGAATGCCGATATAGACTGTGTTTATGCCGCCGATGTCATCAGCTTCGCGAAGGAAAACAAACTCTATGAAGGTCCGGATGAGAAATTCTCGTTCTCGGATGTTTATGCCCCGGTTGATTTCAGCGGTGCACGTGCTTGTGACTTGCGTGTCTGGGCTATGTTCAACAGATGTTCAAGCGACATGGCTCAGTATTGGGATTATGCAACGGGCCGCGATATTAAGCGTGCCAAACCTTACGTTGCCGGACAGCCCCAGACCCCGGAGACTTTCCCGACAAACAGAATGCCTCTCTGGATTAAGCCCGACAAACCGGTCAGTGTTCTCGATATGATGGCGTTCATGCGTGACCACCTTGAGAATACCGAACTCGACATGGCCCTCGACTACGGCGCGGGTCCGTTCCATTGCCCCTATCGTTGGCGTCCTATGAATTGGGAAGTCGATGGCGTACAATATGTTCACGAGCGCACCACCGCAACACAGCAGACCGGATTCTCCTTCGTGACACAGAGCCGTTCCAACACCATCGCCAACCTCGGCGGTATAATCTGGTGGGGCGTCGATGATGCCGATAACACCGTCTATTGTCCGTTCTACACCTGCATAACAAACGTGCCAAACTGCTACCGCGTCGGTAACGGCTCCATGATGCAGTGGTCGGAAACGGCAGGCTTCTGGGTCTTCAACCAGATGAGCAACTGGGCTTATACAAAATACAATTACATCCATCCGGAGATAGCCGCAAAACAGTCGCAGTTTGAAAGCAACTGGGTGAAACAGGTTCTGACTATCGACAAGCAGGCCGCTAAGTTGGCCGCGACAGACCATGCAAAGGCAGTCAGTATGCTCACGACGTTCTCGTGCACCGAAGCCGAAAAACTCGTCGCCGAATGGAAAATGTTCTATCGTGAATTATTCATGAAGTATATGGACGGCAACGTGAAGACGGCAAGAGAAGTTCCGGAAGGATATAAATATTATGCTCCGAAAGTAGAACAGCCCAAGTATGACGAGGACTTCTACAAGGTGATTATAGACCAGACGGGAGACAAACTCAAGGTGTATTAAGATTTTTTGGGGCTGAAGAAATTCAGCCCCAAAAAATATAAACCAACGACTTTACTATGGACTTTACCACTATTCAGATTGGTATCGAGAAAAATGTCGCGAGGATAGCGTTGAACCGCCCGGAAGTGAGGAACGCCATGAACGCGCAGATGATAAGGGAACTGACCGAGGCCGTCAAATGGTTAGACAGCCGCGACGACATCATGGTCATAGAGATCTGCGGCAACGGCAAATGTTTCTGTGCAGGTGCCGACCTTAACTATATGAAGGAGATGGCGAATGTCGGATATGAGGAAAACGCCGCCGACGCACGTCGGCTCGCGAATCTTTTCAAGACTATATATTTCTGTAACAAAGCCGTCATCTCATTGGTGCACGGTGCGTGCGTCGGCGGCGGAAACGGAATCACAGCGGCCTCCGATATAGTCCTCGCGGAAAAAGAGACGAAATTCGCCTTTCCGGAAGTCAAAATAGGACTTACGCCTGCTACTATTTCACCTTTCGTTATCGCAAAATGCGGTGAAACAGCAGTTCATGACTTGATGCTCTCTGGACGCCGTTTCTCGGCACAGGAAGCATTCAATTTCAAACTCGTCAACTTCGTCGGCACGATGGACGAAATCAACGAAAGACTCAACTTCTATATCAAAGAGTTTCTCGAGGTGAAGCCGATGGCATTGCGCAACTGCAAGATGCTGCTGCGGACAGTCGCACATCGTGATGATCCCAACGACCCCGTTTTTGAAAAAACCGCACAAGCCATAGCAATACAGAGAACGATGATGAGCAGTGAGCGATGAGCAGCTGGCGGTTGTAAGTCTTTTGATTTGGACGAAGGACGAGAGTAGAATGTGTAATTCGTAATTCGGAATGCGAAATGTTTTTAGACCTTAGACATAAAACTTTAGACCGCTCACGGTTCAAAAGGTTTGAAAGGTTAAGAAAGTAAAGAGAGGTTGAATTGTCCAATTTTTTTGTAATTTTGTGCCGTAAAAAACAAAAGATTATGGGACAGAAACTTCCAATCGGCATACAGAGCTTCGAGAAACTTAGAAAAGAAGGCTACTTGTACATCGACAAGACGGCACACATCTACAATATGGTGACGGAAGGCTGTTATTATTTCCTTTCCCGTCCGCGTCGTTTTGGAAAAAGTCTGCTGCTCAATACTTTAGAATCATATTTCTTAGGCAAACGCGAACTCTTCAAAGGCCTTGCGATAGAAAAGTTGGAACACGACTGGACGGAATATCCGGTGCTGCATTTGGATTTGAACACGCAAAAATATAACTCGCCTGAGGCTTTGAGTACAGTCCTTGACGAGATGGTGACGAAATGGGAACGCATCTACGGCAGTGATAAATCAGAATACGATATTGGACGGCGTTTTCAAGGCTTGATAAAACGCGCTTACGAAAAAACCGGCCGCCAAGTGGTGATTTTGGTTGACGAATATGATAAACCGTTACTTCAAGCCATTGGAAACGTGGAACTTCAGGATGCCTATCGCGCCACTCTGAAAGGCTTCTACGGGGCTCTGAAATCAATGGACGGCTGCATCAGGTTCGCGTTCCTAACCGGTGTGACGAAGTTCGGCAAAGTGAGCGTCTTCAGCGACCTGAACAACCTCGAAGATATATCGATGCGTTCGCAGTATTTCGACATCTGCGGCATCACTGAAGAGGAACTTCATTCAAATTTTGAAGTCGAAGTTTCGGAATTGGCTTCAGCCCAAAATATGACGATAGACGAAACATACGCCGCACTGCGCGAGAACTACGACGGTTATCATTTTTGCGAAGAAAAACTACCAGGTGTCTATAATCCGTTCAGTCTTCTCAATGCGCTAAAATATCAAAAAATTGATTATTATTGGTTCGAGACGGGCACCCCGACGTATCTTATGGAGCTTCTCAAACAGCATCAGTACGTTTTGCCCGACCTTGAGCACGAAGAACCCGACGCCGACACGCTCAACTGCGTCGATATTGCCTCAACCAACCCGATTCCGGTCATCTACCAGAGCGGTTATCTGACAATCAAAGGTTATGACAAAGAGTTCGAACTGTTCCGCCTCGGATTCCCGAACCGCGAGGTCAAACAGGGATTTCTGAAATACCTCATGCCTTTTTACGCCAATACGGTTCAGGGCAAGTCGGCGTTCGAGATAAGCCGTTTTGTGCGCTCGCTTTATAACGGTGAGATTGAAAGCTTTATGGAACGTTTGCAATCGTTTCTCAGCGCGTGTCCTTACGAACTCGAACCCGAACAGGAACGCCATTTCCAGAGCGTGATGTTCATCCTCACTTCTCTCTGCGGCTATTACGTTGAAATAGAAAGTCATACCAACAAAGGCCGCATGGACATGACTGTCAAGACTAAGGACTATATCTACATTTTCGAATTCAAATTCAATAAATCAGCTGAAGAGGCGTTACAACAAATTAACGAAAAAGGTTACGCCGAACCATTTGCAAAAGACGGAAGAAATCTTATCAAAATCGGCGTGAACTTCAGCACGGAATGCAGAAATATCGACAAGTGGGTGATTGAACGTTAGGTCAAAGGTCGAATGTGTAATTCGGAATTCGGAATTCGGAATGCGAAATGTTTTTAAACCTTAGACTTTAGACTTTTTGTCAGACCTATCATTATTTTCCCTATCTTCGCAACTCAAAAAGTGACAACGAGATGAAATTTCACTTCGGACAAGATTGGCTTAACAACACCGCTTCTGCGGCGACCTCCTCTTGTTTTTCCCCCCCCCATATATATTGTAAATAAATACTTTACGAAATGTAACACACTATCTGCCTCTGGTTCTCCGACCGGCGGCTTTATGTGTTCGCGGCATTGGAAAATTCAAAAATTTCAAATAAAGATAAACCAATTTATTAACACTTAAATTCAAAAAGAGATGAAAAAAGCATTATTAATCATGGCGGCTGCGTTGATGGCGCTGTGCGTGTCGTGCAAGAAGGACGACGACAAATCGGATGGCGGCGGTGGCGGCGGAAACTCTCATTACTCTGACAGCCAATTCGTCGGATCTTACATGAACTGGGATTCAGAAAATGAATGGTTTGATCGGATATATGGTATTTATGATTCTTACGCTGCATTATGTAGTGCGAGAGATACCTATATCTCCCAAGGCAATTGGGAACTTGCGAATAATATACAAAACGAGATTGATATGTTACTTGATGAAGAGTTTTTAGCCTATGTCGATGTTATTGACATATCCAATGGTAGATTTAGGTTCTCTACAGGATACTTGTATTTTAACTATGAATCCAGCAACGATGTATATAAAGAAATAGATTGTAATCTTGCGGGTATGAATTTTACTGTATCAATAGTGGTTAACGACTGGAATGTCCGGCAGTATAGTGTTGGCGATGGCGGAAGTTGCTTGATAGTCAAAGATGATTATGCTGTTTCTCCATATGTTTATCCAACAGAAAATAATAAAGGCATCATTTGGTGTGAATGTAAATATTATACTATTGATTGGTGGTTTGCTAATTTCAGATAAAATTTATTATTGTTCAATTGAAGTTGCGCCCGACACGGATTAAGGGATTTGAAAGATGAAAAAGACAATCAGATTATTTACCACGTTGATGGTGTGCATGGCGATGGCGTTGTGCGTATCGTGCAAGAAAGACGATGACAAATCGGATACCGGTGGCGGTGGCAATACCGGTGGCGGCGGCGGTGGCTCGCAGACCGTGGAAGCGAGATTAAGTAAAATATCAGCTAATGAAGTGGGTTATTTAGAAGGATCCACAGATGGTGGACAAACATGGAATGTTATTGATGTTGATAGTGCTCAAGTCAACGAAATTTACACGTGGAATAATAATTTGTTAAGCAAAGGTGAATCAATTGCAATTAAAGATGGAACTGTACTCAGTAGGTCGGCTGTCGATTTCCTTTATGACAACAACAAGTTATCTAATGCCATTCGGACGTATTCTCATGATGGCAGAATAGACACACTCACGTATGATGTCGAATACGATGGTGACAATATGAGTAAAGTGACTGTTCACGACTATGAAGATGGTGGATATGAAAGCGTATATCATCTTGAATATTCAAACGGCAAATTGTCAAGTGTAACATATAGAACGTATAGTTCATACTTGTTTTGGAATGGTGACAACTTTTCAGAAGGCAGAAATATAACGGATGGTTGTGAAACTACAATATCGTTATCATACGACGACAAAAAAAATCCATACTATGGTATTGACGCATTGCTGGCTATTGGTATTGAAGGTGTATATAGTTTGGCCGGTGGTAGCTTGACCCAACCCTTGTCAAAAAATAATTATACTAAATATGAGGTAGAGATAGTTTCTGGTGGAGATCAGTTAGAAACAGTGACCGATACCCGAGATTACACATACAACGGTGAAAACTATCCGACGCAAGTCATCGTTAACGAGACAGTTTTACATGCTTCTTCTCCGCTATATCCGCAATATGAATTGTCGAGAGGAAGAGTCGTCGCGACAGTTACTTACGAATACTTGGATTAATCACTCGTTGCTTGTTTCTCGTTTGTCGAGAAAGGGCCTGTTCGGATGGTCTGTTCCTCACGGAATTAACCTGTATCGGATGGAGACGAGGACGTGTAGAGACGGGGTGTGTCCCGTCTCTACAGTGTTTAATAACAAGAGTTTGCTCCACTCACTGTCGCTTTGGTCGCAAAGACGTTGGCGTTCTAAATAAAAATATTGAGTTGGTTGCGGCTTCGCCGCAACCAACTCAATATTTTTTATTTCCCCTAACCGTCGCGCGTCATTGTGAGCGACCGCAGGGAGTCGAACAATCTCCGACACGACAAGTTTAATTCGTAATTCGAAATTCGTAATGCGAAATGTTTTTAGACCTTAGACTTTAGACTTTAGACTTTAGACCTTCGACATTAAACGGTTCAAACGGTTAAGAAAGTCAAAGGGTCAAAAAGTCAAAAGGTCAAAGGGTCAAAGGGTCACGGCTCACGGCTCGAATCCTTGACCCTTTTGTTAATATCGTAAATAGCTCGAAATATTATTTTTTTATTCTTGTTTTTTTCTCTTTTTTTTACTAAAATTGCATCTCATTTTTGAAATAGTTTTTTAAGGTGAAACAGATACGATTTTTTATATTAACTTGTTTGTTTTCAATGTTGTCAGTTTTTTGTCTTGCGCAAAATACGGACAATGTTGCGAATGATGAAGGCAAGAATGACAAACTAAACGCAGGAGAACTAATCATCGGGCACCTTCTTGATGAATATCAGTGGCATTTCTTCACGTGGAAAGGTCATCACATAGGCATAGATTTGCCGGTGATAGTATTTGATGAAGGCCATCTGTACGGATTTTCGTCGAAGCATCTGCATCACGGCGAATATGTCACTACCGATAAAGGCGACGGCGAAAAGGCAGTTTTTGTAATCGCATCTGATGGACAATACAAAGGGAAGGTCGTTAGAATGCTTGATGACGGCACCGTGAGACGCCCGATTGACATCTCGATAACGAAAAACGTCTTCGCCATATTCATCAGCGTGACGGTCATAATAATCCTCTTCCTTCTGACGGCGAAAAATTACAGGATGCGCGGCGAGAAGGCCCCGAAAGGCGTGGCGGCTGTCATGGAACCGATAATCGAATTTGTCTCAAACGACATAGCGAAGAAGTCCATCGGGCCGAAATACGAGAAATATCTTCCGTATCTTTTGACGGTTTTCTTCTTCATCCTCATCAACAACCTCTTCGGACTCATCCCGTTTTTTCCGTTTGGGGCCAACATCACCGGCAATATTGCCGTGACTGCCGTCCTTGCCACTTTCACTTTCTTAATCACCAACCTTACCGGAACGAAGGAATATTATAAAGACATTTTCGACACTCCGGGCGTGCCGTGGTGGCTGAAACGGCCCTTAATTCTGATGCCGATAATAGAAACCGTCGGATGTATAACGAAGCCTTTTGTACTCGCCATACGTCTCTTCGCCAACATCACGGCGGGGCACATCGTCGTCCTCGGATTCGTCACGGTTATATTCGTCCTTGCGGAGATGAGTGCGGCGGCAGGCGGTGCGATGTCGGTGCTTTCACTCGTGTTTTCCGTCTTCGTTGACTGCCTCGAATTATTGGTGGCTTTCGTCCAGGCATACGTATTTACTTTATTATCAGCGATATATTTCGGGACGGCCGCAAAAGAAGAACATTAAAAAAGAAAAACTAAACGTAAAACTTTTTAAAAACACATATTATGTCATTGTTAGCAGTTTTGTTACAGGAAGTCGCGCATGCAGCGACAGACCTTGCTCCTCTTGCAAAATTAGGTGCCGCTTTGGCAGCCAGCATTGCAACTATCGGAGCCGCAATGGGTATCGGAAACATCGGTCGCGGTGCTTTGGAAAGCATCGCGCGCCAACCCGAGGCCGCAGGCAACATTCAGACGAGTATGATTATCTCAGCCGCATTCATCGAAGGCGTTTCATTCTTCGCCCTCGTCGTGTGTCTGCTGATAGCTCTCTAATGTCATTGGTTTAGAATGCGTTGCGGCGGTTGGCCGCAACGCTTCGGTAGAAAAATAATTAAGAATAAGATATATTGTATGGAACTCATAAAACCTGACTTCGGGCTGATATTTTGGATGACGTTGGCATTCCTCATCCTTCTTTTCATTCTGACGAAGTTCGCCTTCCCCGCTATCCGCAAAGCACTCAAACAACGTGAAAAGGAAATCACAGAAGCACTCGAACGCGCCGAACGCACTAAAGAGGAAATGAGGAAACTCCAGGCCGACAACGAACAGATACTAAAAGAGGCGAGAGACCAACGCGAGCAGATTCTGTCGGAAGCACGCAAACGCAGGGACGAAATTATCGACGAATCGAAGACGAAGGCCTCTGAAGAGGCAAAGCGTATCATCGACAGCGCGAAGGAAAGCATCGAAAACGAGAAAAACGCGGCGATAGTCGAGATAAAGAACGAGATAGCAACCATCTCGATAAAGGTCGCGGAGAAGATTCTTGAAAAGAACCTCAACACTGATGCCGCGCAAATGGAATACATTGATAAGGTTATAAAGGACTTGGAGGGTAAATAGCAATGATTGACAACCTTTTAGTAAGAAGATACGCAAAAGCCCTTTTCGACTTCGCCAAACAAAACGGCAGCGAAGACCGCGTGCTTGACGACTTGCGCCTCATTGACGAAACGAAAAACGAGAACCGCGAGTTAAGAGCCGTTATGATGGGTTCGGTCATCTCTTCCGAACAAAAGGCGAACATCATCAGAAAATTGTTCGGACGACATATCTGCGCACAAACGATGCAGTTTGCGGAGATGCTCATCAGCAAGAGGCGCGAATCGGTTATGGACGGCATTCTTGAACAATATGTCAGCATTTATAACGAGGAGAAAAACATCAACGTCGTCACGATAACATCCGTAGTTCCGCTCGACCAGAAGACGCAGGATAATATTGTTGCTCTTTTCAGGGCGAAGACGGAGATAACGGGTGAGATTCAGATTAAGAACGAGATAGACAAGGGTTTGATAGGCGGAGTCGTCGTCAATTATCTCGACTATCGTTATGATGCGAGCATCCGTTCGATAATTGCCAAGATGCGCAAGACATTTGAAGAAAATTTATACGTCAAAGGATTTTAAAGGAAAACTAAGATAAAATATGGGAACTATTAAGCCAGCTGAAGTATCGTCCATTTTACTTGACGAACTCGCCAAATTCGACAAGAAGGAGTATTCACTCGACGTGAAAGGCACCGTTTTGTCGGTCGGTGACGGCGTGGCCCGAATCTACGGTATGAAGAATGCCAAGGCGGGCGAACTCGTCGAGTTTGAAAAAAACGGCGTTATGGGTATAGTCCTCAACCTTGAGGAAGACAATGTCGGTGTCGTGCTTCTCAACGACGCCGGCGACATCTGCGAAGGCGACACGGTGATATGCACCAACCGTATAGCATCGGTCGAAGTGGGTGAAGGAATGCTCGGACGTGTCGTCAACACCATCGGGGAACCTATCGACGGCAAGGGTGCAATCAAAGGTGAGAAATACACCATGCCGCTCGAACGCAAGGCTCCGGGCGTGATATTCCGCCAGCCGGTGAGCGAACCTCTTCAAACGGGCATAAAAGCCGTTGACGCTATGATTCCTATTGGAAGAGGACAACGCGAACTTATCATCGGAGACCGCCAGACGGGAAAGACGACTATCGCCATCGATACGATAATCAATCAGAAAGAATTTTACGACAAAGGCGAACCTGTCTATTGCATCTATGTCGCTGTCGGACAAAAAGGCTCGACAATAGCGAGTATTGTGCAGAACCTCGAAGACCACGGAGCTTTGCCTTATACCATTGTCGTGGCCGCCACAGCTTCCGACACCGCCGCAATGCAGTATTACGCACCATACGCGGGAGCTGCAATAGGCGAATATTTCCGCGATACGGGACGTTCGGCACTCATCGTTTATGACGATTTGTCTAAGCAGGCCGTGGCTTACCGCGAAGTCTCACTGCTCCTCCGCAGACCGCCGGGACGTGAAGCTTATCCGGGCGACGTGTTCTATCTGCATTCGCGTCTTCTCGAAAGAGCAGCCAAGATAATCAAATCAGATGAGATTGCCGCAAAGATGAACGACCTTCCGGAAAGTTTGAAAGGCAAAGTCAAAGGCGGTGGTTCGCTTACGGCTCTTCCAATCATTGAGACACAGGCCGGCGACGTTTCGGCATACATCCCGACCAACGTCATCTCCATCACCGACGGACAGATATTCCTTGAGACGAACCTCTTCAATGCCGGTATCCGTCCGGCTATCAACGTCGGTATCTCGGTGTCGCGTGTCGGCGGAAAGGCACAGATTAAGTCGATGAAGAAGGTGGCTGGAACGCTGAAACTCGACCAGGCTCAATTCCGCGAACTCGAATCGTTCTCGAAATTCGGCTCAGACCTTGACGCAGCAACGATGTCTGTTCTCGACAAAGGCCGTCGTAACGTGCAGATTCTTATTCAGCCTCAGGCCTCTCCGATGAGGGTAGAAGAGGAAGTCGCGATAATCTACTGCGGCGTGCATAACCTTCTCCGCAAAATCACCGTGAAACAGGTTCCTGAGTTCCAGAAGAGATTCATCGACAATCTCAACGACAATCATGCCGACATCATGAAGAGAGTCGGGGCGGGACAATACGACGAAGAGATAACGTTGGTATTCGACAAAGTCGCTGAAGAAGTCATAAACGCAATGCTTCAGGCCTGATATTACAAGATTTGAATTGAAACACTGAACATGGCTAATTTAAAAGAAGTAAGGACACGTATAGCTTCTGTCAATTCGACGATGCAGATGACTTCGGCGATGAAGATGGTCGCGGCATCAAAGCTGCGTAAGTCGCAAAGTGCCATCATCGCACTGCGTCCGTATGCCTCTAAGATGCGCGAGATAATGTGCGACTTATCGTCGAGTATGGGCAACAGCGGACAAGGCGTGTACGCCGAAAACAGGCAGGTCAACAGGATTCTCGTGGTTCCGGTGGCTTCAAACAAGGGACTGTGCGGCATCTTCAACGCTAATGTGATACGTGCGACGCAACATCTCATCGATGAGGATTATAGAGATTACAAGGAATCCGGAAACATCGACGTGTTCTGCATCGGTTCAAAGGCCGAAGAAGTGCTTCGCAGTCGCAAATACAACGTCGTGGGCAGTAGAAACGAACTCTTGGACGGCGTGACTTACGACAAGGCGACGGCTTTTGCCGAAGAACTGATGAAGATGTTTGTCGATAAG
Source organism: Bacteroidales bacterium (assembly GCA_024400195.1). GTDB lineage: Bacteria > Bacteroidota > Bacteroidia > Bacteroidales > F082 > Limimorpha. The sequence goes on from JAKSNC010000029.1 coordinate 27,277, forward strand.
AAATATGACAAGATACTGTTTATCTATAACCAGTTTAAGAACGCAGGTTCACAGACGCTCGTAAACGAACAGTATCTGCCGATTTCCGTTGATGATGATAAAAGTGCGTCGTGTCATGATGACGACAAATACATCTTTCAGCCTGACAAGGTTCAAATTCTTGACACACTGACGCCTAAATCCTTGAGGATGCAGGTTTATAAGGTGCTTTTAGACAGTTTTACATCGGAACAGAGTTCGCGCATGGTGGCAATGACTAAGGCCACTGACAATGCCGTTGAGCTCTTGAAGGAGCTGAATGTGATGTATAACAAGGCTCGTCAGGGCGCCATTACCAATGAGCTTGTCGAGATTGTGAGTGGGGCCAACGCATTGAACGGATAGAGAAATTTCGGGCTAATGGACAAAAATTAGGCTGAAATTTTTCCGAAAGCCTAATAATAACTATGGGTTTGGTGCGTTTAAAGGTTATGAATAAAAAAAGTGCATTCACTGCGGCAATTTGTACTATCCTCAAAAAGTAGACACGAAATTTGACCTATAAACCTAAAATGATAACGACTATTTCGAAAACTTTAACAATCTTTAACATTTTCTTTGATGGCGGATTGGAGTGAATCTCTTATCTTTGCACAACCGATTAACAAAAGACATCCGCATTCTATTATGGAACAATTGAAAAGTATCCTTCGTCATTTTGACATTAAACGTTCTGAATATAAGTCAAACTCAACCCTTTCTGAAGATATTATTAGAAAGTGCTTTGCACCTTGTGCAAAGGATATCTTATGTGGGGGTTATATTCTTGTAAATGGGAAGTTCAAAATCGACATACGTTCAATTGAACTGTACTATCACGAGGAAGATGGAGAAATTATTGACCCGATAATGTACCACACAAATCTGAATATGAAGAATTCTACAATCTTCAAAAGGATGAATGAACTTCCATACTTTGAATTCGGTTCCCTTAATCTTCACACCTCCGGAATTGATGTAACGTTTGAGAATCCGGATGAGCATTATAGAGCGTCATTCCTGATTCGTGAGTATAGAATCCTGACTATTGATCAGGAACTATCAAATACCGATGTCCCGTTTGATAAACATTCAACTCATCTGTTTGATGATATGCTTTATCATGGTGTCCCTACAGACAAGCCTCTTGATTTGAGATGGTGCAAGGATGATTCATACAAAGATTGTGAAATAGAAGAGTTGCCACGTATTAATGTCGCGCAATATGTATTCACCAATGGTAAATATGAGAAAGAACCTGCCGACGAGAATAAACTTAAAGAACTTGGTGATGAGGCCTTTAAGTACAGTGGGAAGTGGTATTTGAAATGCCAGCGCAAGTGGCAATTCCGAAGAAAATAATCCAATAATATGATACAAGACAACCAATGCAACAGGGTGTTCTTTTCCGCCCTGCTTAGGGAACGCTGTCCCATTGCGTTCCGTGGACTGACCGAAGTCCTTGACAAATATGAAATTCCATGGTCTCTCCTTGAGGGGACAAATGATATCTGGTGCCGGGACTATATGCCAATCCAGATACTGCCGAACCAATTTATGG
>JAKSNC010000003.1 GCA_024400195.1 Bacteroidales bacterium
GTTGTTTATCAGCCGCAAAAATACAAAATTTCAAAGCAATTCACAACGGGGTGCAGATTGTTTGATTTGCTCCCCTTGTTGTTTATCAGCCGCAAAAATACAAAATTTCAAAGCAATTCACAACAGATGTGGGAGTGATTCACTCACCACCGATGTTGTTTATCAGCCGCAAAAATACAAAATTTCAAAGCAATTCACAACTAAAATCCTATGTACAAAAGTTTTTGAAATATTGCTGTCCGGTAAAAAACAAAACTTGATTGTCTCATGACATTATAATGGAAGGAGACATTTCTGCCTCCTTCCATTATAATGTATTCTTGATGTTATTCGAGCGTGTGTATCACGAGACCTGAACGAAGTTTAGGCTCAAACCATGTTGTCTTGGGTGGCATGATGTTGCCGCTGTCCGCAATGTCGATAATCTGTTTCATCGAAACAGGATAGAGGGCGAATGCAACAGTCATTTCTCCGTTGTCAACACGACGTTTCAACTCGCCGAGACCACGGATGCCGCCAACGAAGTCGATGCGTTTGTCGGTGCGTAAGTCTTTGATACCCAAAATCTTGTCAAGAACGTTGTCGCTGAGAATCTTAACGTCAAGCACTCCGATAGGATCGTTGTCGTCATATTTGCCGGCCTTAGCCGTCATCTTGTACCAATGACCATCAAGGTACATGCTGTGTTCATGAAGTTTCGACGGCTTGTAGATTTCCGTTCCCATGTCTTCAACGACGTAAGCATCGTTAAGGGCTTTCATAAACTGCTCCTTGTTAAGGCCGTTCAGATCTTTCACAACGCGATTATAGTCAATGACTTGAAGCTGGTTGTCAGGGAAAATTACCGTCATAAAGAAGTTGTACTCTTCCTTTCCGGTGTGTTTCGGATTGTGCTCCTTCTTTTCTTGTCCGACGAGTGCTGCAGCCGCACTTCTGTGGTGTCCGTCAGCAATATACATGGCCGGAACCTTTGTCGCGAATAATTCGACTAATCTGTCGATGGTGGCTTTCTCGTTAATCAGCCAGAAACGATGTCCGAACCCGTCCTCCTTTGCGATGAAGTCGTAAATCGGCTTGTCGTGGCGAACGATGTTGTTCACAATAGCATCAATCTCATTAACGGCCGGATATGCGAAAAACACAGGTTCGACGTTGGCATTGGTGATGCGGACGTGTTTCATTCGGTCCTCTTCCTTGTCCTTGCGCGTAAGTTCGTGTTTCTTAATGACTTTGTTGATGTAGTCTTCGCTGTAGGCGCAGGCCACGATACCGTATTGCCAACGTGCGTCGGCTTCTTTCGGATTCATGCTTTGAGCATAAATGTAGAGTTTTTCCTCTTGGTCTTGGACGAGCCATCCGAAATCTTTGAATGCGTTGAAGTTCTCGACAACTTTGATGTATGTTGTGAGGTCGCTGTCTTTGGTTCCTTCTGGAAGGTCAATTTCGGCTTTAGTTACGTGAAGAAGGCTGTAGGGATTGCCTTCACATTCTTTGCGGGCTTCTTCAGTGTTGAGGACATCGTATGGTCTTGATGCTAATTTCTCAACGATGTCAACGGGAGGACGATATCCCTTGAATGGTTTGATGACTGACATAATTCGTTATTTTGTTGTTCGTTAGTTGTTTTCAGGTTCGAAGAAATTTTCATCAACCTGCTGCTCATGATTGTAAGTGTTGTTCTTCTGAAGCGAGGAGATAAGCGCACCGAGCATCTTGGTCATTTCCATCATCTGGTTGCGGATTTCATCAACTTCTTCTTCAGAAAGGATGTTAGTGTTTTTGCCTATTGTTGAAAGAACTAAAACTCTGCGGATGTTGGATTTCGATTCCTTGAGCTGCTCTGCGAAAGCAGGCTTGTTCTTTGCTGAACCATCGGCGATGTTAAGTGCCGTCAAAGTGGCTTCGTTGACGATATTCTTGTAGAATTTCTTCTCAATAGGGTTGTCGTTACGCGCCCTTCTGCTCAGATTGGTGAGCCATGTGGCGAAATTAACGGCTTTGTCATAAACGCGCAGATCTTCAAATCTGAAAAATGACGGCATCTTGTTCTCTTCTTGGTACATTAGCTGTAGGTTTTAAAAAAAGTGCCACCCCAAAAAAATGGAGTGGCACAGAAAACGTGTTTTATTTGTTCACTTGGAATTTGGTACAGCCGTCTTTGAAGAATGCGGCTATCTGGTTGGCAGCGGCAATGCCTGCATTGACATTAGCCTCTTCTGTCTGGGCACCCATCTTTTTAGGTGTCGCGAAATAACGGCCCTCGAAAGCCTTGAAGTCAGCGTCTGCATCAGGCATGACGTCGGCGATGTAGCGCAGGTCTGTACGTTCCGCCATCAGTTTGAGCAACTCGGCCTCGTTGATGACTTCTTTGCGGGCTGTGTTCACGAGGATGCCGCCTTTCTTCATCTTGTTTACGAGGGCGTAGTTGATACTTCCCTTTGTCTCAGCCGTGGCCGGAATGTGGAGGGAAACGACGTCGCATGTCTCGAAGAGAGCTTCCTGATTAGCAACGGCTTTGGCAATGCCAGAGGCGTTGATTTGGTCGGCTGTCATGAAGGCATCGTATGCATAGACATCCATTCCGAATCCTTTGGCGATGCGGGCGACGTTGCGTCCGACATTACCGAAGGCGAGAATACCGAGTTTCTTTCCTAATAACTCGCTGCCCGACTTGCCGTTGTAGAAGTTACGGACGGCATAAACCAACATTCCCATCACGAGTTCGGCAACGGCGTTGCTGTTCTGACCAGGAGTGTTCATGGCCACGATCTTGTGAGCTGTGCAGGCTTCGAGATCGAGGTTGTCGTAACCGGCACCGGCGCGGACGACAATCTTCAGGTTCTTGGCGTGTTCAACGACTTCCTTGGTCACCTTGTCGGAACGGACGATGAGTGCGTCGGCATCGGCAACGGCTGCGTAAAGGTCATTGACATCGGTATATTTCTCAAGAAGAGCCAAGGTGTGGCCGTTCTTCTCAACTACTTCGCGGATGCCGTCAACGGCAACTTTTGCGAAGGGCTTTTCTGTTGCAACTAAAACTTTCATCTTACTATGATTTATTTGTTAGCTTTTTCAAAGTCTTGCATGCACTGGACGAGTGCTTCGACTGCTTCAATCGGGCAGGCGTTGTAGAGGCTGGCGCGGAATCCGCCGACCGAGCGGTGACCCTTGATACCGACCATGCCGCGTTCTTTGGCAAATGCCATGAATGCGTCTTGGAGGTTCTCGCGACCTTCGGCCATGACCCAGCAATGGTTCATGATGGAACGGTCTTCCTTGCATCCGACTGTGCCGCGGAACAGGCTGTTGCGGTCGATTTCTTCATAAAGAAGAGCTGATTTCTTAGCGTTGAGTTTGTTCATCGCTTCGACACCGCCGATGGTTTCCTTGACCCATTTCAATGTCTCGTGCATAACGAAGATAGGAAGGACGGGAGGTGTGTTGAACATGGAGATGTTCTTGTTCTCATCCGGAGTACCGTCAGTTGCATGTGTGCGATAGTCAACCATGGTCGGAAGCGGGTTCATATAGGTGCGGTCGGTTATCTTGCCGAGAATGTCTCTGCGGACGATGACGAATGTGACGCCGGCAGGACCAACGTTCTTCTGGGCACCACCGTAGATGAGACCGTACTTCTTAACATCGACAGGACGGCTCATGATGTCTGACGACATGTCGGCGACGAGCATGACGTTGTTTATCTCGTTTGCGGCGAAGTCCTTGCGGATCTCAGTTCCGTAAATGGTGTTGTTCGTCGTGATGTGGAAGTAGTCGGCATCGGCAGGAACTGTCCATCCCTTCGGAATGTAGCTGTAAGTCTTATCTTCGCTGCTTGCGATGATGTCAACTTTACCGAAAAGTTTTGCCTCTTTTGCGGCTTTCTTTGCCCAGACACCAGTCTGAAGATATGCAGCCTTCTTGTTGAGGAGGTTGGCAGGAACAGTCATGAATTGTGTGCTTGCACCACCACCGAGGAACAAAACCTCATATTCGGCGGGAATGTTGAGGAGGTCGCGCCAGAGTTGGCGTGTCTCTTCCATCGTACGTTCCCAACCCGAGGTACGGTGAGAAATTTCCATCAGGCCAATGCCTGTGTTGTCGAAATCACGAATGGCGTTGATAGTTGATTCAACTGCCTGCTTTGGAAGGACACACGGTCCTGCATTGAAATTGTAAGCTGTTTTCATTACAATGTTTTTAAAAGTTTATTTATTATTGTTAAGTTCTATTTTCTTGCAAAGGTAAGAAATAAAAGCAATCGGATTACCTTTTATGTAAAAATCTTTTTCCACGATAAAACATCTCGAAAGTGTACATCGGAAAGAGCCGAAAAGACTGAAAAATAATTATTTGCAAAAAGATGAAAAAAGATTATCACGAAATGAATTTTGTTTTGAAAAAAAACGTATCTTTGCAGTCCGAAATTTGAAATAAAAATTATCAGAGATGAAAAAAGACATACATCCTAAGGATTATCGCCTCGTGGTTTTCAAAGATATGTCCAACGAGGTCGCGTTCATGTCGCGTTCGACAGTCAAAACAAAAGACACCATCGTTTGGGAAGATGGTAAAGAGTATCCCCTCGTGAAACTTGAAATTTCCAACACTTCGCACCCGTTCTATACAGGCAAGATGAAGCTCGTAGATACTGCCGGTCGTGTTGATAAGTTCCTCAACAAGTACAAGAAGTTTAACGAGGCTAAAAATAATAAGTAAATTTTCATTTTTTAAGACTTTTTATTTTTGTTTGATTTGTACACCATGAGTTGACCCTTGCCGCTTTAGGCAGGGGTTTGCTTTTGGCATAGTTGTTGACAAAACCGCACCAAACCCGAAATAATGAAATTATGACAGACAATATCAACTCCGATGTAATAATGATGGATGACATCGTTAGCGATGAGACAGAAATAATACCGATCATACTACCCGGCGATGACCCCAAATTAAAAGAAACCGACATTCCGGAAGAAATGGCGGTTATGCCACTCAGAAACGCCGTGCTCTTCCCCGGAACCCTCATCCCGATAACCGTCGGACGCGATAAGTCCATCCGTCTCATCAAAGACGCATACAAACAACATAAGGCTGTCGGTGTTATATCACAACGCGACCCTGACGTCGAAGAACCTTCGCGAAAAGACCTCTACGACATCGGAACTGTCGCCGTCGTCATGAGAACGCTAAAAATGCCTAACGGAAATACTACCGTAATCCTTCAGGGAAAACGACGCTTTAGACTCGGAGAATTAACAACTTCTGAGCCTTATCTTAAAGGTTTGGTAGAACTTTGTCAGGAAACTTCTGACGTTCCAAAAGACAGAGATTTCAGAGCCCTGATACAGAGCATAAAAGACCTCGCCGTGAAGATAACGTCTATGGCAAACCTTCCGGCAGAAGCGTCTTTCGCCATAAAGAATATCGACAATCCGTGGTTCATGCTTAATTATGTGGCCACCAACTTCATAAACGACAATACCGAACGACAAAACCTTCTCGAAAAACTTGATATAAAAGACTTCGCAAACAACCTGCTTTCAGTTCTTACTAAAGAAGTTCAAATGAACGAACTGAAATTACAGATTCAGAGCAAAGTTAAAGTAGATCTTGATAAACAACAACGTGAATACTTTCTTAATCAACAACTTAGAACTATTCAGGAAGAGCTTGGAGGAACTCCTAACGAGAAAGATGTCAAAGAACTGAAGGAAAAGGCGGCGAGGAAAAAATGGCCTGACAATGTGTCAGAGGCTTTCGATAAGGAACTCGCCAAACTGCAGAGGATGAATCCGCAGGTGGCCGACTACGGTGTACAGCATAATTATCTCGAATATCTTGTCGAACTGCCTTGGAATGAATGCACAAAAGATAATTTCGATCTTTCGCACGCACAGAAAGTTCTTGATAAAGACCATTTTGGACTTGAAAAAGTAAAAGAACGCATAATTGAATTTTTGGCCGTCCTCAAACTGAAAAACGACATGAAGTCTCCGATTTTGTGTCTCGTAGGCCCTCCAGGAGTGGGAAAGACGTCACTTGGAAAGTCTGTCGCACGTGCTTTGGGACGTAAATATGTCAGGATGTCATTGGGCGGTGTGCGTGACGAATCGGAACTGCGAGGCCACAGAAAAACATATATCGGCGCGATGCCGGGACGTATCATCCAAAGCCTCAGAAAGGCTAAGTCGGCTAACCCCGTTTTCGTTCTCGATGAAATCGACAAAGTCAGCGGAAACAATGTCAACGGAGATCCGCAGGCAGCTCTTCTCGAAATACTTGATCCAGAACAGAATACTGCATTTTACGACAACTTTATCGAACTTGATTACGATTTGTCGCGAGTCCTTTTCATTGCAACGGCAAACAGTCTTTCGACAATAAATCCGGCCCTTCGTGACAGAATGGAGATAATAAACCTCAACGGTTATCTCCGTGAAGAAAAATATCAGATTGCAAAACGGCATCTTGTTCCAAAACAGTTGAAGGAGCACGGTCTGACTTCAAAAGATGTGCTCTTCTCCGAAGATATGATGATGAATGTCATTGACGACTACACCCGTGAAGCCGGCGTCAGAACTCTTGAACGTCAGATAGCGTCAGTCATACGGCGCAAGGCGAAATCCATAGCGATGGGCGAGGCGTGCGTAAAAAAAGTGACACTACAGGATTTGCGTGATGCTCTCGGAGTGCCTCTGCATCATGATGAAGACGAGGTGAACCATTCTACACCGGGTGTCGCCGTCGGCCTCGCATGGACTTCTGTTGGTGGAGAAATTCTTTCAATAGAGGTGAGTTTGAGCCGCGGACACGGTCAATTGAACCTTACGGGAAATCTCGGCGACGTGATGAAGGAGTCGGCAGTGATAGCATACGAGTTTATCAAGGCGCACGCGGCACAACTGAATATCAATCCGGTAGTGTTTGATGAATGGAATGTCCATATTCACGTTCCGGAAGGAGCGACTCCGAAAGACGGCCCGTCTGCCGGCATCACAATGCTTACGGCTTTGACATCTGCTTTGACACAAAGAAGAGTCCACGACAAACTGGCTATGACTGGCGAGATAACGCTTCGTGGCAGAGTCCTTCCCGTCGGCGGAATACAGGAGAAGATACTCGCCGCCAAACGCAACGGAATCACCCACGTCATATTGTCGAAAGATAACGAGCGCGACTTTATGGACATAAAAAAAGAATATACCGAAGGATTGAATTTCACTTTTGTCGAAAATATGCTCGAAGTCCTTGATTTGTCTCTCGAAAAGGAACACGACACCAACGTCCTCGATTACAACAAATACCTGTTCGGCAGAAAATCTATCGCCGGATTCGGAAAATAACGGTTAACGGCTGGCGGATTCTAACTTTTTTTTGTCGAGGATTTCGATTTTACGGTTTCTGATGGCAATACATCCTTCGTCTGCAAATTCGGCGAGAACTCTTGCCAACGACGGACGCGTCACACCGAGCATCTCTGCAACCTCTTTCTGAGTGTGTCTTTCATCTTCCGAAAGAAGATACGACGCAAGTCTCTCTTTGAGCGTCTGAAGCGCAAATGAATTGATTTTCATGCTTAAAAAGATGCTTTTGTCGGACAATAACTCAATGAAGCCGCTCATCACCGAAGGCTCTTGGCGCATTAGGTTGAGAAAGTCGTTTTTCGGAATAAACAGAATGCTGCAGTCGCTGACGGCCACGATATTGACCGGAAAGACGTTTGTGCTGGCGAAAAGTGCAGCCGGAGCGATTATCCTCGGAGAACTCATCTCTTCAATAGTGACCTGTTTCCCGTCGGCGTTCATCATCACGGCGCGAGCCTTTCCTCCGACAAGTAGATGAAGGTTCTCACAGACGGTGCCCTGAATGAAAATCATTCTTCCGACCTCGAAAGAACGCTGTGATATGGATGTCACGGAAACGAATTTTTCGAGTTTTTCAATGGAAATACTCGAGAAAAGACTAAAGGAGGCAAGCGTTTCAGCCGTGGATGTCGTCATGATTTTTTCTTTTTTCTGCAAATTTATAAAAATGTGCATCGTCAGCAGCGGAGTTCTCTAAAAAATCTTAAATTTGCATCTTTGTAGTTTTGTTTTGATTTTTAAATACAATTAACATAAACTTATGATTAACAATAACTTTATTAAGCGTCATAACGGCCCTACGGAGGCTGACGCTGAAAAAATGCTCAAAGTTATAGGCGTTAAGTCGCAGGAGCAGCTCATTGATGAAATCATTTCACCAGAAATCCGTCTTCCGAAAGACCTCAATATCGGCAGGGGAATGAACGAATACGAGATTTTTAATCATCTGAAGGCCTTGGGAGCGAAAAACAAACTTTATAGGTCGTTCATTGGAATGGGTTATTACAATGTCATCACTCCGGGTGTTATAACGCGCAACGTGCTCGAGAATCCGGGCTGGTACACTTCCTACACTCCTTATCAGGCCGAAGTGTCGCAAGGCCGCCTCGAGGCTCTTCTTAATTATCAGACTGTCATCAGCGATATGACGGCGATGCCGATAGCTAATGCGTCACTTCTTGATGAGGCGACAGCCGCAGCCGAAGCGATGTTGATGTTCTTCTACAGCCGCAGCCGCGCCCAGGTGAAAGCAGGCGTCAACAAGATGTTCGTGGCTGACGACGTCTTTCCGCAGACGATAGAGGTTATGAAGTCGAGAGCTCATTTCCTTGGTATTGAAGTCGTTGTCGGAGATGTCGAAAAATTCACAGCCGATGAGTCGTTCTACGGTGTCATGATTCAGATTCCGAATCAGTTCGGACGCGTCATCGACTATCGCGAGTCGGTCAAGATGTGGAAGGAAAAGGGTATTCAGGTTGCTGTCGCCGCCGACCTCATGAGTTTGGCACTTATCAGTGCACCTGGAGAGTGGGGAGCTGATGTCGTTGTCGGTTCAAATCAGCGTTTCGGTCTTCCGATGGCATTCGGTGGTCCTCACGCAGGTTATTTCGCCACGACTGAAAACTACAAGCGCAGCATGCCTGGACGTATCATCGGCATCTCGAAAGACGCTCTCGGAAATCCGGCTTATCGTCTCGCACTTCAGACACGCGAGCAGCACATCAAACGCGAAAAAGCGACCTCAAATATCTGCACGGCCCAGGCTCTTCTCGCCATCATGTCGGGCTTCTACGCTATCTATCACGGCCCCGACGGAATCAGGGAGATTGCGACGAACATTCACAAGATGACCTGCGTCCTCAACAGAGAGATGCAGCAGTACGGCGTGAAACAGTTGAACGATAACTTCTTCGATACACTGTATCTCGAACTGCCTGAAGGTTTCTGCACATGCAAAGTCAATGAAAAGATGCTTGAACACAAGATCAACGTCCGCATCATCGACAAACAGCATTTCGGCATCAGCCTTGATGAGACGACTTCACTTGCCGACGTTAACGAACTCGTCGCTGTTGTTTGCGAGGTTCTTGGCAAGAAACATGTTGATTTTGAATGTAATCCGAAAATCTGCTCGACATTATGCGGCATTCAGGAAGGCATGCAGCGTAAATCGGCTTATCTGCAGGCTCCTCTCTTCTTCAAATACAGAAGCGAGACTGATATGATGCGTTATATGAAGAAGCTTGAAGACCGCGATTTGAGTCTCAATCGCTCGATGATTCCGCTCGGTTCGTGCACGATGAAATTGAATCCTGCAACATCGATGTTTGCCCTAAGCTGGCCTGAATTTGGGAACATTCATCCTTTCGTCCCCGCCGACCAGGTTGAAGGTTATCTTGAGCTCATCAATGAACTCGCGAAAGACCTCTGCGAGATAACGGGCTTCAAAGGGATGTCGTTCATGCCCAATTCGGGAGCGAGCGGCGAATATGCAGGACTTCTCACGATACGTCGTTATCAGGAAGCCAACGGTCAGGGACACCGCAACATCTGCCTTATCCCGGCATCGGCACACGGCACGAATCCAGCTTCATCGGCAATGGCCGGAATGCAGGTCGTTGTCGTGAAGTGCGACGACCACGGCAATATCGACCTCGAAGACGCGAAGGCGAAGGCCGAACAATATAAGGACAACCTCGCGGCCTTCATGGTGACTTATCCTTCGACGCACGGTATTTACGAAGACGGCATCCGCACCCTTGTCAAGATAGTTCACGACAACGGCGGCCAGGTTTATATGGACGGAGCCAATATGAACGCTCAGGTCGGACTCACATGCCCGGGTTATATCGGAGCCGATGTCTGCCATCTCAACCTGCACAAGACGTTTGCCATTCCTCACGGCGGCGGCGGTCCGGGCGTCGGCCCAATCGGAGTCGCGGCGCATCTCGTACCGTTCCTGCCGTCTCATATCTGCTTCAAGACCGGCGGCGAGAAACAGTGCGGTGCCGTATCAGCCGCTCCGTTCGGAAGTGCGCAGATCCTCACCATTTCGTACTGCTACATCAAGATGCTCGGCGGCGAAGGTCTCAAGAAGGCTACAATGGGCGCGATTATGAACGCTAACTATCTGAAAGAGAGACTTAAAGACTACTATCCGATTCTCTATACAGGCAATCACGGACACGTGGCTCACGAGATGATTCTCGACATCAACGCCATAAGCCATACCGTCGGCGTGAGCGCAATCGACATAGCGAAACGTCTGATGGACTACGGCTTCCATGCTCCGACAGTGGCGTTCCCGGTGCACGAGACTTTGATGGTTGAACCGACAGAGAGCGAGCCGCTCGCCGAACTCGACAGATTTGTCGATGCGATGATTATGATTCGCAAGGAAATCGCTGATATTGAGAGTGGTAAGGCTGCTAAGGACAACAACCTCATCTCCAATGCTCCGTTTACCGCGGAAATGCTGATGGCCAACGAGTGGCAGTTCCCGTTCACGCGTCAGGAGGCCGGCTTCCCGCTCAAGAGCGATGTCCAGGACAAATACTTCCCGCACGTCACAAGGATTGACGACGCCTTCGGCGACAGAAATCTGGTTTGCAGAGTGATGGAATAATTTCAGTAGGGGACAAGGATTACTTTGTCCCCTATATTTTTTTACTTAGAAGTCGTTTTGATCAAAACAACTTCTTAACCAAATCCAAAATTATGAATGTTGATGAAAACGGAGGTCAAATAAAGAAATGGCTTCTGACCGCATTTGATATAATAAAAAGACCGAAGTAGAACTTCGGTCTGATTTTTTCGTCACTGTCAAAAACATCGACGCTGACAGTCTTCGTTACCTGCGCTGTATGGTAAAACGACGTTGCAAAGATACAATTTTTTTTCAGAAAAAATCAGAGGCTGCGTGAAAAATTATTATTTTTGCAGCCTGATTGGTTAGCCAATCAGTTTGTTATAGAAGCGTTATGCTTATCTTGTAGATGAAAACGTAGGAAATTTTCATTTGAAAACACAAGGTTTCATAACGGTTTCACGCAATATTGCGTGGGCTGTTGTTCCATGTTTGTGTTTTCGGGTTTTTCCTACGACCTTCATCTGCAATATGGCATACAGTGCCACGCTTCTTTTGTTTTGAGTTTTCCTTTGCGGTGCTGAAAAGGAAAATAAAAAGTTGCGCCCGACACGAATTTAGGGTTTTTAAAATGAAAAGACGTATCAGATTATTCACTACGGTGATGGTGTGCATGGCGATGGCGCTGTGCGTGTCGTGCAAGAAAAACGACGACAGTTCGGATAGCGGAGGCGGCAATACAGGCGGTAATGAGGAGGGAATCCATCTCGGCATTATAGGATTCAACGATGATCTCTATACGAAGGACATCAGTTTGTTGAATAACTCCACTAAATATAAATTCAAAACATTTATCAATGATTTAACCACTGCAAATGGTACAGCTTTATATTATGCTGATTATGTTGCGTTGGAAAATTTGAAATCATCGCAGGAGCCACCCAAATTGAAAAATGTCGTATTGGTGACTTTTACTGATGGTTTGGATAATGTGTCAATAGGCCCGAGTCTGCCCAATCCGGGAAATTACAATACTGACGAAGAATATAGGAATGCTTTGCATGATAAGATAAAAAACGACATCGTGCATGGAAAACGCATAACCGCATACACTATCGGATTGAAAGGGTTGGATGCCCAGGCAGATATTGAGACATTTAGAGCGAATCTGAAGAAACTGGCGAGTGATGACAACAACGTGTATGAAGCAGAGAATATGAATGAGGCACTGGAAAGTTTTGCGGAAATAGCAGAATCATTACATTCCGTGTCAACCAATTCAAAGCTTATGCTAAAAGTTCCGGGAGGATACAATAGTGGAAGTCTTATCAGATTTACTTTCGATAATATTACTGACGTTGAAAACTCAAATTTATATGTGGAAGGGACATATACGAAAAATTCATCTGGATTGCTTGTTGAGAATATCACATATCATGGTTTCAAGGATGGCGCTACTTCTTTGACGTCAGTGGGAGTTGAAGGCTCTTATTATCAGATTGTGTTTGAAAACCTCACAAAAGCCAATGGAGAGCTTTTGACACAAACTGATATAAATCGCATTAAATTATGGCAGAAAAAATCAGACAACTGGGTGCCTGAGACGGAATTTTCACCAAGTGGTTCAACCCAGGTTATAGAAGAACAGAGTAGTGCGCTTATAATGTTGGTTTTAGACTGCACGACTTCATTGGGAAATGATTTTAATAATATGAAAAATGCTGCTCAGCAGTTCGTCGAAACTTTATGTTCTAATGGTGGCGGCGGAAATGGTGGCGGAAATGGCGGCGGAAATGGCACGACGGTTGATAAGACTTTCTCTGTTTCTTCTTCTAAGAGTGTTTGTTTTTCACCAGGTAATCTACAGTATAAAGCAAGCACAAAGCAATGGCGTTTTGCCGAGAAGCAGTGGGATTATATAGGAGAGGCTAATGAAAATATCTCATCAACATATTCTGGTTGGATAGATTTGTTTGGCTGGGGGACGGGAGATAACCCAACACACTATACATACTATAGTGATTATCCGTCATTTAAAGATTGGGGAGATTATTGTGGATTGCCCACTCTCGAAGGCACAACAGGCAAGTGGCGCACGTTGGCTAAAGATGAATGGAGTTATGTAATGTTTAACCGTACTACGTCATCAGGTGTTCGCTATGCGAAGGCAAAGGTTAATGGGATTAGAGGAACGATTGTAGTTCCAGATAGTTGGAGTAAAGATATTTATTCATTGAATAGTACAAATAGCTCAGGTGCTGATTTTAGTACAAATGTAATTTCGGCTTCGACGTGGGAGAACTTTTTTGAGCCCGCAGGTTGTGTTTTCCTGCCGGCTGCTGGTTACCGCAGTGGTTCGAGTGTCTACGACGTCGGCTCCCTCGGAGACTACTGGTCGTCTTCGCCGTACAGTTCAGACAGCGCGTACGACCTCGACTTCCACTCAGGCCACTACGGCCTCTACTACTACAGCCGGTCCTACGGCTTCTCTGTGCGCTTAGTCGCCGATGCCCAGAATTAGCCAATAGGCAAAAAGGGAAGCGCAAACGGAGCGTCTTTCAGAGTGCCACAGTGAGGCAGCAGCCGAACGAAGCAGTGGCACGGGAGAAAGAAATATAAACATCGCTGTTTCAGTTATAGCGGTGCGAATTGTAGAAATCCTCTTTGGTCGTATATCGAAGAGGATTCCTTTTTTTTGAAAAATGTTTCCAAAAAATATTGTACTTTTGCAAAGTTATAAATTAAAAAACTTAAGTTATGAGAGCCTTGAAAATTACAGACAATCAGTTTGATAACCAAAACAATACCAAAACCAAAATTTATCCACAAGCTCCCAAAGGATGTGTCTCCCTTGAGGAATTCAGCGACCGACTGGAGGAAGCTGTTTTAAAAAAGATATGAATTATTACAAAGTTGCCGTTTCAAAAAATGTTTTTGCTTTACAAAGCCGATGTCTTGATGACAAATTAATTGTTGAAAAAAACAAACTTGAAAACAAATGAGCCATGTACGGTTTAAGTGATGCGACAACCCCATCGGCGAACACATAAGAAGGGTGGGGAAGGCGTTTTATTATAAAGAATCCTATTGAAGGTGGAACGCGCCAGGTCGATGCCTTCGCTCATTTCCGTCGCGAGCCATTTCCTGTTTATCTCCGCAAATGTCATTCTTTTGAACCTGTGAATCGTGTTCACGAGCCAGATGTATTCCTTGAATTTCGTCCTTAAAACCAACAGATGTGGTTTGATGATGTCCGTCAGCATTATTGTTTATAAGCCGCAAACAAAATTTCAAAGCAATTCATGGATGCTGCCTTAAAATCGCATAAAGGTACTTTTGGCAAAACGTTCTTTTACAAAGTTCCTTCAAATATCTTCCATGCGGCTTCGGCCTGTCCTGTCAGCATCTGTCTGCCGTTTCTGATGTGCGCTCCGCTTCGCTCCGCGCACATCAGAAACTTGGTCTTTTCAGGATTGTAGATTAAATCTATCGCGACAGATTTTCTCTTCATCGTCTCAAACGGAAGCACGACACAACTTTCAGTATCAGGATACATCCCTAATGGCGTTGCATTGATAATCAAATCATAACGACTCAATCCGACAACTTGAAGCTTTTCGTATGAAATGAAGTCTTTTGTCGCGTCAGTGTTTCTTCGTGTTGCTATATCGAATTGAATATCACTGTTTTTTAATACATATTGTACGGCTTTGCTCGCTCCGCCGCTGCCGCAGATCAAAGCTGTCTTGATTTCCGCGTGTTTTTTCGCTTCAGCAAGCAGTCTCTCAAAGCCGATGACGTCGGTGTTAAAGCCTTTCAGAATGATTTTTTCGGCCTCGTGCCAAATCTTGACCACGTTCACGGCTCCGATTTTGCCGGCGGCTATATCGACCTCATCTAAAAAAGGTATAATCTGTTCTTTGTATGGCGATGTCACGTTGATGCCGTCAAGGTGATTTTCCCTGATAATATCAATGATGCTTTCGATATTATCAATGTCGAAAACGTCGTATGAATGGTTAAGTCCTTCTCTCTCAAAGAAATCAGTGAAATAAGCCTTTGAAAAAGAATGCGACAGATGATGACCAATCAAACCGAATCTCATTTGTGTGCGGCTGCTTTTTTTTCTGTTAAGATGATGATGAACGCTCCGATTGCCATCAGCACAATGGCCGTTGCGAGATGAATGTCGTTTTCAGGAATGAAGTATTCGTAACCGATTGTTTTACACGGCATTTCCGTTATTACTTTCTCTCCCGCCTTGATGACGGCTTCAGTGGTCGTGCCGTCGCTGTTGAAGATGTGCATAATTTGGTTTTTCCATGGATAGATAACAGGCATCGAGC
Organism: Bacteroidales bacterium; assembly: GCA_024400195.1. GTDB lineage: Bacteria > Bacteroidota > Bacteroidia > Bacteroidales > F082 > Limimorpha. The sequence continues at coordinate 15,294 of JAKSNC010000003.1, forward strand.
CGAGTATGAACCCTGAAAGGAGTGCGATTGTCATGTCGCGGAAGTGTTGGAAGACCCACGACAGGAGATGTGCGAAGGCGATGATGCCGCCGACTGCGCCGATGATTACAGGAATCAGCACCGAAAAGTCGAGGTCGTTGACTGCATCGATCATTACGAGTTGATAGTTGCCCATGAGGACGAGGACGAAGGAGCCTGACAGCCCTGGAAGAATCATGCTGCATGTGGCGACAGCCCCGCAGATGACTAAGTAGAGGAAGTTGCTGTTCTGCTGCGCGGGCGTGGCGAACGCGATAAATAAGGCAAAGGCAGTGCCGATGACGAAGGCGATAACAGTCTTCCAATTCCATTTCTCGACGGTGATGGCGACGTAGTAAATAGAGGCGAGGATGAGACCGAAGAAAAACGACCACAGATAAACGGGGTAGTTGTCGAACAGATAACCGAAAATGCGTGCTATCGTTAGTATCGCGATGAAGACGCCGGTACCGACGGAGGCGAGAAAGTAAAAGTCGGTGTGTTGTGCGAAATCTTTGAATCTTCCTCTGAATAACAGTTTTAACGCTTTGATGTTGAATGTTTTGAGGGCGTTGATGAGACGCTCGAATATTCCAGTCAGCAGTGCTATTGTGCCGCCGGAGACGCCGGGGATGACATTGGCGGTGCCGATGCCTAAACCCTTCAGAAAATTAACTACAAAATTGTTCATGTCCGTTTATTAGTTTTTGTTTCCTTTTTTACATATTTCGTTATATAAGTCGATGATTCTCATATCGTCCTTGAAGTCGGGATTGAGTTCGAGGAAGTCTTTGAAATATATCGGTGCGGTGCGTATGGCGGTGTCGAGTGTGGCAAGTGCTTCTTCGTCTCTTGACGAGGTGAAGAGAATTTCGGCCTTGTTGTACAGCAGTCGTGAAATCATGTCGTAGTCGGACGAGTGTTTTATGGCGTTGTTGATGTCTTTGACTGCCAAATCGGGTTTGTTTTGTTTGAGATGTATGTCGATGCGGATATTAACTGTCTCGTAATTTTGTCCGACGTAGCTTTCGTATATGTTGAGTTGTGTCAGAGCCTTGCTGTACTGTTCGTTGATGATGAGTAGTTCTGTTTTGATGCGGTACAGTTCCGGGTCGGGATAGATGTCGCTGAGAGCCTTGTCGATATACTGCAGTGCCGATTTTAGGTCGCCTCTGTCGCACATTATGTGGGCGAGTCCCGAACAGGCCTTGTCGTTTGTGACGTCTTTTTTCAGTACGGTGTTGAAATATTCGATGGCTTTTTCGTCGTTGTTCAACGCGTGGTACGATTCACCGAGAAGGCACAGCATTGAAGATGTCTCGACTTTGTTTTTAATGGCTTCTTCGATGATTTCTATTGTGTCTTTCAGTTTGTTGAGTGCGGCGAGTGTTACAGATAAGTTTTCGTATGCGCGTCGGTATTTCGGGTCAATGGAGAGTGCGTATTCGTATTGTTCGGCGGCTTTTTCGAGAAGTCCTGTCGAGCGGTACGTGTCGCCGAGGGTGAGCCATGCCTCTTTATCATAAGGGTTTTTGTCGATAAGGCTTTTGAAGAACTCGACGCATTCGTCGTTTCTGTTTAGTTGGAGGTAGTTCTGCCTGATGTCGTGGTATTTGTCTTCGATGTCGTGGTTGTTCCCGAGTGATTTCTTGATGTATTCTAACGAATGTTCGATGTCGCCGAGTGCTTCGTATTCGAAGGCCATGTTGCTGTAAATATCGAATTGGTCAAAGTCTTCGACAGATTCCAATGCTTTTTGATATGCTTCGATGGATTTTTTGTGTTTTCCGAGGTCGGCGTAGCAGCCTGCGAGTGTGAGTAGGAAGTCGAGGTCGTTGTGCTCGAGGCCGATTTCCTTCAGCAGTTGTAGAGCTTTCTTGCTTTTGTGTTCGAAAACAAGGACTTTGGCCATTATCAGTTTCGTTGTGTTGTCGGACGGATGGAGCATTTTTGCTTTTTCGGCGGCTTCTAATGCCGATTCCCATTCGTTTTTCTGCAGATAGTATTCCACAATGACGTTATAGTCGTCGCTGTCAAAATAATACGGCAGTCCGTTGTCTTTTGTGTTTTCGTATTTCTCGATGAGTTCGTTGATTTCCTCATCATTACCCATGAAGTCGTCGTATTCCATTATTTCACGTAATATGAGGTGCGAAATTACGAAAAGTTAATTACCTTTGCAAATTAAAAAACATTTGCAGATGACAATAGACTTGTTTGTTTCGTGTGTGATGGATCAGTTTTATCCTGAAACGGCCAAAAATGTGGTGAAAGTCTTGAAACGTGCCGGCGTTGAAGTGTGTTATAATCCCGAGCAGACGTGTTGCGGCAAGGTCGCGTTCAACGCGGGATTTGTCGATAAGGCCAAGAAAATGGGGGAGAAGTTCCTGAGTGATTTTCCAAACGACAGGCCGATTGTCGGGGTGAGTTCTTCGTGTGTCGGCTATATCAGGACCCGTTATCGTGAGCTGTTTCACAATACCGGTTCTCATCTCGAATACAAACGTCTCGTCTCCAATATTTATGAGTTGACCGAATTTTTGGTGCACAAGTGCGGATTTGTCGATTTCGGTGCGTCGTTTCCGTATAAGGTGGCGTACCACGACACCTGTTCCTCGCTTAGGGAACTCGGTCTGAAAGATGAGGGGCGTGTCCTCTTGTCGAATGTGAAGGGACTTGAACTTGTCGAAATAAAGCATCCGGAATTGTGTTGCGGCTTCGGCGGGATGTTTTCAGTCCAGCATGAGCCCATATCGGCGGCTTTGGCCGAGCGTAAATTTAACGACATCATGGAATCGGGCGCCGAATATTTAGTGACGAACGATATTTCCTGCCTGATGCACCTTGACGGTTTCGCGAAAAAGCACGACATCCCGGTACGAGTCGCGCATATCGCCGACGTATTGTCTTCTTTCGATGCCGATTAGTCGGGAAGGTTGATCTCCTTGTATTTCTTCTGTCTCTGCTGCCAGCGTTCCTTTGCGTACTGCTGCATGTCGTCGATTTCGTCACTCTCGTCGATAATCTCAAGTCCGAGTATGGTCTCGATGATGTCCTCCAAAGTCAGAATGCCTTGGAAGCAACCGTATTCGTCGATGATTATGGCTATCTGTTCTTTGTGTCCGAGAAGTTTTTCCCAGATGTCGCTTATCGATAATTCTTCATTGAACAGCTCGACGTCGCGTTTTATCTCGCCGAGTGTGACGTTAAACTTATCGTTGGCGAGGAGTTCGAGTGCCTCGCTTCGAAGTATATAGCCCGTAATGAACTCCGGTGAGTCGGAATAGACGGGGATGCGTGAGTGGTGGAGGTACTTCTTGTTCTGATAAAAAGCCTTGAGTTTCATCGATTCAGGCGCAATCGCGGCAACGACGCGCGGTGTCATGGCATCAACGGCCTTCACATTGTCGAGTTTGATGAGGTTCTGTATTATCTTGTTTTCCGATTTCTCGAAAACGCCTTCCTCTTCGCCTACATTGACCATAGCTGAAACTTCTTCGCGGCTGACGGTGTTTTCGACTTCGTTAGGCGTGAAGAGACGGCTTATGCCTCGTATCATCATCACGAGAGGATACATCAATATGATGAGGATGCTTATCACGTCGGCGGTGAAGCCCGTGAGGCGTTTCCAATACGATGTGCCGATGGTTTTCGGTATTATCTCTGAAAAGACGAGGATGAGAAGCGTCGTCACGGCGGAGACGGCACCAAACCATGCACTTCCGAAGATGATGTTCGCCTGCTGTCCGACACCTGCCGCCCCGACGGTGTTGGCTATGGTGTTGAGAGACAGTATCGCCGCGATGGGTTTGTCGATATTCGTCTTGAATTTCTTGAATTTGATCGCTTTGACGTTGCCTTCTTCTTCTTTCATATTGAGATACGACACCGGCGTTGACATAAGGACGGCTTCAAGTACCGAACATAGGAACGATATTGACATTGCGCCGAACAAAAAGATAAGGAGTAGAAGCATTTTTTTTGATTTAGTGTTTGTTTTTGATAAGAGATTATAATCTGTATCCGAGGATGAAGTCGAACCCGTATGTGTTTGACGCCATCCCGAAATCGTCGTTGGTACTTGTTATATAAAAGCAGTAATAACCCTTGAGTGTGAATATGAAGTCGCCGGTCGTATATGTCGCGGCACTTCTTACGACACCAGTTGGAGCGAAGTTGTGTTTTCCGTTGTAATCGTCGATTTTGTCGTTTGTCGGATCAATCCAGTATTGTTGATAATAAGCCAATTCTTCATCGCTTATCTCGTTTCCCGTAAAAGTCAGGTACATGTTTTTGAAGTCCTCGCTCGATAATTTTGAGATTCTGTTTTTTATGTTCCATGTCAGCTGCGGCATTGCGCTTGCGTGCAGTACCAAGTGTGATTTTAAAAGGACGAGGTTGTATGCGTAGCCGAACCCGATTGATGCCTGATGTGAATAAATGTTTACATCGTTCGCGTAAAGCGACTTCAACAGCCAGTTTTTGCTTTCAATTTCCAAATATGAGTAGGACACGCCTAAGAGAAATGTTCCAACGCTTTTCTTCTGGATGGCGGCTCCTGAATATGCCGCGCTGTAGTTGAACTTCTTGTTGTTTAAGCAGTAATATCCGTTAAGATTCAGGTATTTGACTGACACGTCGTCGTCTTCTGTGACGATGTTGTTGCCATATTTATGGCCGTTATACAATGGAATGATTTCGGAATCGACGTTTTCAAAAGTCTGATATGTGATCTCGCCTCCGACAGTGCTTCCGAAAGAGCTTAGCGCGAGACTGTAGGCAAATCTGTTGGATAATGCCATTGAGAGACTTCCGCCGAATCCTCTGTAAGAGGCTCCGAGTGCAAGGCGCAGGTTTGCTCCGGAATAGACACTGTAGTCAAGGTTTGTGGGGTATCTCAGAGACGGAACAGCTGCTTCATTTTCGCTTGGAATGAAAAATCTTGCCCTGACGTCGAGATTCTGTCCGTAAAACGTCGTCTTCAGAATGATGCGTTTCTCAGGCAGCGCGACATAATTAGTGTCCTGATCTCCGATGGCAAACGCGTCAAACCATGTCCTTAGTTTCTGAACGAATTTCGGAGTACCTTTTTTAAAGACATTCCTGTCGAAAAAATGAGGACTATCCTTCTGCTGCTTGATGACTTCAATATTTTGTGCCTTTGACTGTTTGATTGTGTCTGTCACAGGCTCTTGTGCAGAAAGGGTCATGACGACACTCGTTAACGCGATGAGAAGTAAGGCTCTTTTCATATTTCTTATTATTTGCTTTGTATTTAGAAATCATATCCGATGCTGACGTAGAATCCGATTTTTTTTGATTGATCGGAGTATTGTATGTCGGCTGAGATTGGGCCGAGCATACTGTCGTAGGTGTATTTTATACCTCCTCCGTGATAATTTTCGTGGGTGCTGAAGAAATCCTCTATTTCGTCAGTTGAATGGAGGAAGTTGTATATGGCAGTCATGTAGTGTTTCCCAAAAATGTTGACTCTGACGTCCATTCTCGCTATCGCGACGTTGTTGTAATCGACACCGAAGCGCAGTTCTCCGACGAATGGAAGTTGTTGTTCGGCATATCGTCCCTTCATCTCGCCTCCGACATAATTCCATTCGAATATGCTGAAATTGCCTGATATGGAACGAAACATCACCCACGGCATCAGTGTGACTCTGCCGTTCATCGGCGTTATGAAGACCTTGGCTTCGCCGTTGATGTCGAGTATGTGCTTGTCCATCGCGAAATCGGATTCGTTATATCCGTTGTCGTCGTTGAAAAATAGTTTCCCGTTGATATTCAGATATAATCCTTTTTTTGTGAGATATGCGTTGTCGCAGTTGTCGAATGTCAGTCCTGTGAACAATCCTGTGTTGCCTCGCTTCGAATAACCGTAAAGTTCGGTAATCATTGATTCGTTGATAGAGACGATTTCTTTGTATATGCCGGCACGCATCGACAAGGATCTGAGGTGCGATTCGGTCATACTCAGGGTGAAGAGGTGTTTTTTATATTCGTTGTTTTCGATTCTGTTTCCCTCGTCATGAAGGTTGTATTTCGCTTGGCGGAAGTCGTAGGAAAAGTTGAAACTTGCGAATGATAGTCCCGACCATGTCAGTGTGGCGTTGATGCGTGGATTGTAGGCGAGTCGTGCTGTAGCGGACAGTTTCATGCCGGCGAGACTTTGTTTGTTTATACCGATGCCTAAGAGTATGGCCGCGCTTTCCTCGCTGTCGTACCTTATTCCGAGGCTTACCGTTTGAGGTTCTACCTTTTTAACGTCGAAAATTATGTCGTAACTATTCGCAACAGTGTCCGCGTCATTTTTGTTCAATCTGTATGTGACGCTTGAAAACGCGCCTGTTCCTTTGATGATGTCTATAATGTCGGCAATTTCATGACCGGATATTTCTGTGTGTTTGTTGATGCGGCATTTTCGTACGAGGAAGTCGTTTTCTTTTTTTGTCGCGCCGTTTATCGTCACAGAGTTGATGTGTATCGTCGTGGTGTCGAGGAAGGTGGCTTTCGGGGCTTTCAGTCTCGACACGTCTGTCGGATATGATGCGAGGATTTTTTTCAGTTCGGCGATTTCCTTGTCGTGTTTTTTTGCTTCTTCGTAGCCGGCTTTAACGAGTGCGTGTATAGCTTCTTCGTTGAAACTCAGCATTGAAAAGCCTGCAAGGTCGGGTTTGAAGTATATGTCGCAGAGTTTTCTGTTTTCCTCGTTTTTGCCTTCGACGATGATGCTTTTCAACTGTGCGCCCAATTGCGGCAGCGACTTCAGGTCGTCGAGGTTGTCTATTTTCGTTTTTGCCACTTCGCTTCCGATGATGATGTCGGCTCCCATCGTTTTGCAGACATCGGTGGGGAAGTTGTTCACGAGGCCTCCGTCAACAAGGAGTCGTCCGTCAATCATTACTGGCGCGAAAAGTCCGGGGATAGCCATGCTCGCCCTTATCGACAACGGCAGTCGTCCGCTTTGCATCACGACTTCTTCACCCGTTCTGATATCGGTGGCGATGCAGGCGAATGAAATGGGAAGGTCGTGGAAATCGATGGAGTCGTTGTAGCCGAAGCAGAGGCTGTTGAAGAGGTTTAGAAGGTTTGCCCCGCTCACGAAGGAACTCGGCAGTGTGGAGATGATGTCTCCGTTTTCAGTGCTGTTGTTGTTTCGGCGCAGTATTTTTCTGACTGAGTTTGTCGAGTTGAAAGGAATTGTGATCAGGTACTGTTCTTTTCTGTTTTTTTCCGACATAGACATTTTGTCGCGCGGGACGGCGTCCTTCATATAGATGTTCCAGTCCATCTTGGCGATTAGGTCTTCCAATTCAGCAGGCGTATAACCGACGCAGTAGAGTGCTCCGATGATGGAACCCATTGAGTTTCCGACGACGTAATCGACCGGAATGCCTTGGTCGTAGAGATATTTGAGTACGCCGATATGTGCGGCTCCGCGAGCCCCGCCGCCGCCAAGGACGAATCCTATTCTGGGACGCTGCCCCGAAACCGTGTCTGTATTAGCATTATGACCGAGGGCGGCGGCGGGCATCAGAATCGCCATGACGATAAACGATAAGATTAATCTATATGATCTCATTTTGCAGCAATTCAAATAATTTATGTATGGTTTGTTTGTATTCTTTAGAAAATAATAACGGACAGCAGTTGTTCACGACAGCCACTTTTTAAAAACAAATATTCCACCATCTAAATGGTGGCGGAAGTCAAGGTGCAAATATAGTGATTTTGAGTTTACTGACGGCTGTCGGAATTCGTTTTTTTCTGACTGACGAAACCGCCTCTGAAAAGACTCATTCCGATGTATGCGCAGGCTTCGGCATCGGCAAGTGCGTTATGGTGCTTCGTGAGGTCGTATCCGCATGAGGCTGCAACGGTCTGAAGCTTGTGGTCGCTGATGTCGGGAAGCAGTTTTTCCGACCAAAGATGGGTGCAGTGAAACACAAATTCGTCGTGCGGTATGTGGAAGAAGTTGAGCAGACGTTTTAAGGTGCGCTCTTCGAACGACTTGCCGTGTGCTAAAATAGGCATCCCGTCTATCATAGGCCCGATAGTCTTCCACGCTTCCGAAAACAGCGGCGCGTCGTGAGTGTCCTTCTCGGTGAGCCCGTGAATCTTTGTGTTCCAAAAACGGTAGAAGTTCGGAATGGGCTTCAGGAGAGTGTAAAACGAGTCGCTTATCTCGCGGTTTCTGACAATCACGACTCCGATACTGCACGCACTCGTGAGATGTTCGTTGGCGGCCTCGAAGTCAATCGCCGCAAAATCGGGCAGGTCGGGAATCCTTTCTCTCATTTGACTTCTGCATGAAAGACAACGGGGTCGTCTTCGTCGTCAAAACATTCTGATGTGTAATACTGTCCGGGGCGGTCGTCTTCTTGGAAGAGAATGATTACTGCCTTGTGAAATACCAACGGCCTTTCTTCGTCGCTGGCTTTCTTGACGTCTTTATACTCTAATCCTTCTATCTGAAGCATCCTCATCATGGCTGCGAGGTCAAGGTCTATGTTGATGAATTTGTCTTCTCCGCCGTCTTTCCACGCGATACTGATGATGCCGGTGGTGTAAAGTTCGAAATTTCTTATTTCCTTGTTCGTCATGATTTTTCTTGTTTTGATGTTGTGACTGATTGGTGTCAATAAGGACGCAAAGGTACAAAAAAAGGTCATCCAAACGGATGACCTGAAAGTAAAAAGGTCAAATATTAGTTTATGCCTTTATTAAGTTCTGCGCCAGCTTTGAATCTGACGACGTTTTTAGCAGCAATCTTAATCTGCTTGCCGGTTCTCGGGTTGCGTCCCATTCTTTCCGGGCGATTTTCTTTAGCGAAGGTTCCGAAACCGATAAGAGTAACTTTTCCGTCGTTTTTCTTGAGTTCGCAAGCTGTTGTGCAAAGGAATGCTTCAAGAGCTTTTTTTGCATCGACTTTGGTCAGACCGGCTTTTTCGGCCATTGCGCTAATTAATTCTGCTTTGTTCATATTGGTTTGTTTTTAAAGGGTTTGTAATTTTTTTTACACCGCAAAGTTAGTTATTTTCACAAATAATCCAAATCTTTTTTACTTTTTTTTATGAAAAAATTTTTTCTGGTGAAAAAGCGTTCCATGAGCCGTCAAAATGCGTGCCTCTTAGGAAATCTTCCACGTTCATCGTTTTCTTTCCGGCCTGCTGAAGCGTCAGGATTGACAAGTCGCCGTCGCGCATCCTGACTTTCAGGAATGATTTTCCGTCGGTCAGTATCGTCGCGATGTCGTTTATGTTGTCCTTCTTTTCAAAAGACGACTTGAAAATCTTTATTTCTAACGATTTTCCGTCGGTGGAACGGAATATCGTGTGTGCGGCGGGGTAGGGCGACAGTCCCCTGATGAAGTTGAAGGCAGTCTCAACGCTTTGCGACCAGTCGATATAGCAGTCTTCCTTGAAGATTTTCGGGGCAGGATGAAGAATCGCATTTGGTGCCGCTTCATTCTGACTTGTCGTTGAAAAATTTCCATTTTCAATCATTTTCAATGTCTCGATGACGGCGTCGTTGCCTATCAGCATAAGTCTGTCGTACAATGAGCCGACGTCTTCGCTTTCTCCTATCTCGGTTTCCTTCTGAAGTATGATTTCTCCCGTGTCGATGTCTTTGTTGAGGAAAAACGTCGTGACGCCGGTCTTTTTTTCGCCGTTCATGATGGCGTGGTTGATGGGGGCGGCGCCGCGATATTGCGGAAGAAGCGAGGCGTGAAGGTTAAACGTCCCTTTCGGCGGCATCGCCCAGATTACTTCCGGAAGCATTCTGAATGCAACCACGACGAATACATCGGCATTGACGGCCTTTAATTGTGATACGAACACCTCGTCTTTGAGTTTTTCGGGCTGTAAAACGGGCAACGCGAGTTCTTGTGCCTTGATTTTTACATCAGATTCGCGAAGCTGCTTGCCCCTGCCGGCAGGCTTGTCGGGCACCGTCACCACGGCTGCGACATCATAACCTTTTTTATAAATTGCTTCAAGTTGCGAAGCCGCAAACTCGGGCGTTCCGAAAAATACGATTCTCATATTGTTTAGTTAAATCATCGTGGCAAAGATATGAAAACTTTGTCTATTTGCCCTGTCTCCTTCTGAAAAATGTCGATTTGAAAAGATTCGTGATTTTTGGAAGATGATTTTACGCGTTTAAGGGCTTTTTTTTCGTAACATTGCAGAAAAAAATCAGACATTGAGAACAGACTTCAGACCATTAGCCGAGAGACTTCGTCCTGATTCGTTGGACGGATACATCGGGCAGGAACATCTGCTTGGGAGAGATGCCGTTTTGCGCAGGGCGATTGAGAGTGAACGCATTCCGTCGATGATATTCTGGGGCCCGCCCGGAGTGGGAAAGACGACGCTCGCCTTCATCATATCGAAGCAGGTTAAAAGACAGTTTTATGTCCTAAGCGCGGTGAGCAGCGGCGTGAAAGACGTGCGTGAAGTTTATGATAAGGCACGGATGGCCGCGCAACCGCCGATTTTGTTCATCGACGAAATCCACCGTTTCAGCAAGGCGCAGCAGGATTCCCTTCTCGGAGCCGTCGAACGGGGATTGGTGACACTCATCGGCGCAACGACCGAAAACCCGAGTTTTGAAGTCATATCGCCGCTTCTTTCAAGATGCCAGGTCTATATTCTCAAGTCGTTGGAGAAAGATGACCTGAGGAAGCTTCTCCGCAGTGCTGTCGCCGTCCTTGAGAAAGACTACGACAAGAAAATCGAGCTGAAAGAGGACGAGGCGTTGCTTCGTATAAGCGGAGGCGACGCGCGCAAACTTCTAAACGCCGTGGAACTCGTGGTCACAATGCTTGACGAAGCCGGAAAAAATACCGACACGCTCGTTATTGATAATGACAGCACGACGCGTTATATTCAAAGTAATCTCGTGAAATACGACAGGTTAGGGGAGATGCACTACGATATCATATCGGCCTTCATCAAGTCGATGCGCGGCAGTGACCCTAACGCCGCCGTCTATTACCTTGCGAGAATGATTGAGGCCGGCGAAGATCCTCTCTTCATCGCCCGCAGGATGCTGATTCTTGCTTCGGAGGACATCGGCAACGCCAATCCTAACGCGCTTCTCCTTGCAAATACGTGCTTCGATGCGGTGAACAAGATAGGCTGGCCGGAAAGTAGGATTATTTTGTCGCAGACAGCGACGTACCTTGCGTCTTCGCCTAAGAGTAACGCCGCCGTTGTAGCCATCGACAAGGCTCAAGCTATCGTGAGGGAGACTGGCAACCTGAGTGTGCCGCTTCATCTGCGCAACGCACCCACAAAACTGATGAAAGACCTCGGCTATCACGACGGATACAAATACGCTCATGACTATCAGGGCAACTTCGTCGAACAGGAATTCCTACCTGACGAGATTTCCGGAACGAGAATTTACGAGCCTCAGGACAACCCACGGGAACGCGAAATCAGAACATCACTCCATAACAAATGGAAAGACCGTTATGGGTATTGAATTTTAGAAGTTAGAATTTAGAAGTTAGAATTCCTTGCTCTATCTTTTTTTACGGAGTAGGTATAAATCGCCGTTTGTGTCTAAAACCTCATAAAGAGGATTGCCGTTTATCACTGTACTGACTTTTTTTGTATCATCACCGGAATAACTCCAATGTTTTTTCTTCACTAAGAAATATTCGGCATTGTATTGAAGTCCGGAAGGGAACAGATAAACGCTGTCGCGCAGTGCTAAATGAGGCGTGAAGAACGTTGTCGCGCATACGGAAGCGTCATCGGGGATTTTATTAAGCATTCGGCGAGCCACGTCCACGTCAAATGCGCTTTGATGATAATGTTGTGCCTGAAAAATCCTTACTCTACCTGTTGAAATCGAAGTGAGCGGTGTGTCAACAGTGTAAATCGTCGTGGACAAAGTCAATATCACCATTGCGGCGGATAGTCCGAACTGCCACTTTATGTTTTTAAGTTTGGCAATGGCAATAAAACCGGCGACAACCAAAACGGGAGCAAATTCAACACTATACTGGCGAGTTACGCCCCAAAACGACTCGTCGTATGCCAACATTTTCTGTACCAATAACGGTATCAACATTATCAAATAGTTCGGTTTGAAAAAAGCGAGTAACAAGCCTGAAGTTAACGCGCAGATATAAAATTCGGCTTTAATGCCTTCGTCGTTTGGCGTAAAGAAGAGATTTTGTACGACTTTCACGGGATGAGCCAGCATCCACAGTGCGATGTCCCTCACATTGGAACCCATATATTCGTAACGCCAGAAACCGGGACTGTGACCGTGGTTAAAATGCGGCATCACATATAAATTGATGACAATCAGATAAATAAGACAGAAGATTATGTATGCTGTCAACCAAATCACGGCTTTTTTGTCTTTGCGGTAATCCCAAAGTAATGCGATGAAGACGAAGCAAAGCCATAGCGGTATCGTTTCCTTAGCAATCATCATCATTATCAATAAAAACGAGGCTTTCCCATATTTTTGGGATTTGAAACAATACAGCAGCCATGGCAGAAGCATTGTGGCGACGACATTGGAATGGTAATCGAAAGCCAAGGCGTGCCAGATGCCGAAAAAGAGCAGAAACGACAATGTCGCGGCAAGTGGCAGCGTTTCAGTATCGCTGTAAAGACGGATAAGCCTATAAATGCCCAATGCGCCAAACAACACGGCGGCTATTTGCACAATAAGAAGAGTCAACGGCCCGAACAGCCAAATCAGAGGCGAAAAAATCATCAGATATAAATCAAAATGATCACCCAACAACGCGATTGGCTCATTCTGGAAGAAACTGCAATCGCACATTCTGAAATGAGCGTAGTCGTATAAGGCCTTTGTATATAAGCCGTGATCCAAGCCGTATGTTCTGAAAGTGTAATAATTTGTGACGGAGAGCAGCGAAAACAGCACTGCGAAAACCGCAAAAATGATAACGAGTGCGTTTTTATGATGTCGTTGAAAAAACAGCTCCATAACACTTGCTGAGTTAAAAAATGTTTTCTATATTGCAGGTGAAGAAAGTCTCTAAATCTAATCCGTCGGTTCCTACTACCACGGAGCGTTTCGGATGGTACTTTTGTGCAAAAGCCGGCAGTCCGCTGTTCATTGACCTGCGTCCGCTTTTAACCTCGATAGCGATAGTCTCGCCGTCCATTGTCACAATGTAATCCACTTCGTCATCACCATTCCTCCAATAATACAGACTGCCGTCGTTTTCCTCCACAAAATCCAAAAGATAAACACCCACTGCTGATTCGACCCATCTACCCCATACGACGGAATCCGTGCCGTCAATTTCTAACCCTTTGCCGTGAAGAGCAGTGAGAAAGGCGTTGTTATAAACGGCGAATTTGGGGACAGACTGCCGTTTGCGGGCCTCGTCTTGCGCATATTTGCTCAGACCGCGCAGTAGATTGCCCTGCTTAAGCAGTTCCAAATAAGATGCTAAAGTCGTTACATTGCCGGCGTCCTGCAACTGCCCTAACAGTTTTGTCAATGACAGCAGCTGAGACGAATACGTGCATCCAAGTTCAAACAACTGCTTCATCAAGGCCGGCTTGTAGATGTTGGAAGTCAGCACGATGTCTTTTTCTATTGCGGGGCTGATGATGGCGTTTTTGACATACTTTCGCCAACGGCGGAGATCCTGCATAAATGGAACCGCCCCCGGAAAACCGCCATAATAAATCCATTGCTTGAGCGACAGCCCGAAAGCCTCGTGCATCTCCTGATATGACCAGTGTCCCATTCGTATCATCTCAAAACGCCCGAAGAGAGACTCGGTCAAGCCTTTCCTTAACAGCAGACGTGACGAACCCAAAAGAACCACTTTGAGATTTCTCCGTTGTAGGGTATCGGTGTCCCATTCGCGTTTTACATATTCGCTCCACCGCTCGATCTTTTGTATCTCATCTATCACTAAAACAGCTTCAGAAAGATTCTGCACTTCCATCATAATCCTTGCATTTTCCCAAATGCGGCTGATCCAGTCCCCGTCTTGAGGAAGTACCGTGTCAGCGTTATACGAGAAATAGGGAACAGATAGTGTCTGTAACACTTGATTAACCATTGTTGATTTCCCGACTTGGCGAGGACCTGCTATAACTTGTATCGTTTTTCTCTGCTCTGCAAGCCTTGATTTTAGTATATCGCACTGATTTCTAATGAATTTAGTCATAATATTTACTCAAATCTATTGAAAAATTTACTCAAATCTATCGAAAATTTTACTCAAATCTATCGAAAAAATTACTCAAATCTCGCGGCAAAGGTACAACATTACCTTTATATTTGCAAGTCGTTTTTTTTCTTTTTCGCAAAAAAAAAACAATTTTTAAAAAGACGTTATCAGAAATTTCCTAACTTTGCGGCGGATTTTTGGTGCCGGAAACGGCTCAAAAGGGAATCGGGTGTGAATCCCGGACAGTTCCCGCTGCTGTGATCTCTTGCAGCGTCCGCCAATTTGGTCACTGGCTTCCACTCGGAGGCCGGGAAGACGGCGGGCGTAAGGAGTAAGTCAGAAGACCTGCCAAAGTCCGAAAAAACGAGACTTTCGGGATAAAAGTCAGTCGGATTACCTGTCGTTTTCGACCTTATTCCAGAAAGTTTTGAGGCTATTAACCCTTAAAACTAAACGTTATGTTGAAAGAAAAAGCAATTTTAAAATGTCCGCCGGGGCGGAAAAAGCATCTTCCTGAAAATGAGTCGAAAATGCTGATTTGATGTCCGTATTACGATGAAAAACACTGTCTTAGCCATCTTAGCCGTCACAGCTTGTCTTAGACTTTATGCCCAGGACACGATAGTTCTGCGTCCAGTCGAAGTCAGCGCGTCTGCCGTGCACGCGGCTGAAACATCCATGGAACGAAAAGTCGATACAACGGTTGTCCAACGAATGTCAACGGCTCCGCTTTCGCAGATTCTTATCGAGCAAAGCCCCGTCTTCATCAAGACTTACGGGCCCGGCGGAACGGCGACGGCGTCATTCAGAGGCACGACGGCTTCGCACACACTTGTCCTTTGGAACGGCTTCCAACTCAACGCGCCCACACTTGGACAAGTCGATTTCAGCACAATCCCGGTCTTTATGACCGATGAATTGTCGTTGAAGTGGGGTAGCGCGACTTCGACACAAAGTGGCGGTCTCGGAGGTGTTGTAAGTATTGATAATGATGTAAAATTTGGTAAAGGTTTAATGCTTAACTTGAAACAGAGTGTAGGAAGTTTTTCTACAATAGGCTCTTACGTGACGACAGGCTACTCGTGGAAGCATATTTTGTTCAGGATAAAGGCTTATCGCTCGTCAAGTGAAAACGATTTTGAATACTATAACAACGCCCTCATTCCTCACCAGAGAATGAAGCAGAAAAACGCGTCTTTCTTGGACTTCGGATTTATGCCTGAGGTGAAGGCCATGTTCGGGCATTCCGTCCTGACAGCCGTGTCGTGGAATCAGTGGAACGACAGAAACCATCCGCAGATAATGGCAAACGTGGCGAATGCGAATACGGAGGAATACACGAAAAGCGACTTTTCAAGAAACTTTATCGCGTACAAGTATTTCTGGAACGACGGCAGTATCTCGCTTAAATCCGGGCTTTTTCACGAGTCGCAGGATTATCACCTTAACAGTTTTACGATTTCAGGACAGCCTGTTACGACGATAGTTTCTGATAATGAGGCTCTTATGACTCATCAGATTGCGGAGCTGACGCAGAGAATCGTCAACTCGTGGAAGGTGAATGTGAAAATACAGTGGGATATGGACCGCGTCACTTCCGACAATTATTCCGACATCAAACGCCGCGACATATTCTCAAGCTATGCTTCCGTAAACGGAGACTTGTTTGGCGGACTTTCGTTTCAGGCTACGATTCGCAATGATATTGTTGACGGCGCTTCGTCCGGCTTCTTCCCGACGGCGACGCTGAACTACAGATTTCGCTCGCTTGAAGGTCTCAGTGCTACCGCCGGATATAGCCACAACTATAGATTGCCGAGTCTTAACGACCTCTATTGGTACCCTGGCGGCAACGAGAGCCTCAAGGCCGAAGACGGAAAAACACTTGATGTTAGTGTCAGATTTGAGAAGAAAAACGACAAGATGACTATCAATTTGAATCTTGGTGCTTATTATTCGCTCGTTGACGACTGGATTCAGTGGGTTCCGACGGTTTATCGCTTCTGGGTTCCCGAAAATGTGTCGGAAGTGCGTGCACGCGGAATCGAAGTACATGTTAAAGGATTTTATAACTTTAGAAGTGTAACTTTCGGAATATCAGGAAATTATATCTATAGCAAAACGACTAACGATGATAGGCAGCTCATCTATATTCCTCTTCATCACGGCAATTTGTCGGCCTCGGCGATGTGGAAAAGATGGTCGTTGAACTACACTTTTGAGGCTACTGGAGAACGCAAGACATCAAACAATGATGACGAGTTTTTTGCATTCAAACTTAATCCGTATTACCTTCACCACCTCAATATTGGTAAGGAAATCGGAAAATTCAACGTGAATATTATCATTCACAACCTGACGAACGAAGATTATCAGGCTGTTCTGTGGCGCGCGATGCCCGGAATATGTTTCGAAGCCGTAATCGAGTTCAAATTGTAAAAAATTAACATTAAAGTAAAAGTTTAATTTTAAAAATTAAAAAATATGAAAATCAAATTGTTTATTATAGCGATAATGTCGATTTCGATAATAACGTCATGCAAAAAAAATGATAACGACGCCACTTCTGACGTCTCTTCCATCGGGAAAGGCGTTTTTGTCCTCAACGAAGGCGGTTTCACTGTTTCAAATTCGTCGTTGACTTTTTACGACACGGAGATGGATACAGTGTGTAACAATCTGTTTTACAAGGTAAACGGCGGTATCATCGGTGATGTCGCGCAGTCGTTGACTCTTGCTGACGATAATCTCTTCATCGTGGTGAATAACAGCAACTATATCTATAAAACTGATGCTAACACGCTAAAAATCAAGGGAAATAAGGCTGAAGGATTCGTTTCTCCGCGTCATCTGCTTGTCGTCAACGATGAAAAGGCATACGTTTCTGACATTGCGGCAAAAGGTTTATGGATTGTCAATACGGAGACGATGCAGACGACGGGCTTTATCGAGACAGGCAACACGACGGAGAAAATGGTGATGATCGGCGACGAGGTCTTTGTGTGTAATTGGTCAAATTATTATCAGCCACAGACTTCTGACGCATCGTTTCAGGTAATAGATACTCGGTCTGACGAACTCGTCGGGACTTACGGAGTTGGCGAGCAGCCCAACAGCATCGTCGTTGATTGTAATGAAAATATTTGGATTCTCTGCGGCGGCGAGTATGATTACACGTATTGGACGGTGAGTGGCGCAAAATTGTGCAGAGTCAATCCGAAAACCTTAGAAATCAAGGATTTTAAGTTTGCTGACGGAGGATATACTTCGCCATCGTCGCTTTGTATTGATGATGAAGGTGAAAAACTTTATTTTCTAAACGGAGATGTTTTTGAAATGAATATCAATGATTTGGCATTGCCGACGAAGGCTTTTGCCTCAGCTGACGGAAGGTCGTTTTATAGTGTCGCCGTTTCGCCTGAGGGCGATGTCTTCGTTACCGACGCGAAAGACTACCAAAGCAACGGCTCCGTGATAAGGTATTCGTCTGACGGCGAAGAAAAAGCCGTTTTCGACGCCGGAGTCTGCCCGCAGGCGATGGCGTTCAACTAAATGGTTTGACGTTTTGACCGTTGGACATTTTGACTTTTTGAGTGAAAAATTGCAAAAGAGCCGTTTTTGAGAAATAAAAAAAACTTATTTTTGCGCCGTGGTTTCCATCTTCGACGATATGACACTCTGCACGGATGACGAAGTGCAGAAGATGCTTCCGCTGGTTTCAAATCAACGACGCGCGCAAGCTCTTGCCTTTACTCATGTTTTCGGAAGATTCGCCTGCCTGAAGTCGTACCTTATGCTGCTTGAAATCCTCGATATGGGGAACGTCAAACCTGAGTTCGCTTTCGGCACAAACGGAAAACCTTTCCTGAAAGATTTTCCCGATGTCTATTTTAACATAAGCCATTGCAGGAACGGTATTGCTGTCGCTGCGGAAAATTGTCCTATAGGTATTGATATTGAATCTTTTAGACCGTATAAAGAGGCTCTTGTCAGGAGGACGATGAACGAAGATGAATGTAAAAAAATCAGTGGTTCGTCTAATCCTGACATTGAGTTTACAGTTCTATGGACGAAAAAAGAGTCCGTAGTGAAACTGAAAGGTAACTCCATTATTGATGACATCAGAAATATATTGTCTAACAATGATATAACGTTGGATACGCACATCAATCTTGAGAAGCGTTATGTTTATTCCATAGCTAAAAAATTAAAATGATGATGAAAAAGTTTTTATTTTGCCTTGTTGCGGCGTTTCTGCTTTTTTCATGTGAAGAAAATTTCAAAACGCCTGAAATTACAGGTGTTATAGACCATTTCGGCTTTCATGGCGACATTTATCCGTCGTTCAACACTAAGGATGTTAAAAAAGCCGGTTTTGAGTATGGCGACATCGTGAAAGTCGAGTTTGAGAAGCTTGGAACGTTTGTGATTCCATTCACCACGGCTTATTCAGAAGTCGGTGTGGCGGGACTCAGCATGTGCGACTATCTTGAAAGAAACGAAGAATGCACGTTTTCAATGTTTGATGCGAGTGTCATTGATCGTTTAGGCGGAGAAATAGGGGAGAAGATTAAAGTCACGATGTATGAAAAAGGCGGTTATCTTGATATTCATAACACTGTCAAGTCGGTTTATTCGATGAACAGAAGCGATTTCTCATCCGATGAAGTCTTCGCCAATTTCCGTGAAGTTACTACGAATGGCGTTATGCCGAAGACGCTTTACCGCTCGTGTAATCCGTTGAATCCCAATGGAAATACTCGTTACAGATATGCTGATAGTCTGGCTGCTTCTGTTGGTATTAGAACCGAAATCGACTTGGCTGACACAAAAGAGAAAATCGAAAAAAATATCGCTTCAGAAGGTTATCTCGCTTCGTATTGTCCCGAACTTTATCGAAACGGAAATGTTATTGCACTTTCCATGAAGGCCGATGTCTTCACCGACGAATCGTTAGCGAAAATTGCTGACGGAATGCGCTTTATGATTGATAATGAACCGCCTTATCTTGTCCATTGTAATGAAGGAAAAGACAGGTGCGGCTTTTTCGTCATGCTTCTTGAATCACTTGCCGGTGCTGATGTTCAGGAAGTTTTGGACGATTACATGCAGACGTTTATCAATTATTACGGCTTTCAAAAAGGCGATAAGGCCTATGATATGGCTCTCGATATGAACGGCAAACGAATCGTTTATCTTCTTGCGCATCCCGAAACGATGAATCATCTCAACGGTTTCGACTGGAATTCTATTGACATCACCGACATTGATATGCACGATGCGGCGGTGAAATTTCTGCTTTCGGCAGGTCTCACACAAGAGGAAATCGCAATGCTGAAGGCGAAGATAAGCGTTGAATAAGTTTATTTCGTTAATTTTTCTATGTCCGACGCGTATGTTTCAGCCGACATCGCTCCGATGCGGACTGAAGGTTGTCCATTTAGCGGAAAATACATCACTGTCGGAATGTTTTGTATATCAAGTATATAAGCCAATTTCTTCTCTTTGTCAACGTTGACTTTGAAGAAGCAGACGTCGTCGTTGATTTCCGCGAGGCTGTCGATGATGGGGCTTATCGTCCTGCACGGTCCGCACCAGTCGGCGTAAAATTTTACTACGCACGGCCTGTCGTTTTCCACCGTCACGGAATCAGGAAAAGCCTCGATGTTCCAGATTTTCTTTATAAAACCTTTGTACGACAACTCCTTGATGATGCCGCTTTCCTTCGATTCGGAACTTGTGTCTTCGCCTTTATTACCGCTGCCGCATGCCGAAAATAAAAAAACTGTCGCTAAAAATATTGATATACAAAATGTTCTTTTCATATTTGAAGTGATTTTTTGACGCCCCAAAATTACAATTTTTTTTAAGATACTTTCTCGATGCGGTCAATAAAATATGTTATCTTTGCAAGTCCTTAACGGGAAGACAGAATACCCATTTTAGTTAACATTTTAAAAGCAAAGAGAATGGAGAAAAAAGAATTATTGAAAGAAGTCGTGAAGCACATCGACATTAAAAAGTACGATTCGACAGAACTTATAGACGCAATGCGCAGTATGTCGTTCACTTCTCGTGACACGGCCCGTGCCGCCGACATCATGATGATGATGTGTAACGAGAAGACATGTACCAATATCCTCACGATAGCGGGTTCGACTTCGGCTGCCGGCTGTATGCAGGTTTATGTCGATATGGTCCGCAACAAGATGGTTGACGTCGTTGTCTCCACAGGCGCGTCTATAATCGATATGGATCTCTTCGAGGCACTCGGCTTCAAACACTACATAGGCGAGAAGGAGAATGTCATCCCCGACACAACGCTTCGCGAACTGTACATCGACAGAATTTATGACACATATATCGACGAAGAACAGCTTCAGGCCTGCGATAACGCGACATACGAACTCGCCAACATGCTTGAGACACGCCCTTATTCGTCACGCGAATTTCTGTATGAACTCGGCAAATGGCTGCACGACGGACGTTCAGTGAAGAAGGACAGCCTCATCCAGACTTGCTACGAATGCGGCGTGCCGATTTTCTGTCCCGCCTTCAGCGACTCTTCAGCTGGATTCGGTATCGGAAAACATCAGTGGGAACGCACTCATAAAGGCGAAAAATATGTCTCTATCGATTCTGTGAGAGACTTCATCGAGCTGACAGAGATAAAGATGCAGGCACCGGAGACGGGTCTGTTCATGGTCGGAGGCGGCACTCCTAAGAATTTCGCTCAGGATACCGTCGTCTGCGCAGAAATCCTCGGTTATGAAGTCCCGATGCATAAATATGCAATTCAGATTACCGTTGCCGATGTCCGCGATGGTGCATGCTCATCATCAACGCTTCTCGAAGCCGGTTCGTGGGGAAAAGTCAGTGAAAAACTTCAGCAGATGGTCTATGCGGAGGGAACAACGGTGATTCCGCTCATCGCTTCATACGTTTATCACAACGGCGATTGGAAAAACCGCGAATACAAAAATTGGCAGAAAATATACCAAAAGTAATTGGTTGACAATACAAACGAATTTCTGTAGAGACGTGGTTTACCACGTCTCTATTTTTTGTTTCGTGGTTTACCGCGTCTCTATTTTGTTTTGTGGTTTGCCACGTCTCTACTTTTGTTTTATCTCGTTCTTGAACTTCTCGACGTATTCTTCCGACAGCGGCTTCGATGTGGGCTTCGCGTCATGTCCCGCCTCACGATTTATGCTTACCGCCACACTATGGCTGATTGTCTTGACGGCTCCGCTTAGAACATCGCGTAACCTCTGCTCCAATCGAACACTTTTCGTCCCAATCTCGAGAATCTCTGTCTCACAAACAATATCGTCATGAATCATTATAGGCTCCTTGAAATCCATGTCGATGTGCACAAGAACAAGGTCAAAAGTCAACCAGTCGATGTGCTCGCCGAGAGTCTTTTCAAAAAACTGCGTCCTGCCATAGTCCAAAATGTGGCACTGAGCACCGTTGTTGACGTGATTGAAAACGTCTAAATCATTCATTCTTAATTGTATAGGACAAGAAACCATAACTTGATTTTGTTAATTCTAACTTCTAACTTCTAACTTCTAACTTCTTAATTGTTAATCCCCCTGATGTCTTTGTAAAGCTGCACGGCATAAAGGTCGGTCATGTTGGAAATGAAGTCAAGTGCGACTTGCACTTTGGAATAAATGTCCGATTTGTTCGTCCTGAACTGCTCGGGAATGAGGGAGAACAGTTTTTTTCTGTATGTTGTGTCGGGATTTGTCGCCGCAGAGACAAATTCGTTCATAAGTTCGCCAATCACATTGAATCCGGTCAACTCAATTTTGACGACGGCCGGGTTCCGATAGATGTTTTCCAACGAAAAACTTCGGCAGTCTTCAAGTGCCTTTTTTTCATAATCAGGTAGATGCGAGACAAGGCTTTTGACAAATCTTCCCGACATGATGTCGTCGTAGTTGTTGATGAATATATTTGCTGCGCAATCGACTAACTTGTTGATAACCATTGCTCTCAAAAATGCCATTCTTTCATTTTTGTCGGTAACGATGTCATAAACATCTTTTTTTCTGCTGAAAAACCATTTGTCATTTTCGTCTTCTGCATTGAAAAACGCCGTAAAATGTCCTTCGATACTTTCCGTCGTTATTATGTTGCGTTTGTGTGCGTCCTCCATGTCGAGGACTAAATAGCAGATATCGTCGGCGGCCTCCATCATATACGACAGCGGATGGCGTGCGTATATGAGTTTTTCTTCGTCGAGGCAGGGAATGCCGCATTTGTCCATCACTTTTCTAAACGTCTGTATTTCAGAGAAAAACACGTTGTATTTTTTGCGGCTGTCGTTGCCGAATGAGGGATAAGGGTATTTTATCAGCGTGGCGAGTGTGGAGTAGGTGAGTGACATTCCGCCGATTCGTCTTCCGTGAAAAGTATGAGTCAGTTGTCTGAAAGCGTTTGCATTTCCTTCAAAAGAAATAAAGTCAGACCATTGATTGTCAGGTATTTGTGCTTTGAGTTTTTTCCCGTCTCCGTCTTTGAAGAAACTGCTTATCGTCTCTTCTCCGGAATGACCGAAAGGCGGGTTGCCGAGATCGTGGGCGAGGCAGGCAGCCGAAACAATAGTGTCGATGTCGTATATGATGTTGCCCAAATCAGGATTTCGTCTCGCTATTTCCGTGGAAACCTTTCTTGCGATGGATCGTCCTACAGAGGCCACTTCCAAGCTGTGTGTCAATCTATTGTGAACCATCTGGCTGCCCGGTAGCGGAAAGACCTGCGTTTTGTTCTGCATTCTGCGAAAAATGTTCGAGAAGATGATTCTGTCATAGTCGCGTTGAAAGGCGTTGCGTATGTCGGCCACTTTGTGTGCCTCCGACTCTCTGTCGGCGTTGAGAAGTTGTTCCCAGTTCATCATTTGTCGTCTTTGTATGTTGAACGCGCGTAAGGTGTCATCGTTTGGTTGGCAAACTCGCCGCGTTGGTATTTGAGGTAGCCGGCCACGCCTATCATGGCGGCGTTGTCGGTACTGAACTTGAATTTCGGGATAAAGACTTTCCAGTGATATTTCTTTCCTGCCGCGCGCAAGGCCTCCTGAAGTCCCGAGTTAGCGGAGACGCCTCCTGCTATGGCAACATGGTTTATTCTGGTTTGTTTGGCGGCCAAAACGACTTTCTTCATCAGCATCTCGATGATTTCGCCCTGAATAGATGCGCAAAGGTCGTATTTGTTTTTCTCGATAAAGTCGGGGTCCTCACGCAGTCTGTCTCTTACGAAATACAGAAAACTCGTCTTAAGTCCGCTGAAACTGTAGTCCAATCCCGGTATGTTCGGGCGGCTGAAGGAAAATGCCTTCGGGTTGCCCTCCTTGGCGAATTTGTCGATTACGGGGCCGCCGGGATAGGGCATGCCCATTATCTTGGCGGCTTTGTCGAATGCCTCTCCTGCCGCGTCGTCAATGGTTTTTCCGATGATTTCAAGGTCGAAATAGTCGTTGACCTTCATTATCTGCGTATGCCCTCCACTGACCGTGAGGCAGAGAAATGGAAACTCCGGCACTTCAGTCGGATTTTCGTCTTGTGCGAAAAGCGCGAGGACGTGTCCGTTGGTGTGATCTACCTCTATCAGCGGAATGTCCATCGCAAGCGCAAAAGCTTTGGCAAAAGAACTACCCACGAGAAGTGAGCCGAGAAGTCCCGGACCACGTGTATATGCTATCGCGCATATCTGATTTTTTTGTATATTTGCCCTCTTAATGGCGGCATCAACGACAGGTATGATGTTTTGCTGGTGGGCACGCGACGCAAGTTCAGGAACAACGCCTCCGTAAAGACGGTGAACATCTTGATTTGCAATGACATTTGACAGAATCGTCGTCCCTTTCAAGACAGCAGCCGAAGTGTCGTCACAAGAAGATTCAATTGCTAAAATGTACTCTTTCATATCTCGAAAATAGGAGGCAAAGTTACGAAGAAAAAGATAATACACGGTTTTTTAATTCTCATCACTTTTGTTTTGGCTTTTTTGATGAGTTTCTACGTCGCAGTCCGTGACGTGAATGTGCAGAGTATGCTCGCCCGCACAGCCGCAAGTTATCTCTCGAAAAGACTCGGAACAGAAGTGTATATCAATACTTTCTATCTCGCCCCCGACTTTTCTGTCTATCTTAAGGATGTTCAGTTGAACGATTTTGAACATTACCCGATGTTCAAAGTGGGCGTGCTCGATGCAAAAACCGATATCTCTGATTTTCCTAAAATTGGTTTCGACGGTATATTTCTTCAAGATGTCCTCGTCAACATGGTGAAATATGATGGAAGCGAGACATTCAACGTGAACGAGGTCTTCGCGATATTCCTTAATGATGATGATAGTGAACCCATTGACGTCCCGATAACGGCCGACGCTATCATTATAAACAATCTTCACGTAGTTTATTGGAACCAAAACAAGGATCATCCCGAGAAGACGACGATGGATTATCACCACATCGATATTGACAACATCTACGGAGTTATTAGGGATTTCAGCTTGAAGGACGGTGTTGCCTCGGTTCAGGTAAACAGTCTCTCCGGCAAGGAGAAGAGCGGCTTCAAAATACACCATTTCGAGGCTGACAGAATGTTGTTCGACGATACAGGCTTGGATGCGAAGAATATCACGGTTTTTCAAAACGGCTCTAAAGCAAACTTAGACCTGCATTTCGGCTTTGACGATTTCTCGCAGATTGACTGTTTTGAAGATTCGGTCTATATCTACAGCAATATCAAGTCGGGTTCCTATTATACCCTAAGCGATGTGCGTTTCTTCTCGAATACTATGGCCAAAATGACGGATACGATAGCTTTTAGCGGCGAGTTTGAAGGTACTGTGAGTGATTTTACGCTGACGAATTTCGTCTTCGATTTCGAGAAAAACACCGAACTTTCAGGCGACATCAGGATAACGGGCCTTCCTGAAATAGAACAGACGATTTTCGATGTTGACATAAAGTCAATGGATTACAACTTCGATGATTTGAGCCATTTCGCCATACCTGCTTCAAATCCGTATTTCGAAGTGCCCTCGTCACTCGCTCCAATCGACAACGGTAACGCATCAATATCATTCAAAGGCGGCTGCTACGACTTCACTTGCGATGTCGTTCTCAATACAGCCCCCGGATGCGTTAAGGCGTCTGTGTCGGCGACATCGGTGCCTGGCACGGAGGAATGCAGCTATAAGGCCATCGTCAATTCGCCGAAATTCAATCTGACACCGTTCACCGAAACAGAAGACCCTGTCGTGGTGGGTATGAAGGCATACCTAAACGGAATGCTGACTTACGACGACGCCGATGTTAATATGAAGGCTGACGTGCAGAAACTGAACATGTTTAAGAATTTGTTTACTGACTTCGGCCTATATGCTAATTTTGACAACGGCGTTCTTAAAGTCAACACAGTCATCGACGAACCTGCAGTCAGTCTTGATTTCGACGGCACAATCAACACAAACGGTCCGCGACCTGAAGTCGTCGCCGACGTCAAAATAAGAAACTTCGACTTCGAAAAACTCAACATCGTTTCACAAGATACGCTGTGTCGCGTCTCCGGATTGGTCAATGCCGACTTTAACGGTTTCGACATTGACGATATGGCGGGCTGCGTCTCCGTTAGAGACTTCGTTTATCTCGGAAGTGAGGGCAGACTTGATATGGACAGCCTCAAAATGTCTTTGGAAGAATATGGTGACGATGCTAAAAAATTGATTGTCACTAATGATTTCTTCGATTTTGAACTTGACGGCATAATCAGTTTTTCAACTCTCGAATATTCCCTGAAAAGTTATCTCGACTACTATGTTTTTATTCCGTGGTGGCAGGGCTATTCCCATCTCGACAAAAAAACACAGGATTTTTATGCTACGCTTGACATGAAGAAGATGGCTCCGCTCACACGACTCTTCGTGCCAAACCTTAAAATCTCCGACAACACGACGTTCACAACAACCTTCAGTTCGCTTAAACATAACCTAAACGCCACTTTCGAAGCAGACGAAATCGACTATTCGGGGGTGAGGTTTAAGAATATCGACCTCAAACACAAGACATTCCACGACCGCGGAGTTCTCGACATCTCTGTTTCCCAAGTTGTGTTTCGCGACAGCACGGAAACGATGGAACATCTCGGACTTGATAATCTGGCACTTAACGGTCGGATGGCAGATGATTCCATTTTGTTTAACATAAAATGGCATAACAACGACACGACAATGCTCAACGACGCGAATATCTTCCTGAAATATCACCCTTTAGACTCACTGACAGCCTTTGTTGACATGAGTAACACTTCCGTCAACGTCAACGATAAAAAATGGGGGATAAGTCCGAGCAGTACGGCGGTGATGTCGGATTATAACGTGACATTCAATAATTTCGACCTTTATTCGAGCGATAATGAAAGAATAGTGATAAACGGAAACCTTCCGTTTATGTCGGGAGATACTTTGTCGGTGAATATCAGAGATCTCGACATCAGCGATTTCAACATCATAACACAGGGTCAGGATTTGCGTTTTAACGGCGACATCAATGGTGACGTTGTCGTTTCGGGACTTTATGACATACCGTCGCTCACAACTGATATGACAGTCGATTCGCTTTCAGTCAACGAACACCTCGTCGGTAATGTGATGCTTTTATCAATGCTGAATGTTGCGGATACATCTGTTGTGATAAATGCGGATATTGAAAGAAATTCTGTTAAGTCGGTGAATCTTAATGGTTCATATTATGCGGGAAGAGAGAACGACCTTGACTTTGCACTTGATTTCGATGAATTCGACGTGTCGTTTGTCAATCCGTTTACACGCGGCGTGGTGAGCAGGATGAACGGCGATTTGTCGGGACGACTTACATTGGGCGGCTCTATAGAGAAACCGCTACTCAAAGGTTTTGTAAAAATGGCGGATGCCGGCTGCAACATCGACTTCCTGAACACATATTACACATTTGACCATAGCATCGTTTTTGATGAAAACATCGTCACGATAAACGACATGGTCATCACAGATACAATCGGCGAACAAGCTCTACTTAACGCAACTTTAACGCACAATTATTTGAGAGATATAAAGTTTGATGTCAATTTGAGGATGAACAACTTCCTCGGGATGAACATTCCGTCAGGCATGGACAAGGCGTTTTATGGGACTGCGATAGCTTCCGGCATTTTCAGCGCACAAGGTTCTTTTGACGACATACGGCTTGGTATTAACGCCACGACACGCGATGGAACGCAAGTTACGATTCCGCTTCCTTCAACCAGCAGCGTAAACGACGAATTTATCATATTCGTAAATAATAATGCCGCCGACACCGTTAATGCTGCTGATGATACAATTCCTGAAGTCGTTACGAGAAAATACGACAACTTGTTAATCGACCTTACGGCCAATGTGACGCAGGACGCGAAAGTCGATATACTGCTTCCGTCGAATATGGGCAGTATGGAGGCCGTCGGTACAGGCAGCATCAACCTCAACATGCTGAATGACGACATGAGGCTTAACGGTGAATATGTCATTAACAGCGGAAACTTCGTCTTCTCACTTAGAAACATCGTCAAAAGAACCTTCGAGCTCCGAAACGGCGGGCGTATAGTGTGGACGGGCGACGCCTCCGATGCCGACATCGACGTCGTCGGCGTGTATAAGACCAAGTCGTCTTTGAACTCACTCGGCATCGCCGTCGATTCCACTTCCATGAGCAACAACATCAACGTCAACTGCATAATCAGACTGTCAAACAAACTTCAGAATCCGACGCTGAACTTCGGTATAGAACTGCCAAACGCCACCAACGACGTGACGACAAGCGTTTTCTCCGTCATCGATACCACCGACCAGTCTGTCATGGCACAACAGGTGCTTTCGCTTCTCGTCCTCGGCGAATTTCTTTATACCGCCGGCAGCAACAGTTGGTCGAGATTGGGTTCGTCAACATATTACAGCGTTATAACAGACCAAATCAGCAACTGGCTCTCACAGATAAGCAGCGACATCGACGTAGGCGTTTCATATACGCCGCAGGATAATATCACCAATGAGGAACTCGAAGTGGCACTTTCGACACAGCTTTTCAACGACAGACTCATCATTGAAGGCAACTTCGGTATGTACACAAGCGGAACAAAGAACAGCACACGACAAAACGCAAGCAACGTCGTAGGCGACTTTGATCTTACATGGAAACTTACTAATAGATTGAGCCTCAAGGCATACAATCATTCTAACACCAGTAGCGTTTTGAACTCTTATTCCTTCGATAATTATTCTGAATACACACAGGGCGTCGGTTTTTCACTGTCACAAAACTTCGACAGGCTGAGTGAGGTATTCGTCAATCTGAATAAGATGAAGAGAACAATCGATAAGGCCGTCAGGAACAAAAAGGATGAGAAACAGGAAGAAAAACAGGAAGAAAATCAAGAAGAAAAACAGAGCGACGTGAGGTAAAAGCAGATGAACAACTTCAAGATATACAATGCTTCGGCAGGTTCGGGCAAGACTTTCACCCTCGTCAGGGAATATCTCGCACTAAGTCTCGGCGCAAGGTCTGAGGAGAGAAAATACAGAAAAATCCTCGCCATAACGTTCACTAACGCGGCGGCCAACGATATGAAGGCTAAAATCCTCGAGCATCTGCGCAACATTATGGCCGGACGCAGCCGCAAATCGGAGGCGATGATGAACGCTATACAAAGCGTCGTCAGAATCTCCGATGAAGAACTGACAGCACGCGCAGACCTCATGTACAACGACATTATCCACAACTACAGCGATTTCAATATCTCTACCATCGACAGTTTCGTGCAGAACGTGTCGAGGCCTTTCGCCAAAGAAATGAAACTGCCTTCGCAATATTCGGTACTTATCGATTCCGACGATCTCGTTGATGCCGTTATGCAGAGCGTTTCCGACGACATCGAACACGAGAAATTTATCTCTGACGTGCTGACCGACTTCGCGTCAAATATGATGGACGATAAGGCGAATTGGAGAATCGAAAGGGATTTAAAGTCGTATATTGCCGATTTCCTGAAGGAATCAGTAGATGGCAGCGCGTCGGATTTTGTCATTAGTCAGGAAGATTATAAGGAAGTAGAAAAATATCTGATGGCGTTTGTTTCGCATTTCGACACGGAAGTAAAAAATTACGTCGAAACTTTGCCTAAAATGACCGAGTCTAATGATAACTTCTATCAAAAAAACAGGGGACTGCCAAGTATAATAAATAGAATCAGGGGAAAAGAGGGCTGTAACGCCTGCAATAATTATGTGGAAGCCGTCTTTTCCGATTACTCAAAGGAAAAGAAACTCGGCGGCAATAGAGACAAAATCATTGATGCCTATCGCGAAGCAGCCGATTATTATAACGAGAATATCTTGAAATACAAGCTTTTCAAGTATATTCACAGTAAGATGTATCTTATCGTGCTTCGTCCTTATCTCATCGCCAAGATAGACGATTTTATGGTGGAAACAGGAAAAGTCCATTTGTCGGAGTTTAATAAACGGCTTTCCGATATTCTTGGCGATTTTTCGGTTCCCTTTATATATGAAAGGACCGGCGAGAGATTCGACAACTATTTCATTGATGAGTTTCAGGATACGTCTGTTTTACAATGGCATAACATGCTTCCGCTGTTCGATAACGCGCTTCCGCAAAACGGATGTCTCGTCGTTGGAGACGCAAAACAGGCAATTTACCGATTCAGGGGCGGTGAAGTGAAACAGATAATGAATCTGCCGCAAATCTTCGATGCCGATGCGTCAAACCCTTTCATCAAAGGACTACAAAATAAGTTTGATAATGAAGCATCTTTGAATAATCTCGACCGTAACTTCCGCTCCGCAAAAAAAATAGTCGAATTCAATAACAGCTTTTTTGCCGAGTTGAGCAAAAAAATGAACACTCATGATGGAAACGACGAGTGTGTTGATAACGACATTTCAACAGTCTATAATATTGACGAAAAATCTTCAAACTATTTCTGTCAAAAACCGGTGCGCGAAGACGACGGCTATGTCTGTATTAAACTGTTTTCCGCTGATAATGAAGGCGAAAATAAATATTCCGATTGGACTCACGAAAAAGTTTTCAAGGATATAAAGATGCTCGTTGAAGAAAAAGGATATGCCTTCCGCGACATCGCTATTTTGACGCGCGGACGCGCCTCTGCCTCACGATTAGCCTCGTTCTTGTCAACAAAAGAAGCCGGCGGCAGAAAAATCAACGTCGTCTCAGAAGACTCGCTTCTCCTCTCGTCATCGCCGCACGTGCAGTTCCTCATCACCGCCTTGAAATGCCTCAATAAACAGGACGATGACGTGACAAAGTCTTCGTTTGTATATTTTTATGATAAATGTGCGAATGAAGATGTGTTGATAACCAGCGTTTTTGATGAGTACAAAATGTCTTTCGACAAACTTGCGGCTCCGATAAAAAATCTGCCGGCTATATACAACGTTTATGACCTCTGCTGCGAAATTATCAGATCTTACGACTTCCTCAGCGTCAAAAACGACGTCTTCGTTCAATACTTTCTCGAAAATATCTTCGAATGGCAGTCCCACAATATCGCCAACATCGACGATTTCCTCGACTACTGGGAACAGAAGAAAAGCATGCTCTCGATTCAGATTTCTTCCGATGTCGATGCGGTTAGGATTATGACTATTCATAAGTCGAAAGGCCTTGAGTTTAAAGTCGTTATGTATCCTTTTGCTTTTTACAGGATTCCCGAAATGCAGAAGACCTCCAACGAAAAATGGTTCTGTACGAAAGATTTTGAAGAGACAAAAGACATTCCTCATCTGAAGAGTTTCCCGCTCAAGATTACAAAAAAGGAATTTGAAGGTACTCGTTTTATGCGCGATTTTGATGAGGAAAACGCACGCCAGAAATTCGACGATGTCAACCTGCTTTACGTGGCTATGACGCGCCCGAAAGATATGCTTTTCGTTTATTCTAAGGCGAGCGACAACAGTCCGTTCTCCGTACTCAAGGATATGACCGATGTTTTACATACTGTCGAAGACGAAAACGACTGCGTTGCGTACGAAATGGGTTCACTTGATGATAAAAAACGTGAAGAAGATAAAGAAAACGATAAAAAATATTGTATATCAACTGATTGTAGTAAAGAGTCGAACGTAAATTGGAAAGATTCGCTGACTTTCTCGGATGGAAAACAGAACGACTATATTCAGCGCGGCAACGATTTTCATTCCAAAATGGAAAAGGTAAGGACAGTTGCCGACGTCTCATCATTCGAAAATGATGCTGATTTCGAGTTGATTAGAAAAATCGTGACTCACGAAAACCTGAAAGATGCGTTCTCATCAAAAGCACTCGTGAGGAATGAGTCGGCGGTGATAGTTCCAAACGTTGAGAGCGGCGTTATGGAAATACGTCCCGACCATTATGCGGAATTATCCGACAGAATCATAATCATTGATTATAAGACTGGCGACGAGAAAAAGACGGCTTACGAGAGGCAGCTCAACGCATACGCCGCAGCTGTGGCCAATATGTCGTCCAAGAAAATTTTGAAATACATCGTTTACGTGGATAAAGAAAGCGGTGACGTTTCCGTTACCGCTGTTGACTGAATTTCGTTGTGTGGGGGAGGGTGGACTCGAACCACCGAACTCATCCGAGGACAGATTTACAGTCTGTTGCAATTGCCACTATGCGACTCCCCCAAAATGACGCGCAAAGATAAGGCTTTTTTCGTTTCCTTTCGATGCCGACATGTCATTTTTTGATATTTTTTAGAAGTTGCTTAACTTCAGAAGGCAACATGTTGCAAGAGATATTTCGATTGATGCAATCGATTTTTTCAAAAAAGTTATGAAAGAACGGGAATGTGTTACCAAAATTTGGTAACTTTGCGGCAATAAAATTTTATGGTTAATGAAAAATACATCGGTAGCTTTAGGTTCTTATTTTGAAAGTTTTATCAGTACTACAATCCAATCGGGACGATACAATAATGCAAGCGAAGTGATTCGTGCTGGTTTGCGGCTTTTGGAGGAAAGCGAAAAAAAACTACAGCAACTGAGTGCTGCTATCCACGAAGGTGAAGAAAGCGGCATTTGCGAAAAATTTGACTCCCAAAACCATTTGCAAGAATTAAAGAAACGGCATCGCAATGGCTAATTATCAATTGACAAATAAAGCAGTAGAAGATTTGGATTCTATCTGGCTTTATTCGTGCGAAGTCTGGTCAGAAAAGCAGGCCGATCAGTATTATCATGATTTGATAGCCGCTTGCGAGAGCATTTGTAAAGACTGTTTTAATGCAGACAAGGAATACTCTGAAATACAACCCGGACTAAAATGCCGGCATTGTCGTAAGCATTTGATTTTTTACAAGTATTCTTCTGAAAATCTTGTAACTATAATAAGAATTTTACACGAAAGAATGGATATTGAATCCAAATTCTAAATCAGCGAGTAATTGTGTTGGTCCTGAATTTTTAATATCTCTCGTCGTAACTGTCGCTAAACTCGTCTAAAAAGTCTTCGTCATCTTCGTCTTCCTCGCCGAAGAGTTCGTCTTCGTTGAGTTCCTCGCCGTAGGTGTCGTTTTCTTCGTCATATTCGAAATCCTCAAACTGACTCGGATCGAAATCCTCGGTCTCGTTCATCTCCTTCAAAAAATCGGCTATCTCGTCGTCGCTCATCTCGTCAAGGTTCGTGTTGAGCAGCTTGTTGTCGTTGCTCATTTTCTTTATGTTTTTCAGTTCTTTCAAAACCGAAGGCGAGATATAGAAGTCGTCGATGTTGTCCTGACAATATTTAATATATTTCGGGTCTTTCTCATAAACTTCGGCCAATGTGTCGTTTTCGTATTTTCCGAAAGTGAAGATGTCGTCAACGTCGTAGAATTTCATTTCTTTATAATTTTAATGTAAATTGATTTTTATTTTTTGAAGATAAAATACACTGCGAGGATGAGGAATCCGAAAGCTATAAGTTGATTCCACGTAAATTCACCCATTTTAAAGACCTTGATACTGATTATCATGAAGACAATCAGGCTGATGACTTCCTGTATGACTTTGAGTTGCACGAGACTAAACGGCCCGCCTGTCGTCATCGAGCCGATACGGTTTGCCGGCACGAGGAAACTGTATTCAATCAAAGCCACGCCCCACGACGCGAGTATGATTAAGATGAGCGGCCAGTTGTCGATGAGACGCATCTCAGTCAGTTTTAAATTGCCATACCACGCAAATGTCATGAAGATATTTGAGGTCAAAAGAAGAAGAATTGTATAAAGTGCTTTCATTCGCTAAAACTTTGCGCAAATATCTTGATTTTTTCTTTTTCTCTGACATTTATTTTGCCTAACTTTGCAAAAAATCAATTTAAATGAATAGCGTTATTTTTGAAGACATTAAGGCTTCTATTGATACCAAACAGCGTATTTTGTCGGACGAAGCCTTTCTGAAGAAGATAGAAAACGCGGCGGAGGTCTGCATCAACTCACTTAAAAATGATGGAAAGATTCATTTCTGCGGAAACGGTGGAAGCGCCGCCGACGCACAACATCTCGCCGCCGAATTGAGCTGCCGTTTCTATATCGACCGCCCGTCGCTCAATGCTGAGGCTCTGCACGTCAATTCGAGTTACGTCACAGCAGTGGCAAACGATTATTCATACGACGACGTGTTTTCGAGAATGATGCAGTGCGGATCAAGAAAAGGTGACGTCCTCGTCGCTATAAGCACCTCCGGAAACTCGAAAAACGTTATGAAAGCCATCGAAGTGGCTAAAGAAAAAGGCGTGAAAATCATTGGTTTTACAGGTGAGACGGGCGGCAAAATGGCTGATGTCTGCGACATCCTACTCAACGTGCCGAGTCGTTGCACGCCGCGAATCCAAGAAGCCCACATAATGATCGGGCATATCATCTGCGAACTTGTCGAAGCCGGAATGTTCCCATCGAAATGAAAAACTGGACTGAACTTGTTGACAACACTTGGACGCTCTTTCTCGACAGAGACGGTGTTATAAATGTCAGATTGATAGATGATTACGTCAAAAATATAGACGAGTTCGAGTTTATTGACGGCGTCCTTGAAGCAATGTCTATATTTAATAAGGTGTTCGGGCGCATAATTCTTGTGACGAATCAGCAGGGCGTGGGGAAAGGACTTATGACGATGTCACAACTTGACGAAGTGCATTCCTTTATGCTTCAGAATATTGAAAATCAGAACGGACGAATCGACAAGATTTATTCGTGTCCGCAACTGAAGTCGGAACCGGATAATTTCAGGAAACCGAGTCCGAAGATGGCTTTCATGGCAAAGGCCGATTTCCCTGAAATAGATTTATCAAAGTCTATTATGATTGGCGATGCCGACTCCGATATAAAATTCGGTAAAAACGCCGGTATGATGACGGTCTTCGTCGGCAATGACGAATGCAAAACTCAGCCTGACGATAATTTTGAAAACCTATACAATTTTGCAAAACAATGGAAACACTGATTCTTATAGTCTTCGTGATTTATACCGCGATGTTGTTCCTCGTGGCGCGTTTGTCTTCCAAACGTTCTGATAACATGTCGTTTTTCACAGGTAACAGGAAGTCGCCGTGGTTTGTCGTTGCATACGGGATGATAGGAGCGTCGCTTTCGGGTGTCACCTTTATGTCAGTCCCCGGCGGCGTTTATACTGGACAGTTTACTTACTTGGGCGTTGTGCTCGGCTATGTCGTCGGCTATGCCGTGATAGCCTTTCTCCTTCTGCCTCTGTACTATAAATTCAACCTCACATCAATATACACGTATCTCGAAATGAGGTTCGGAGCCGATACCGAAAAGACTGGTTCCGCCTTTTTCATTCTTTCGCGTCTTCTCGGTTCGGCGTTGAGAATGTACCTTGTCGTCTTTGTACTTTACGAGTTCATCTTTAAAGAATGGGGTCTTCCTTTCTGGATTCCCGCACTTATCTTTATTGTGCTTATACTTCTATACACTTTCAAGGGTGGAATAAAGACGGTCGTGTGGACAGATACGCTTCAGACGACGTTCTTGTTGCTTGCAGCCGTCACCACGGTGGTGTTCATCTTCCGCCGTCTCGATATTTCACTTGGAGATTTGTTCGCTTTTTCTAAAGAAAACGGTTTCGCCAAAGTTTTTGAAACAGAGCCGACGCATAACAAATATTTTCTGAAACAGATTCTCGGCGGTGCCTTCATAACTATCACAATGACCGGTCTCGATCAGGATATGATGCAGAAAAACCTGACATGCAAGAACCTTCGTGATGCGCAGAAAAATGTTTTGACGTCGAGTATGCTTTATATTTTCGTAAATATCTTG
Source organism: Bacteroidales bacterium (assembly GCA_024400195.1). Taxonomy (GTDB): domain Bacteria; phylum Bacteroidota; class Bacteroidia; order Bacteroidales; family F082; genus Limimorpha. The sequence continues at coordinate 50,889 of JAKSNC010000003.1, forward strand.
TTCCTCTGTCTCGGCGCAGCCCTGATATGCTATGCGCAATATACAGGTTTCAATCTGCCGACGAATGCCGACGGGGTAGTGGTGAACGACAAGATTTTTCCGTCGATAGCGTTTTCTATGGGACATTTCACGGCTATCGTCTTCGTCTTAGGACTCGTTGCCGCAGGATATTCGAGCGCAGACGGCACCTTGACGGCTTTGACAACGACGTTCTGTTTCGATTTCCTCCATCTTGACAGAAAAAACAATGTTGATGAAAAGAAAAAAACGCATATCCGTAAACTGACACATGTTGTTTTTGCTATACTTTATCTGTTGGTTATCATCGCGTTCCGTCCTTTCCACAACGAATCGCTCATTGATAGGCTTTTCCAGATAGCAGGCTATACATACGGGCCTCTGCTCGGCTTGTTCGCCTTCGGACTTTTTGTGAAGAATAGAACCGTGAACGACAAAATCGTGCCATGGGTCGCGGTGGCATCGCCAATAGTCAGCTACCTTCTGAATCTGTATTCACAAGAACTGTTCTGGGGCTATCAGTTTGGTTTTGAAATACTTATCGTTAACGGCCTGCTGACGTTCATGCCGCTTTTGTGTCTCAGCAAAAAGTCAGATACGCCAAAACAAAACGGAAGCGTTTGTTAAAATGCTTCCGTTTTGTTTCAATGATGTGGATTTTTAAATGTAACTTAGAATGGCAGGTCGTCGCCGTTGTCGGTGGCGGCGAAGTCTTCCGGCTGAGTCTGTGAGAACTGCGGCATCGGTTGTGATGTGTGTTGTGGTTGCATCTGTGGTTGTGGCTTAGCTTGCGGCTGTACTTGCGTTGCCGTTTCCGCGTTGTCGAATCTGAACGGACGCACGTCGGTGTACCACTTGCCGTTGAACTCGCGAGACTCGATGCTAATCTGAGCCTTTATCATCTGACCAATGGCGAAATTGGATGCTTCTGCTACGCGGTCACCCCAACACGACAAACAGACCTTGCGCGGAAACTGTTCCACCGTCTCGATGATGAGTTCCTGCTTCTTCCACGGACCTCTGGCTGATGTGCCTTCAACAACATTTCCCAATTGAAAAACTTTTCCGATAATTTCCATAGCGTATATTTTTTTATATTTCTATTTTCTTTAGAATTTGAAATGCAAAAGTAAGGACTTTCTTCAAAAAAACGCCTTTTTTTTTACAATTTTTAACATTTAATTTTCCATACGTCTCCGCTTGAACTGTCGGATTTTGCGCCTGTGACGGAACAAAACACATTTGTCTGTCCCAAATCTTTTAATAATCCCAAAAAAGCGAATATCAATGCTTCTTTGTAATCAATTATGTCCTTTTGTGGAATGACGATTTTGTGTTTGCAAAGACTATCTATCCTATTGATTAAAAATTTGTTAAGTGCTCCGCCTCCGGTAACGAGCATCTTTCCCGAAGGCAGCCCGTTGACCGATTTTGCAATTTCGGACGCGATATACTCGACTGCTGTGGCTTCTAAATCTTCAATCCTAAGACGGCTTTCGTCAATTGTCTTTCTTTGAAAAGTCTCGAAAAACTCTCTTCCTAATGATTTTGGTGCAGGCTTTAAGTAATATTCGTTGTTTTTTAAAAAATGCAGAAGTTCTTCATTTACAATTCCGTTTGATGCTATCACGCCGTCTTTGTCATATTCGAGTCCTTTTTTCTGGGCGATGTAGTTCAAAAGTTGGTTGGCGATACAGATGTCGTATGCGATGCGTTTGTCGTTCAGGTCGAAAGAAATATTTGAAATTCCTCCGATGTTAAGGCAGAATTGGTAATCGGAGAACAAAAGCTTATCGCCAACAGGGACGAGAGGCGCACCCTGACCTCCTTTGGAAACGTCTTCGGCTCTGAAGTTGTTAATGACCGTCACCCCGCATTTGTCGGCTATATTGCGCCCGCAGCCAATCTGCAGCGTGTATTTTTCCTCGGGCCGATGAAAAACGGTGTGTCCGTGCGACGCTATCAGGTCGGGATGCAGCTGATTCCTTTTGATGAAGTCGGATGTGCATTCGCCGATGAAATCACCATACTCTATATCAATCTTTTTGATGGATTCGATGTTCTGGGTGAACGCATCTGAAAGTTTTTTCGTCCAGACAGAATCGTACGGAATATTCTCGGCTTTGATAATGTCGAAATGCCATTTTCCGTCAAAAAGGAAATCGGCATCGACGATGTCCAAACCGTCAAGCGAGCTGCCCGACATGAGGCCTATGACGTTTTTACGAATCATAAAAGTTCTGTTTTACAGATATTCAAGCACTTTCTCCAATCTGATTCCACGCGAACCTTTTATAAGTATGTGTTTGTCGGTAATACGATGCGTCTTCAGGAAGTCGCAGAGTTCGTTGGTGTTTTCGAAAGTCGTAAAGCGTCCTTCTGCAGCGGATGTCATCTCTTTTCCGACAAGGAATACTTCTTTGAATCCGCATTCTTCGACAAGGGAGATTATCTTGCGGTGTTCGCTTTGCGATTCGTCTCCGAGTTCGCGCATATCGCCTATAATGAGCATTGGGTGTTCTTTGCGTATTTTGGCAAAGTTTCTGACAGCCGCGTCCATGCTTGTCGGATTGGCGTTATATGCGTCCATTATGAGTTCGTTATGAAGCGTTTTTATGATCTGTGAGCGGTTGTTCGTGGGTTTGTATCCCTCTATCGCGTCCTTGATGTCGGCATCGTTCACTCCGAAGAGCCTTCCCACAGCGACTGCTGTCATAACGTTTTCAAAGTTGTATTCGCCTACTAACTGTGTCTTGATTTGCAGGCCGTTTAGTGTTACGGTGAGATATGGATCCGATGTCGCCGAAGATTTTTCCTGATTATAACAAACACGTTTAATTTCATCCGAGAGTGCCATCAGCAGAGGATTGGCTCCATTGACTATTGCGGTTCCGTCGTTCTCGCGAAGGTAGTCATAAAGGGCTTTTTTTGTATTGACAACGCCCTGAAAGTCTCCGAAACCTTCGAGATGTGCTTTCCCGATATTGGTGATGATTCCGTAGTCGGGTTCGACTATTTCGCATAGTTCCTTTATTTCTCCTGGGTGGTTGGCTCCCATTTCGACGACGGCAAGTTGTGTCTCTATCTGTATTCTGAGCAGCGTTAATGGAACGCCGAGGTGGTTGTTGAAGTTGCCTTCTGTATTTATGATGTCGAATTTCTTCTTGAGGACGGCTGAAATGAGTTCCTTAGTGGTTGTTTTGCCGTTAGTTCCTGTAATGCCGATGATGGGAGTCTTCAGCGTTTTGCGGTGAAGGTTAGCGAGTTGTTGGAGAGCTGTCAGCGTGTTTTCTACTTTAAAGATTCTAGGATGGTTCGGTATGTCGTCTCTGTCGGCGATGACGGCCGCCGCAATGCCTTGTTCTGCCACTTTCAATGCAAAATCATTTCCATCGAAGTGTTCGCCTTTGAGTGCGGCAAAGATGCATCCATCGCTTATTGTTCGACTGTCTGTCGTCAACACGCCTTTTTTCCTGAAGATGGCGTAAAGTTGTTCAATCTGTTGTGTCATTATTAATGATATTATATTAAAAAAGCCGCCAATTAATGACGGCTTATAGTTGTGTAAATGTTATTCTATTCGGCCAAAGCTCCGCCAACCTTATTCATGGCGCAGCGGAAACCTATTGTAGCAGATGTTTGGTCTTCATCGAGGAAGCGTCTTACAGACGGGCTGAGGAAATAAGGACCGTCGGCCCACGAGCCGCCCTTATAAACGCGAGCTTTATCAGAGATAAGCGTTGTGGCACCGTATTCGTACACCTGCTTTGTAGATTCTTTTATGTCAGTCGAAGCATCTAACCAGTTGCTCTGTATGGATGATTTGTAGTCGCCGTCGTTGTAGTTCAGATTATAGCTGTCGCGATAGTTTTTACGGGAAGCTATCTCCTCGGCGGTGGCAGGAACATACTCGATATTTCCGAGAGAGTCGATGGTTTTTCTCTTGAACTCGTTGCCTCTGTAAGGGTTGTAATCAGCGATGTCTTCGAATGACAGCGGACGATATACGTCAAGAACCCATTCGGAAACATTACCTGCCATGTTGAAGAGTCCATAGTCATTCGGAAAATAAGACGCTACAGGTGCAGGGAAAGCGGCTCCGTCGTTAAGGCCGCCGGCCACACCCATATAGTCGCCGTTACTTCTTTTGAAGTTGGCGGAAAACACTCCATAGTAGTTCTCGTCTTGAGCTCTCATACCGTCGCTGTTCCAAGGATAAACCCTTCTGTCAGATATGAGTTCATGATTGGTGTTGCCGATAAGACCGAGTGCCGCATATTCCCATTCGGCTTCGGTGGGAAGTCTGTATTTTGGTAGGAAAATACCATCTTCCATCTTCACACCGCGTATGCCTGTGCCCTTGGGGTCAAGGTCCTTCATGCCATCAGCTACAATACCGGTGTATTGTCCGGCCAGATACGCGTCAGTGCTGAAATTGGACTCCTTGTTCTGATCAGGATCAAACGCAAGAATGCCTGATTCAATCAGCAAGTTTTCATTGACACGGTCACTACGCCAAAGTGCATAATCGCATGCCTGAATCCAACTGACACCGACTACTGGATATTCATTAAATGACGGATGACGGAGATACGTCTCAACCATAGGCTCATTGTACGACATAGAGTTGCGCCATACAAGAGTGTCGGGAAGAGCTCTGTTCATGACTTCCGGATAGTCAGTTCCGTATATTCTGTGAATCCAATAGAGGTATTCGAGGTAATCGAGGTTCCTCACCTCGGTCTGATCCATATAGAACGACGTTACCGTGACTTGGCGTGCAGTGTTGTTCCAATCATAAAAGACATTGTCTTGGGTATTGCCAATGACAAATGTTCCGCCTTCTATCAATACAAGACCTGGACCAGTCTGCTGTTCGTTTGCAGACGTAACAGAGAATCCACCCATCTTGGTGTCGTTGTAGTTCCATCCAGTACTGCGAGATTTCTGCTTTCCCATCTTACACGAAGACAACATAAGACCACAGCAAACAATGGTAATTAAAATACTGAAATTGAATGTTTTACGCATTGCGATTGTTTTTAAATTATTTGAAGAACTTCTTTTTTCTAAAAATATTGTGCGATACTATAAATCGCGGCTGCAATTTTACGAAAAAAAATAAAACAAAATGAAAGGAAATAAAAAAATACTTAACAGATATGATGACATTGCCCGTTTGCTGACAATAAACAGCCGTGTGTTTATTTTTGTTAACTTTGCGCCAAAAATCACCTTATGAAAAAAGCCTTCAAGATTTTACTCCGCGTAGCGATATTGGTCGTTTTTGCCGTGTTGGCGTTTAGTTTGTTCATTCCTGTTTATGATTTTGACGAACCTGTCGCTTTTCACGGCGACGTGCTTGTGAATCCATATCAGGATGTAGATTGCGGACATTGGCATAAAGCCAATTTTCATGCTCATACAAAACGTTACGGAGGCTTTACCAATGGTCGTGACAGTGCGCCCGTTATAGACAGCGTCTATAACTTCTTTGGTTTCTCATACGCCGGCGTCTCCGATTATATGAATGTAAACCAGTCGTTTAGCAATAAGGAGAATTTTATCCCTTCGTACGAACACGGCTGGGGGATTTTTAAAATACACCAACTCTGTCTCGGGGCGCACGACGTGAGGTTTATCGACTATCCGTTTTGGCAGACTCTCAGCATGAAACAGCACACCTTAAATAAACTGGGGGAGACGTCTGTCCTCGCAATACCGGCGCATCCCGACTTCGTTGACGGCGGCTACAGCCCGAGCGACTTCAAATACCTAAGCAACTACCGACTTATGGAAGTCGTCAACGGATATTGTGTTTCCGAAGCTCACTGGGATTCCGCCCTCTCAAATGGTCATCTCGTTTACATAATCGGCGATGATGATACTCATGACGTCCTTCGATCAACTGACGTTGCCAACTGCTTCACCATCGTCAACGCAGAACGCCTTGATTCCGAGTCGATTATTGATGCACTCGTTGCCGGTCAGACCTACGCCGTTGATTTTCGCCTGAGAAAAGGCGAGACACTCGATGAAAAGAAGGCCGACATGGATACAACGCTGCCTTGGCTTGTGAAAGCGAGACTGTCGGGCGACACGTTTTCCGTAGTTATGTCGCGCAAGGCGAAGACGATTCAGTTTATCGGACAAAACGGACGTGTTCTTGCTACCGCCGAAAAAACGAACTCAGCAAGTTATGTCGTTAAAGATTCTGATACATATATAAGGACGGTGTGCAACTATCCGGACCACACTGATGTCTATCTTAATCCGGTTACAAGACAGACATCGGAGAACGTGCCGATTCAACGTCTTGACCATATAAATTATTGGAAGACAGCAATCCTCTGGAGCGCCTATGTGATTGTTATCGTGGTTTGTGTGTGCTTTTTGAGGAAGAGACGATAAGCGTTTAATCGTTCACTTCCGCGTAGATTCTCTTTCCGAATATTTTGCTTCCGACGCGAACCATCGTGGCACCTTCTTTAACTGCTATCGGATAGTCTTCCGACATGCCCATTGATATTTCCTTGAAAAACGTACTGCCTGCGAAATGTTTGTCTTTCAGTGTGTTGAAAATATTGCGCAGTTCTCTGAATTCGTTTCTAACGAGGGCTTCGTCATCGGTGTTCGTCGCCATTCCCATCACGCCGCAGATGCGTATGTGTGTGAGAGACTTGTATTCGTCAGAAGTTAAGATGTCTTCCGCTTCGTTGAGGGCTAATCCGAACTTTGTTTCTTCTTTGGCGATATGAAACTGAAGGAGGCAGTCGATAATGCGTCCGTTTTTTGCCGCTTCCTTATCAACGGCCTGTAACACGTTCAGACTGTCGATGGAGTGAATCAGCGAAACGAATGGCGCGATGTATTTTATCTTGTTCGTCTGAAGATGCCCGATGAAGTGCCATTCTATGTCTTTGGGTAAAACAGCATATTTGTCGCGCATCTCGAGGGCTTTGTTCTCACCAAAGACGCGTTGTCCGGCGTTGTATGCTTCCTCAATGTCGGAAACAGGCTTCGTCTTCGACACGGCGATAAGTCTGACTTCTGCCGGAATAGTCTGTCTTACAACAGATAAATTTTCCTTAATCATATTCAATAGCTTGTTTTTACGGTGCGCAAAGTTATGAAATAATGATGATTCTGTATCGACTTTTTTTTTCTAACTTTGCGGAAATTATTTTCGAAAATGAAACGTATATTTTTTACAATTTTGAAGACGATGCTGTTTTTGATGATACTCTTTGCATCGTTGAGAATCTTTTTCCTGATATATTATTGGGATATTGTCGTCGTTGACAATATCCGCCTTGACGACATCGTGAAGATTTTCTGGCATGCGCTGCCTCTCGACTTTTCCACGACATTCTACCTGACGGCAATACCGTGCGTATCGATGTTTATTGTGTCGTTTTTTAATCAGGAATCGGTGTTTAAGTATCTCAGATGGTACTATTTCGTCATAATAGCAGCATACGTCTTGATGGTGATGGGCGAGGCCGGTATTTACGGAGAATGGCGTACCAAGCTGACTTTCAAAGCTGTCGCCTATCTTGAACATCCTTCCGAAGTCGTCAATACTGCTACCACGTCGCAACTTGTGACCCTTATTTCAATGTGGGCTTGCTTCACACTTCTTTTCAGTTGGTGGTATGTGCGTTGGATTGAGCCGACATACGAGAAAAACAGGCATCCCATCAACAGATGGTGGTTTCCGGCAACACTCGTCGTTGTTGGCGGGCTCTATTTTATGGGATTCCGCGGCGGTGTCAACGACATCCCGATTTCAACTTCGTCGGCATATTGGAGCAAACACTATTTCGTGAACAGCGTCACCGTCAATACTGGCTATAATTTGTTTGAAAATACTCTTAATACATTGAAATTCAAGACAAGAACTGATTTTCATTATATTGATTATGAGGAGGCCGAGATGCGCGCCGACTATCTCAACACACCCGATTGTGATTCGACAGTTAGGATTTTCAAAACAAGAAGACCGAACATTGTCCTCGTCCTTTTGGAAAGTTGGAATGCTGATTTCATAGAGGCACTCGGAGGCGAACCCGGCATCGCGCCGACATTTGACTCACTCGCCCGTGACGGCTATCTTGTAACTAATTTCTATGCGACGGGCAATAGGTCGCAGCAGGCCATGGCTTCGGTGTTCGGCGGATTTCCTGCCGTGCCTGTGACGACGCTCACAAACCATCCGGAGAAATATTACGCCATACCGTCTCTCGTGAAGAAGATGGATTCAGTGGGATACTACACGAGTTTCTATTTCGGAGGCCGCCTGAACTACGGAAACATATTGTCGTACCTGCGTTACAACGAGTTCGACCTCATTGTGGAAGGCGACGACATTAACGAGCCTTTCATACGCGGCAACCTCGGCATTCATGATACGGAACTGCTTCCGTGGTTCGCCAAACAACTGGCGAATCAGCCGGAACCATTCTTTGCAACGGCTTTCACGCTGAGTTCGCATTCGCCCTACGATTATCCGAAGATTTTTGAAGAGATAACATGGCCGAAGATAGAGAAGACTTTTGTGAACTCGGGACATTATACGGATTATTCGCTGAAACTCCTTATGGACGTGGCGAGACAGCAGCCTTGGTACGATAACACTATTTTTGTCTTCATGGCCGACCATAGCCATCCGTCGTACCGTAACGACCCGTCGTTCAGCTTCAATTATCACCATATCCCGTTCCTTATTTACGGCGAGCCGCTTGTTGACAGCCTGAAAGGGAAGACTTTCGATAAAATCTGCGATAACGTCGATTTTCCTGCCACATTGCTTGCACAGTTGGGACTTAGCCATGATGAGTTTTATTGGAGCCGCGACATCTTCAACAAGTGCTTCAGGCCGTTTGCCTTCTATGAACAGATTGACGGCTTCGGATGGAAGACTCCGAACGGAGAGTTTGTCTATTCCAACAACGAAGGATTCGTCGTCAAAGACATTGAGGAACAATATTCCGACAGTATTGTCAGAGACGGCAAATCGTATATGCAGCATCATTACGATTTGTTCAGTAGATATTGATTTCTGTTTCTTTCGGGAAAGAAAATCAGCAGATTTTTGTCTTGTTTTTTTAGAATAGTTCTCAAAAAAAAGTTTGTTGTCCTCATTCTAAATTCTATCTTCTAACTTCTAACTTCTTGATTTTTTTCGTACCTTTGCCGCGTCATTGCCGCAGTTCGATAAAGTCGTGAAATTCAACTGTCGGTGTTTGATTTTTGCGTAAGTTTGTGGTTTAAACGAAAGTCGTATGTTTGAAGGTTTAAGTGAAAAATTAGAACGTTCTTTCAAGGTCCTGAAAGGTCAGGGTTATATCACCGAGATTAATGTGGCTGAGACTTTGAAGGAAGTCCGCAAGGCTCTCATCGATGCTGATGTGAGCTATAAGATTGCCAAAGACCTCACCAACTCCATCAAGGAGAAGGCGATGGGGCAGAAGATACTGACGGCGGTGTCGCCCGGGCAGATGATGATAAAAATCGTCCACGACGAACTCGTTGATTTGATGGGTGTCGATCATGCCGACATCAACCTGAAGGGCAATCCGGCAGTAATCCTCATCGCCGGTCTTCAAGGTTCCGGTAAGACGACCTTTTCTGCCAAACTTGCCAATTATCTGAAAAGCAAAAGGGGGAAATCGGTTCTTCTCGTCGCCGGTGACGTCTATCGTCCCGCAGCCATCGATCAGTTAAAGGTTCTTGGTGAGCAGGTAAACGTAGAGGTCTATGCGGAGACGGAATGCAAAGATCCTGTCAGAATAGCTAAAAACGCCATCGAAACGGCGAAGGGCAAAAACATCAGCGTCGTCATAATTGATACCGCCGGACGTCTCGCCATCGACGAACAGATGATGACCGAGATTGCTGCCGTGAAAGAAGCCGTGAAGCCTCAGGAGACTCTCTTCGTTGTCGATTCGATGACGGGTCAGGACGCGGTGAACACAGCGAAGGCCTTCAACGACCGCCTCGACTACGACGGCGTAGTCCTTACCAAACTCGACGGAGATACACGCGGCGGCGCTGCCATAACAATTCGCTCCGTTGTTGACAAACCCGTTAAATTCGTGGGTCTCGGCGAGAAAATGGACGCTCTTGACGTGTTTTATCCGCGACGCATGGCCGACAGAATCCTCGGAATGGGCGATATCGTCTCCTTCGTCGAAAAGGCACAGGAACAATTCGATGAGAAACAGGCCGCCGAGTTAAAGAGAAAACTTGCAAAGAATGAGTTCAATTTCAACGACTTCCTGAAACAGATTCAGCAGATAAAGAAAATGGGCAGCCTGAAAGACATCGCCGGAATGATTCCGGGAATGAACAAAATCGCCGACAAGGAGATTGACGACGATGCCTTCAAGAGCATCGAGGCCATCATCGGCTCAATGACTCCGGCTGAACGCGAGAACCCTAAGATTCTGAACGGAAGCAGACGACTGAGAATCGCAAAAGGTTCCGGAACTTCCATCGTCGAAGTCAACAGACTCCTGAAACAGTTTGAAGAGACATCAAAGATGATGCGTATGATGACGACCGGCGGCCCGAAGAAAATGATGCAGATGATGTCGCAGATGAGAAGAAGATAATAAAAAGAAACAGAAATATTTTTCAAGATGAATATTCAGGATAAAATAATCGACGGCAAAAAGATTGCCGAAGACATGAAAAAAGAAATCGCCGCTGAGGTAGCCGATATGGTTGATCACGGCAAACCCGCACCGCATCTCGCAGCTCTCCTCGTCGGAGATGACGGCGCTTCCAAGACATACGTGGCAAACAAAGAGAAATCGTGCCAGCTCGTCGGAATGACTTCATCGGTATATAGACTGCCTGACACGGCTTCTGAAAAAGAAATCCTCGACATTATTCACTTCCTCAACGACGACCCGGACGTTGACGGCTATATCGTTCAGCTGCCTCTGCCTAAGCATGTCGATGAGAAAAAGGTTATTCGCGCCATAAATCCCGATAAGGACGTTGACGGTTTCACTCCGCACAGCATTGGTCTGATGCAGCTCGGCGAACCTTGCTTCCTCCCGGCGACTCCGCTTGGCGTGATGGAACTCCTCAAACGTAGCGGCGTCGATACAGAAGGTAAACACGTCGTCGTTGTCGGACGCTCAAATATCGTCGGAACGCCCGTGAGTGTGCTTCTTTCGAGAAAGATGAAAAATGCCAACGCCACCGTGACGATATGCCACAGCAAGACTCCCAATATAGCCGATTTCACACGTCAGGCTGATATTCTTGTCGTCGCGATAGGCTCGCCGCTCTTTATCAAGGCCGATATGGTCAAAGACGGCGCGGTAGTTATTGATGTCGGCGTGCACCGTATCCCCGATAACAGCGAAAAAGGCTATCATCTCGTCGGTGATGTCGATTTCGACAGCGTTGTCGGTAAAGTCTCGCGTATCACGCCTGTCCCGGGTGGATGTGGTCCGATGACTATCGTCTCGCTTCTGCATAACACGCTGCTCGCCGCCAAAAACCGCAGATAACACAGTTTTTTTGGTCGTGAACGTCATGCCGAAGATTATTCTGATCTTTTTGATTCTTATCGCTATACACCCACAGCTTTGCGCACAAGACAAGGCTGCGGGTGTTTCTTTTGACAAAGCCGTGTCGTATTATCGGCAGGGCAACCTTGATAAGGCTTTCAATAAGGCACAGAAGGCTTTTGAACAGTTCGGCGTGGTTGACGACACCGTTTTCGCTGATGCCGCCGTCTTGTGTGCTGAGATTGCCATTGAGAAAAAAAACGAACTTCTCGCCTTGGAATGGTACTTCAGAATCCCTCTCGAACAACTGTATCGTTCGCGTCCGAAAGCCGTCGTCTCAATGACGAGGCTCTGCATGAGAAACGAAGACTACGACAAAGTTGTCGAAATAACGTCTTTCATTGAAGAATCAAGGCTTGGCGATGATGTCGTTGCGACGTTGAAGAGATATGGAAATGTGGCCGAATGGAGATTGAATGCAATGGCGAATCCGGTCTTGTTTAATCCGGCCAACCTCGGCTGTCATGTGAACACTGATGCTGATGAATTTATCAACAGTATAAGCGGAGACGGACGGACGATATATTTCACGCGTAGCGTTCCGCATGACCATTTCCGCACTGAAAGAATATATTTTTCAACTCAAAATGACGGCATCTGGTGCGATGCCGAGCCTTTTTCGCCTATTCCTGAAAACAGCGGTGCGATAACGATGTCGTCTGACGGCACCGAGGCTTATTTCGTGTTGTCGGGCATCGACGGCTGCGATATTTTCCGCATCGACAGAAATGCGGATAGAACGTGGTCGAAGCCGAAAAAGGTCGGGAAAGTGAGCACGAATATGTATGAGTCTCAGCCGTCTCTTTCTTCTGATGGAAAAGAATTATATTTCGTGAGAGGGAAAAATGCCGCCGATACTCATCTTTTTGTGGCTAAACGAACTGAAGATCACGGCGAATGGCTTACTGTTGAGAGTACGGGTATTAAAACTTGTGATGGTGATAATCCGAAGGCTCCGTTTATTCAGGCCGATATGAGAACGCTTTATTTTTCTGCCGAAGGCGAATTCGGAATGGGCGGCACGGATGTCTTTATATGTAGGCGCAATATTGATAATCAATGGGATATGCCGTTAAATATAGGATTTCCGCTGAATACTTCCGGCGATGAGATGAACATCGTTGTGTCTCCTGATGGAAAAACGGGCTTTATCTCGGCAAGACGCGATGACGGCTTCGGCGGATATGATATTTATTCTTTTGAACTTCCCGATGCTATGCGCGAGATGCCTCTGCTGAAAGACGAGGTTGTTGAATTGAAGGACGTGTTTTTCGCTTTCGACAGCGATGTTCTTGATGCTTCTTCTGATGTTATGCTTGATGAGGTTGCGGCGTTTCTGCTGCGTCATCGCGATATGATTGTTGAAGTCGGCGGGCATACCGACAATGTCGGCAGTGAGGAATATAATATCGATTTGTCCCTCCGCCGCGCCGAAAGTGTCAAGCGGGCCTTGATGCAGCGCGGCGTTCCCGAAATCCGCATAAAAACCGCCGGCTACGGCAGCTCTAAACCTTTGAAAGACAATGATACGGAAGAGAGTAGGGCAGCTAACCGCAGAATCGAAATGAAGGTTTTGTGATTAGACGATTTGACAATTTGACGATTTGACGATTTGACAATTTGACAATTTGACAATTAGACGATTAGACAATTTGATTTTAAGTATTTCGCATTCCGCATTTCGCATTTCGCATTCCGCATTTCGCATTTCGCATTCCGCATTAAACATTCCGCATTTCGCATTCCGCATTAAACATTAAACATTAAACATTAAACATTAAACATTAAACATTAACTAACAGCCCACTTCTCGAGATTCCACTGTTTCTCGCAATAACGATTTACAAGGTCGAGGTCGTGACTGCTGAAGATGACGGTTTTTCCTTCTTCGGAAGTCATCTTCGTCATAAGTTCGAAAATCTCAATGCGGCTCTTGTAGTCGAGAAAGGCCATCGGCTCGTCCATCAATATCAGCGGCGTGTCCTGCGCAATGGCTTTCGCTATCATAACCTTCTGTCTCTCGCCGTCACTTAAAGAAGTAAAATCCTTGTTAATTAAATGATTTATTCCGATAACTTCAAGTGATGCTTTGATGTGCTTTTCATCATTTTCAGATATTTTTCCGAAGAGTCCTGAGTAGGGAAACCTGCCCGAGGCCACAACATCTTTCACTTTTAAGAACATGTCTTCGGGGCGTTCTGTCAGGACTATTGATACTAATTTTGCGCGTTGTTTCGGTGTGAAAGTGTGAATGTCGGCGCCCATCAGTCTGACCGTGCCTGAAATAGGACGTGTCCTTCCCGACAAGACGCGTAGCAAAGTCGATTTGCCGAGTCCGTTTGAGCCTGTAAGTGCAATCATATCGCCTTTTGCTGCAGCCCAAGTGATTGGCTTCAGTATGGCGTTTCCGTTGTAACCAATTGAAAGACTGTCTATTTCGAGTATATTCTGCATAAATGTTATTTTCTGTATCTGAAGATGACGTAAATCACAATCGGGGCTCCGATAAGGGCTGTGACGGCGTTTATCGGCAGTGTCTCTTCCAATCCAGGCAGTCGTGCGATGAGGTTGCAGGCGAGGGCGAGGTCGGCTCCGATGAGTGCTGAGGCTGGTGTCAGGATGATGTGGTTGCTGCTGTGGAAGATGAATCTGGCCAAATGTGGGACCGCTAAGCCGAGAAACGCTATAGGGCCGCAGAATGCCGTGACGACGGCGGTGAGAAATCCCGAGACGGCAATGGTGAAAGCCGTGGCGCGCCTTATGTTGAGGCCGAGGTTCTCAGCGTATGACTCTCCGATAATCAGCATGTTGAGCGTCTTCGATAAAAGCATTCCGCATAAAAGGCCGGCTATTATCGTGACGGTATAAAAGTCTAAGTTTGACGTCCCGACGGCTGAAAAATCGCCGAGTCCCCAGATGACGAAAGCGTGAATCTCTTCCTTCCGGCTGAAATACTTCAGAATGTCGGTTATCGCGCCCGTCAGATAGGCGATCATTATTCCGATGATGATGAGCATCACCATGCTGTTGAGTCGGCGGCTGAGCAGCGTTATCACAGCGAGCACTACGACGGCACCGAAAAAAGCAGAACTTGTTATCGTCAGGGCTGTCCAGTGGGGGATGACGGCGAGGCTGCCGGAGACGAGAATGACGGAAGCCACACCAAGTCCCGCGCCGCTGCTGATACCGAGTATCGATGGGTCGGCCAAGGGATTGCGAAACAAAGTCTGCATCATGAGTCCGGCTACGGCTAACGCTGCGCCTGATAACAACGCTGTGACGGCCTGCGGGAAACGGTAGTCGAAGATGATGACGTGCAGTGCGGAACTGTTATCTTTGTTGAAAATGACTTGTAATGCCTCGCGCAGCGGAATGTGTACCGAACCGACCAGAATGTTCAGCGCGAATAAAGCTATTCCTACAAGAAATGCCGTTATAAAATATATGATTGTTAGTTTGTTTGATGTGTTCATGTAAAGTTGTTATTTAAGTCCGAGATGATAGTATGACGGTTCGTGATTTGTCAATATTTCGGGATGGAAGATGGTTATAAAGTCGGCGAGAATCTCATCCGGGCGGTATTGCGCCGTCTCAAAATAAGATGTCTTGATGATGTCGCACACGATTATGTTGTTTTCTCGAAAAGCCTTAAAATGTGTGAAAAGTTCGTTTTGCGCCGCCATCTTCTCGCGTTCGAGCGGGAACGCGTTAGAATTGGTTACGCGCCAGAAATCTGCGTTTCCTGCCCTGAGAAGCATTTTTTCCGGGTCGATGAGCCGCGATGCCGCCGAATGGTCGTCGGAAAAAACGTATTCCGCGCCTGCGTCTTTGAAAAATTGGGCGATGTAACTGCTTCCTCCGGCTATGTACCATTGGTTTCCGTATGGTAAATCCGAGAAGACCGTCGGTTTGCGACTGACTGTATCGCATTTGATTTTCAGTGTGTTATATCTTGTTTCAATGTCCGAAAACCATTGAGAGGCTTCCTTTTCCTTTCCGCAGAGTATTCCTATGAGTTTAAGCCATTCCGCACGACCAAGCGGCGTGTTTTCGAGATAATCGGCAAACGGAACGCACAAGGCATCCGTAAGTCGCTCTAAATCACTGCAGTTTGATGTGGGATACGGCGTGTATATGATGATGTCGGGCTTGAGACTGATGATTTTTTCCCTGTCGAAGTTGCTTTCACTGCCTATATCAGCGATAAGTCCTTCTTTTACAAGTGCTTTTACTTTTTTAATCGTCGCACTTTGCCCTTCGAGAATGCCGCTGACTCGTTCTATTTCACCGAGTTGGAGGAAAACCGACCATTGCGTCGATGAAAATGTTACCGCCGATTTGACCGGCGATTTTATGATTCGTTTGGTCTTGATTTCCTGCGGAATGCCGACGCTGTCAGGAAAGACATAAAACTCGTCAAGCGTCTTGTCTGCATCCCATGGATTTTTTATCACTATATAAAATCCTGATTTATAATTCTTTATTGCTAAATACTTGGAGTGATGATTTATATTTGATGATGTAATATCATTGTTATCATTATTTTGTAATGATGAATTACCGCTTTCGCATGAAAAAAATGCAAATATGACTACCGCAAGCAGGCTGATGTTAGTGCGCAATACGTGTAAAATCTTTTCAAACATTTGTCTTGATTTTAATGTTTGTGACTGTCTTCAGAACCGCCGCAATCGCAGATATTGCTAATTTCTTTTAGGCATTTCTCGCAGAGGCAGTCGGAATAATGTTCCTTCAGATGTTTCCGCGTCGTTGATGAAAGATTGATTTTCACGCAGAAACAAGTGGCATTGTGACTGCATTCAAAAACGAAACCGCATCTCGGACATTTCTTTTTCATAAATTCACTCAAAACAGGCACAAAATTACGAAAAGATGGTTAATTTTGCACCTTTAACAAATAACAAACTTATTCTATATGTTGTCATTTTTTCCTAAACGCGAACGTCGCGAATTTAACTATGTTCCACGCTATTATGATCCTCAGAAGGAGGCTTGGGAGAGAAAGAAGGCCGCGCGTGGTCTTGATTCTGAATTGAGTGAGGAAGAGAAGTTGAGAATCAGGCTCAGGACGAAGTGGGGACGTGATGTGGATAGTGGCGATGTCAAAAATAAAAGCTTGGGATTCAGCAAGATACGTACTTTATGTATTGTCGCATTTTGCATTTTCGCAGTTTATGTGGTCTTTTTCACGCCTCTTGTTGAGAATTGTGTCGAAATGTTCTTGAAAATCGGTGGAAGATGACGGATATAATAAAACTTCTTCCTGATTCTGTTGCTAACCAGATTGCAGCCGGCGAGGTGATTCAGCGCCCCGCATCTGTGATTAAAGAGTTGGTAGAGAACGCGTTAGATGCCGGTGCCGATAAGATAGACATCGTCGTTAAAGATGCGGGGCGCACTCTCGTCTCCGTCATCGACAACGGCTGCGGCATGTCAGACACCGACGCGCGTCTCTGCTTTGAAAGACACGCGACGTCGAAGATTAAAACCGCTGACGACCTTTTCAAACTGCGCACTATGGGCTTCAGAGGTGAGGCTCTCGCAAGTATCGCCGCCGTCGCGCAAGTGGAACTGATGACTAAGCGCGGTACCGATGAAATCGGCACTAAAATAGTCATTGAAGGCTCCGTCGTGAAGGAACAGACCGTCAAACCGATGGCGAAAGGTACTCATATTCACGTTAAAAACCTGTTTTTCAATGTGCCCGCACGACGTAACTTCCTCAAGTCTAACGAAGTCGAGATGAGACATGTCGTAGAGGAATTTACCCGTATTGCGATTATAAATCCAGAAGTGTCTTTCACATTGACTTCCAACGATAAAGAGATGTTTCATCTCTACGGAGGAACGCTCAAACAGCGTATTGTAGGGCTTTTCGGCAAGGAATATGACGGACGTCTGCTTCCCGTCGGACAAGAGACCAACAGCGTTGCCATTTCAGGTTTCATCGTCAAACCGGAGTTCTCGAAAAAAACGCGCGGCGAACAGTATTTCTTCGCGAACAAGCGTTTCATAAAACATTCATACCTGCATCACGCCGTCGAAAATGCTTTTCAAGAACTTCTTCCGAAAGATAGCTTTCCGGGTTATTTCATTGATATAGAAGTAGATCCGAAAAATATTGATGTCAATATCCATCCGACAAAGACCGAAGTTAATTTTATCGATGTGAAGTTGGTTTACGCAATTCTGCACGCCGCCGTCAGAAAGGCGATAGGACAACACAACCTCGCGCCGCTGCTTGATTTTAGCGTTGATACCGATGTTAATGCGGCATTCGACCAGGCCAGCATGATGGACAAGCCGATAACGCAACCTCATATCGATTTTAATCCGTCGTATAACCCGTTCAGAAACGCGACTCCGAAATCAAACGGCGAAAATTGGCGCATACTTTACGAATCTCATGATGCCCGCGTGGAAAACGATGAAAATCAAGGCGAAAACGAAAATGATAACCTTAATACGACGACTTCAAACGATCAGGATGGCCTTTATCTTCAACTTCAACAGTCGTTTATTGTGACGGCAATGCGGTCGGGACTGATGGTGATTGACCAGCATTTGGCTCATGAAAGGATTTTGTTTGATAAATTTCTTAAACAGATTGAAAATCACAATGTTCCATCACAGCAGGAACTGTTTCCGCACAATATCAACCTTAGTGCCGGAGACGCGTCGCTGCTTAAGGAAATACGTCCGGAATTAGAACAGATCGGTTTCACAATTGAGCCTATGGGACTTACTACTTTCGTTGTTAAAGGCACGCCGGCAGACTTGAAAGAGACTGATATTCTTTCAGTTGTAGAAAATATTCTTGAGACGTGCAAGAACGGAGCCGGCGCGAAAATGGGGAAGTCCTTCAGCATTGCGAGGTCGATGGCGTCACAATCTGCCGTGAAATACGGACAACGACTGACTGTTGCGGAGATGAGGGATATGGTTGACAGACTTTTCGCCTGCCCAGTGCCGGAAACAGCCCCAAACGGAAAAAGAATATTTACAATATTGGATGTTAACGAATTAAAAAATAAACTTGCTCAGTCATGACACAACAGCAATTCAGACCTTCACCATATAGTTTCCTTCCTCCAGTAGTTAAAAATCTGTTGATAATCAACGGTATATTTTTTCTTGCCATGATTGCGATGGACACAGTTTGGAGAATAGACCTTTCAAAAACGCTTGGACTTCATTATTTCAAGGCTTCCGACTTTCATCCCTACCAGCTTGTGACCTATATGTTCATGCACGGTAGTTTCGGACATCTGTTTTTCAATATGTTTGCACTTTGGATGTTCGGTTCGACGATGGAAAACGTGTGGGGAAGCAAACGTTTTTTCATTTTCTACATGGTATGCGGCATTGGAGCGGGATTGGTTCAGGAGGTGTCGCAGCATATTTATTTTCTCAGCGAACTTTCCAACTACACGACCGTTAATCTGGGTGGCAGAAACATTGTCCCGATGTCGGAATATTTGAATATGATGACGACTGTCGGTGCGTCAGGAGCGATATACGGGCTTCTGCTTGCCTTCGGAATGACCTTCCCGAACTCGTATATCTATTTGTATTTCTTCCTTCCGCTGAAGGCAAAATGGTTTGTGATGATTTACGCGGCCATAGAGCTCTTTTCGGGCTTCGGCGGCTCGGCTGACGGCGTGGCACATTTCGCGCATCTCGGCGGTATGTTGTTCGGCTTGGTACTTATTCTGATGTGGAGAAACGGAAACGGCTCTGTCGGCGGCTTCTTCGACAACATCAGGCGCAAAATGAGAAATAACGATAACAGATTCAATACTTACAGCCGTCCGAAAACAGACGAACAGTACAACAGAGAACGCGCTGACGATGAGGCAAGGACTGACGAAATTCTCGAAAAAATTGCAAAATCAGGGTATAAGAATCTGACGGACGAAGAAAAGGAGTTTTTGTTCAGGCAGAGTAAAAAACAATAATGTCGATGGCTGAAAAGAATAAAAAGAGGAAAGGCTGTTTTTACACGCTGAAGACGTTTCTTTTGGTGTGTCTCGGCATCATCGTGACGATAGGTGCCGTGTGCTGCGCTATATGCCCTCACGTGCCGACGGCTGATTTTCCGTATGCGGCCTTGTTCGGTCTCGCTTTCTGGCCTTTGTTCTTTGCCGATATGTTTGTTATCGCCGTCCTCTTGATTTCGAGGTCGTATCGTGCCGTTATATTTATGCTTTTGTCGGCGGCGGTGCTTGTTCCGGGACTGCTTCGCTCGTATTCTTTCAGCAGCCGCGCCCGCGATGACGACGCGCTGAAAATCCTGTCGTATAACGTCGCTAACTTTCGGGATTTAGACAAAAAAACGCGTGACAGAGAAATCGTGAAGGAAGAACTTTGCGAGATGGTTTCAGTGGAGAAGCCCGACATCGTCTGTATTCAGGAAGCCGGACTTCGGAATAATGCGTCAGCACGTAGTCTTGCTGAAAAAATTGGAATGCGGTATTATTATCTCGATGTTTCGAGTTCGAATGCGGTGTTCTCAAAATATGAGATAGATATTGCGGCAACGAATAATACAAGATTGAATAACAGTGGTTTTACTACCATTATTGATACCAAACACAATGGTAGGTTCGCGCTTGTCGTTCTTCATCTCACTTCGTTCAATATCACTTCGCAAGAGATAGATTATATAAACGGTGATAGGCAGGACACGATAGACGATAAATCTGTGGCAAAAGGCATCTTGAAAAAACTGTATGACGGCTTCAGGAAAAGGGGAGAGGAGATGAATCATGTTGTGAAAAATCTTCCCAAAGACGATATTCCGTGCATCGTTTGCGGCGATTTCAACGAAACTCCGCTGTCGAATACCTACACAAGGATGCGCAACGCCGGCTTTAAAGATTCCTTCATCGAAGTCGGAAAAGGACTCGGAGTGACGTACAGAGGACGGATTCCGCTTCTCAGAATCGACTATATTTGGCATAACGACTTGATTGTGCCGAGCCGTTTCGATGTCGTGAAATACAAAAACTCCGATCATAATCCGGTCGTCATGTCGTTCCATATAGTTCGCTAAAAGTATGAATTTCAAGCTTATATCGGATTTTAAGCCGACTGGCGACCAGCCTCAGGCGATAGAGAAGCTCAAACAGGGGCTGATGAACGGAGAGAAATATCAGACTCTGCTCGGTGTTACCGGCTCCGGAAAGACTTTCACCATAGCGAATGTCATCGCGCAACTTAACAGGCCTGCTCTCGTTTTAAGTCATAACAAGACGCTCGCGGCACAGCTTTACAATGAGTTTAAACAGTTTTTTCCTGAAAACGCCGTCGAATATTTCGTCTCGTATTATGATTATTATCAACCAGAAGCGTTCATTCCGCAGACTAACACATATATTGAGAAGGATTTGGCGATCAATGACGACATCGACAAACTGCGTCTCGGTGCGACATCGGCGTTGTTGTCGGGACGCCGCGATGTGATTGTCGTCTCGTCCGTCTCGTGCATCTACGGCATCGGCAATCCCGACGACTTCATTGAGAACGTCATCACGGTCGAAGTAGGACAGAATATCAGCCGCGACAAACTTCTCTTTAAACTCACCAATTCGCTCTACAGCCGTAACGACATCGACTTCAACCGCGCGAAATTTCGAGTCAGAGGCGACACTCTCGATGTTTTTCCTGCTTATTCGGATATTCCGTACCGCATCATTTTCTGGGACGACGAGATAGAGTCGATAGAGAGTTTCGACCCGATTAACGGCACGCGGATAGAGTCGCTGAAAGAACTGACTATATTTCCGGCAAACATCTTCGTCACAACGGAGGCGAAAATCAAAGACGCGACGCGCGAGATACAGGAAGATATGTTTAGGCAGGCCGCGTATTTCCGCGAGATGGGGCGCGAACTTGAGGCAAAACGCATTGAGGACCGCGTCAGTAACGATATTGAGATGATTCGCGAACTCGGTTATTGCTCCGGTATTGAGAATTATTCGCGTTATTTCGACGGACGCAAGCCCGGGACACGGCCATTCTGCCTTCTTGATTATTTCCCCGACGACTTCATCACAGTCATCGACGAGAGCCACGTCACGGTGCCGCAGATACGCGGAATGTACGGCGGCGACAGGTCGAGAAAGCAGAATCTTGTCGAATACGGCTTCCGACTTCCGGCAGCACTTGACAACCGTCCGCTCAAATTCGATGAGTTTGAATCACTTACGGGACAGACGATTTATGTCAGTGCGACACCGGCCGATTATGAGATGAAGCAGACGGAAGGCGTTTATGTCGAGCAACTTATCCGTCCCACAGGCCTTCTCGACCCCATCATCGAAGTGCGCCCGTGCCTCAACCAGGTTGACGACCTCGTTGAAGAAATTAGAAAAGTGAGGGAAGGCGGTTTCCGCGTCTTGGCAACAACGCTTACTAAAAGGATGGCCGAGGAACTGACACGTTATCTTGTCGGCCTCGACATTCCTACGAGATATATCCATTCCGATGTCGATACGCTTGAACGTGTCGAGATAATGACGGGACTTCGTTCCGGTGCTTTTGACGTCCTCGTCGGCGTGAATCTTTTGCGCGAAGGCCTTGATTTACCTGAAGTTCAGCTTGTTGCGATTCTCGATGCCGATAAGGAGGGCTTCCTGCGTTCGGAGCGTTCTCTCACGCAGACGGCTGGTCGTGCGGCCAGAAACGCGCAGAGCAAGGTCATAATGTATGCCGACGTCATAACGGAGTCGATGCAGAAGACGATAGACGAGACACAGCGTCGCCGCGAGATACAGATAAGGTATAACACGGAGCACGGTATAACGCCGAAAACCATTGTAAAACCGATAGGCAACGCTTTGGAGACCTCGATGAAGAAGAACGTCGTGACATACGCCGCACGCGAGGACAAAGACAACGTTATCGCCGCCGAACCGTCTGTCTCATATAGCAGCATCGCCGATTTAAAGAAGGCTGTCGCCGAAGCGAAGAAGGAGATGGAGAAGGCGGTCAAAGCACTCGACTTCATCGCCGCCGCGCATTACCGCGACATCATGCAGGGCTTGGAAGAGAGACTCGGAAAGATGGCGAAGTAGGGAATCAGTTTATTATTACGCTGTCGATTTTGCTTCAAAATCATTGCTAATCGAATGTTAAGGCTGTCGGCTTATGACAGGGGTGCTTTGTTAATCAGCACAATCCCTTCAGTTTGTCAATTTCTCTTCTGTCTTTTTTCGTCGGACGACCGGCGCCTTTGTCGCGGTATTCAGTCTTAAAGGCGTGAAGCATCTCAATGCGTTCGTATTCTTCAGCCGGCGTTCTGTCGCAATAGACTGTCGCGATGTCTTTTGCCGAAACGCGGCTCTTCGGTATTCCGACGACTTCCACGACTTTGTGAAGTTGACCGACGGGAACGTGTATAATCTGTCCGATTTTTACGTTATGGCTTGGCTTGACGGCGGCATCATCAGCCTTCACACGTCCGCCTCGGCAAGCCTCGGCGGACTCTGAACGCGTCTTGAACAGACGAGCGCACCAGAGCCATTTGTCTATACGGGCTTCATCCATATTATTTCTCCCTGAAGAAAAGCTGAATCGGAACGCCGTTGAAGTTCCAGTTTTCGCGAATCTTACCTTCAAGGAAGCGCATATATTGTTCCTTCACGTCCTTTGGAAGATTGCAGAAAAACACGAACTGCGGTGTCGGGCTCTTAAGCTGCGTGATGTATTTTATCTTGATATAACGTCCGCGCGAAGCCGTTGACGGCGGCATGGCTTCGATGATTGGAAGCAGTGTGTCGTTGATTTCGCGCGTCGAAATCTTGCGTTCCCTGTTCTTATAAACCTGATTGACCGTCTCAAGAAGTTTGTACGTTCTCTGTCTGTTTATTGCAGATGTGAAGACGATGGTGTAGTCGGTGAACGGAGCCGTCTTGCTCTTGATGAATCTCTCGTATTCGATATGCGTATTCGAGTCTTTTTCAACGAGATCCCATTTGTTAACCACGAGTACGAGGCCTTTCTTGTTGCGTTCGATGAGGCGGAGTATGTTCATGTCCTGAGCCTCAAATCCCGTCGTCGCGTCGATAATCAGTATTGCCACGTCGCATTCTTCGATGGCGCGGATGGAGCGCATGACGGAATAAAACTCGATGTTTTCGCTGACTTTGTTTTTCTTGCGCAATCCAGCCGTGTCAACGAGGATGAAGTCCATTCCGAAGGCGTTGAAGCGAGTGTTGTTGGCGTCGCGTGTCGTGCCGGCTATATCGGTGACGATGTTGCGTTCTGTGCCGAGGAAGGCGTTCACCATTGACGATTTGCCTACATTTGGCCGCCCGACTATCGCGAAACGCGGAAGGTTTGAAAAATCTTCCGTCGTCTCGTCAGGCAGCGCTTTGACAACTTCGTCAAGGAGGTCGCCGGTTCCTGTTCCCGTCATGGCTGAGATGGCATAAACTTCGCCGAGTCCGAGTGCGTAAAATTCTGAAGATTCGTTTGTCTTGCTCGGAATATCAGTTTTATTCGAGGCGAGGAACACGTGTTTTTTGCATCTGCGCAAGATGGCGGCGACATCTTCATCAAGCGGGTGAAGGCCTTCTTGACCGTCAACGACGAATATTATGACATCGGCCTCGTCGATGGCGAGGTTTACCTGTTTGCGTATCTCCGCTTCGAAAATGTCGTCAGAGCCAACGACATAACCGCCCGTATCTATCACTGTGAAGGATTTTCCGTTCCAGTCGCTGTGTCCGTAATGCCTGTCGCGCGTCACTCCGCTGGTTTCTTCTACGATGGCTTGGCGCGACTGCACCAAACGGTTGAAAAAAGTCGATTTGCCCACATTGGGACGACCTACTATTGCTACAATGTTACTCATAATCAAAAATCAATCTGCTGTGACGTATCCGAAATTCTTCAGTTCCTGTTCATTGTCACGCCAGTCCTTATCCACTTTGACGAACATGTTCAGAAACACTTTTTTTCCAACAAACTCCTCAATATCGGCGCGTGCCGAGATGCCGACCTTTTTCAGTGCCGAGCCTCCTTTTCCGATGATAATGGCCTTCTGCGACTCGCGCGAAACATATATGACGACGCGGATGTTGATCATCTTCTCGCTTTCCTCGTATGATTCCACAACGACTTCGACAGAATAGGGAATCTCCTGTTTGTAGTTCAAGAGGATTTTCTCCCTGATGATTTCCGTGACGAAGAAACGCATCGATTTGTCCGTCAACTCGTCTTTTGGAAAGTAGGGATGGCATTCGGGCAGTTTCTCTATGATGCAGTCGAAAAGATGTCTTATATTGGCATGATGAAGTGCCGAAATGGGGAAGATTTCAGCCTGTGGAACGCGCTCCTGCCATGCAAGAACTTCTTTTTCAACCGTTTCCTGATCGGAAGTGTCTATTTTGTTAAGTAAGATGAAGACTGGAACGTTGGCGTTTTTTACTTTGTCAACTGTTTCATCGTCAATATGTTTGTCGGTTATGTCGATGACGTACAAAATCAAATCCGCGTCGAGAAAGGCCACATTCACAAACTTATTCATTATCTCGTGCATCTTGTAGGCCGGTTTCTTTATGATGCCGGGCGTGTCGGAAAAGACTATCTGGAAGTCGTCTCCGTTGACGATGCCGAGTATTCTGTGGCGCGTCGTCTGGGCCTTTGACGTTATTATCGAAATCTTTTCCCCGACGAGGTCGTTCATCAATGTTGACTTGCCCACGTTGGGTTTCCCTATTATATTGACATATCCGGATTTGTGTCCCATAAAATTTTTTTCATTTTTTTCTTGACTTGCAAAGATAAAACATTTAACTTTGCACTCGCTTACGAAAAGGTTAAAAGTTTTTAACAAAGCCTTTTTTCAGGATGCGGGGTGGAGCAGTGGTAGCTCGTCGGGCTCATAACCCGAAGGTCGTTGGTTCGAGTCCAGCCCCCGCTACAAAACGACAGCAAAGTGGAAATCTCAAAGAGATTTCCACTTTTTTTATTTCAGATATAGATTGAGGAACTGTTAATGTGACTTCTATAAATTCCACGATTTGTAGACATTTTCTTTTGAGGCTATTCTGAAATCTTTTGCGTGCTTTAGTTTTACTGATTTTTCCTGCGCTCGGCAAAGCAAGCAAGCTTTCTCTGCTCTCGCTTTTGGAAAAATCGGTCGGTTTTCGGCATCTTGTTGGTTTGCTTCGCAGTTCTTTCTTGGTTTCGGCAATGTTCGAACAAGTTCGACATTGCGCTCAACTTCCGAGAGAATATCAATCGGTTACATAGCCTGTTGTGCGCCCTCTTTCTGCGCAGCAATCTGCTCGAAAATCGACTCAAAATCACGGGAAATCAATTTAGCTGCTTCTTAATTTTTACTTCACACAGACAATTTAAAGTTCGGGATAGTGATTTTCCCATCATACGACTTCTGATTTTATGCATGTTTTTCTACTACAGAGATAAGAAAATCGGCAGACATAAGCAAGGGAAATTGTAATTATTTTATTGACAATCAAATGTTTATGTTGTGTTTATTGAGCGAATAACTCGTTATCCTCGTATAGGAAATTATGCCACAATCATTCACCTGAATATTTGTGAGACAAAAACAAATATACAAGACCGAGAAACGCACACACTACGATGTAGCCAACAACAATATTTCTAAATATATATGTGCCGTTTTCTCCCCACATTTCCTCATCAAGATTTGTTTTGCAACCCTTTAATAACCAAATGACAAAGCCACCTAATATTCTAACTTGTCCCATGATATTACTTGTTTAATTCATCATTATTAGTGCTATCTAATACATCTATGAAATATTTATATTTATCATAATCATCAACGCTACCATTTGCGATTTTATTCATCTTATACATCTTGCCTGCCTGTTTCTGCCAACCTGTGCCGCTATAGTGTATTCCAGCCTTGTTGGTGGATTTAAGGAATTCGTTGTAGCCTTTCAAACCACCAGCAGTCTTTATAACTTGGCCAGTTTTAACCAATCCGCCAGTAATAAGAGATGGTACAAAATTTGCGAATGCGCCGACTCTTTCATTTGAAGTAACCTCTCTTCCTCCTATCGTACGACCAAAAATCATGGTATATGGATCGTTTATCATGCCATACGCTATATTTGCTGCAATCTTTCCGGCGCCCTCTCCTACATTTTCTGACGGGGAGTCAAGCCACATCTCCAAATTGAAACCTCCATTCCTTAATTCACCGGAATATGGCGTCCTGTTTTGCCCAAAATCGGGATGAAAACCGACGAAAGACATAAACGGATGAGCTTCCTTAAAATGATAATTTACGTCATCCAAGAATGGCCCGACATATTCAAACCCTTCTGGAGTGCTTATGACTTCTGTCACAGTTTCATCCCACACATATTCATCCATCGCTATATTATAAATCCAGTCGTCGGTCTCAAATTTTTTGGTTTCTTGTCCTGAAGGATCAATGAGTGTCAGCGGGTTATTCAAGCAGTACGTATAAGGCGAGACGTTGAAATACTTCTCTGCCTTCGGGTCGGTCTGCAGAAAGCGTCCTATTGTGGGGTCGTACATCCTGGCCTCGAAGTCGTACCAGTTGAGTGCGATGCCGGCGAGTGTCTGGTCCTGCAGCTCCTTGCCTCCGTACAGGCGCTTGTTCACGTTGCGGTTGCCGTAGTCGTCGCGTCTCAGTGTCATCCCGAACGGATAGTACGACGATGACTGCACCACCTCCGGCTGCGTGCCGTCGTGTGCCACAAACTCGACCCTCGTGTTGCCGAGATGGTCGGCGATGGTGTAGTGGTATCTCCATCGGTTTCCGTTTGACGTATTCATTGGCGTTATCCTTCCAAACGGTGCTAAGATACAAAATAACTCGTTATCCTCGTACAGGAAATTGTACGAATAATCCATCATGCCGTCGGCTGTCGATGACATTGATGTTACCTCGCGGCGGAGTTTCGTGCCTGTTGAAGTGTAGCTGTATCTGACCATGTCGGTGGCGGATGCCGACACCTCCAACGGCTTGTTGTATCTGCTGTAGGTTATATATGCCATCTTCGACGGGTCGTAGGTCGGGTTGCCGCAGTAGTCGTATGTGTATGACTCCCCCGTGACGGGGTATCCGTCGGCTTTCTTCGACAGGTCGGTGATGTTGTTTATCCTGTTGGTGCCGGAATAATAGGTATATTTCAACTTGTCGATTATTCTGCCGTCCTTCTTGCGGATAAGTCCGGTGATGTTGCCGTTGGCATCGTAGTCGTACATCTCGGTAAAAGCATCAAAGTTCTGATTCATTTCATAACCTTCGGTGTAAGCCGATTTGCGTAATCTGTCCATGCCGTTGTAAGTGAGTGAATAACAATGCGGTGTCTCGAACCTACCGCCAAAAGCCTCCGCCGCAACAGTGCCGTTGTACCGTGGATCCCCTTTAATGTTTTTGGCGAGTTTGTTGTACGACAAAGTCATTGAGAATAGATCATAATCGGGTTCGTATATGTCGTTCACCTTTGTCAGCCATCCCTTTATGTTGTAGTGGTTCCTGACTTTCTGTTGGAAGTTGGCACCATTGTTGGAACTGTAAAGATACGTGTTGGCGAGCGTTCCCACGGCATCGTACTCGTATGCCTTTGAGATGATCTCATTTTCATCATTGAGTTTGAAGTACTCCTTCAAAATCCTGCCCACGTGGTCGTATTCGTATCTTGAGATTGTCGCCGTTGGCTCATGTCCCTGAACGGTGTGGGTGACAGATTCTTCCGTAAGATTGCCGGAGAAGTCATAAACGAAGAAGCAGCATGTTTTCCCTCCGAGATGGTTGTCGTTGACGGAACATGCTATTCTGCTTTTGGAGTCGTAATAGTTTACATGAATCATGTTGGCATTTCCATCTGGTAGTTCAGCCTTGTCGAGGCACCCTGTAATCTGTCCTTTCACCCTGTTGTCGATTTGAAGTTCGGTGCCGTAAGGCGTTTGTGCGGGACAGGAATAATCATGGTTGAACATCGACAGGAAAGAATAGTTGTCGTACCAGTTGGCGGCCAAGATGTTCTCTGCCAGTATGTTCAGTACGTTCGGGAAGCTGTTTCCGCTGTAGCCGTATAGTCGTCCGCCGTTTCCGACAAAGCCCTCGTTGATATTGCTTTGATTGTCGAAGGCTGCTTGGAGGTTCTGTTGTGTCTTGTTTGAAATCACATAACCATTCAGCACGGCTCTGTTCAAGGCATCGTACATGATGAAAGACCATTCTGTGCGTTTGTTTTGGTTTTCGTCCTGCGACATGACAAGACGGTTGCGTTTGTCATAGACATACAACTCCGTCCCATGGTCGGGGATGCTTTTGGACACTACACGTCCTTTCTTATCGTATGTGTATGAATAGCACAGTTTGCTGTCGCTGGGCGATGAGGCTTGCG
The DNA here is from genome assembly GCA_024400195.1 of Bacteroidales bacterium. Lineage (GTDB taxonomy): Bacteria > Bacteroidota > Bacteroidia > Bacteroidales > F082 > Limimorpha. The sequence continues at coordinate 79,906 of JAKSNC010000003.1, forward strand.
GAGGCACGACAAACCTGAGGCGGTTGAAATTGTCATAGACATAGACCGTCCTGAACGATTCGCCGTTTATTCCCTTTTGGATGGAAAGGACGGTATTGCCCATTTTGTCGCTGTATTCTTCGTGTTTAAGTCCGTCTTCATCGGTGGTCTCTGTGTAATTCAGCGAGCCGGCTGGATATGATACCGACACGCATGAACCGTCGTCATTCACCTTCCACGAAGACACGGCTGAGGCGTTACATTTGTATTTGATAGTTTTGGGATGGCTCTCCCAGTCGGAGCCAATGCCAATTTCACCTGCGTTTCTATTCAGAGACGAGCCGTCATAGAGCATCTGTTTCCACGGTTTCGCGTCGGCATCGACGGTTGGCAACATACCTTCTTTGTAGAAAGCGACACATTCCCCAACGGCATTACTGACGTATCCGCCATTGTTTTGGGACGACTTGAATGGAAGATATACTTTAGAAATTCGGTCATCGACTCCGTATTCAATGATGTCATGCACCACGTCTTTCTTGTCTGGTGAGGCCATGACTGCCACAGAATAGATAGGATTACCAAAACCATTCAAATATTCCACATCGACCATGCGCTCCGTGTTTTGTATGTCGTTTTCGCTGTCCGTTGCTGAGCGCATATTAGTTGTCTTTATGTAGTTCATCGTTGTGTTCGGGACATCTCCGATGGATGTGATTCCACCCGTCTCGGGAGAATATCCGTTTGACGGTGGCGGTGTCGCATTGATATATGCGTGGAAACTGCATCCTCTCACGGCGTGGAAACCTTGTTTCAATGTGACGCGCACCCTCGCTGTCACTTCGGCTTTGCCTTCATATACGTCGCTGGTCTCAGCATAGTCGTTGGTTTGACACACGGCGGTCGTCGCTACGGACGACAGTATGACGGCGAGCAATATGATCAGTTGTTTTTTCATTTGATTCAGCGTTTAATTATTTCAAGTGTATGCGTTTCGTTTTCAGAAATAAACCTGAAGACATACGTCCCATTGGCGAGTCGTGACATGTCGATTTCACCAGATGTTTGTCCGTCCAGATTTTTTCTGATTACAAGTAAACCTTTCACATCATATATTTCAAGAGCCGAGACCTTGATGCCGTCAGTACACCAATATGCCTTGTGCCTTGTAGGGTTGGGAAACATGTTTATTGACATGAAACCGTTATCGTCATTTTTCAGGGATTTGTGGGCTTCATCAAGCCAATGTTCCCCGTCATCGGATGACTCATCTTCGAGGAGATCATTATCTGTCTTCAGTTTGAACTTGCTGATATTGGTGCCTGTTATGATGTCAGACAGAGAAGTGATGCCATTGGAGTTTCGCGAGGATGTTTTCCGTGAGGATGAACACAACACGATCTCGTCTCCGTCAAAAAGCACCGACCTGCCCGTGTTGTTGCCGTCAGAATCAACGTCGGTATTCCATATCAGTCTGCCGTTTTTGTCGAAGCAAAGGAGGAATGCCTGCCTTGTTGATGACTGGCATATTGTATCGCCGTTCATGGTGAGTACGTCCAAGAAATATCCGGTACATACGGACAAGCTGTCGGAACATGCCATGTCAATGATGCGGCAGTATCCTCCGTCCAATTCGTTTGCCCAGAGTACAGAGCCGTCAATGTCATAACACAACACGAGGGATGACAAGCTCCCTGTTGAGTAAAATGTCGAGTCTGCCGTTTTTAGTTCGCCGGAAAAATTCATGCTTGCAAGTGTGCCGGATGATGTATGGGATATTTTTGACGGCTCGACATATCCGCTGCATTTTGCGAATGATACCCATTGTGGGGATAAATCTCCGTCGAGCGACAGCATCAGCACGACCCGACCGAAGGAGGTCACAGGCAGCGTGTCAGTCACGAATGTGCCATCTGCCGCCGATAGCAGTAGTGCAATGCTTTCTCCGTCCACGTCTATAGAATGAAGCCTGTGTTTCCCTGTGCCTGCCGAACACCATGAATCAATGTATTCTCCATCACTTGAATAGCGAATGACAAACGCATGCTCGGTGTCTTGGCTGTTGATGCAGAGACTTCCTGATTTGATGGTCCCTTTCAATGAGCCTCCAATAAGGATTGTGTCCGACGTAATGTTGACAATGTCGAGTTTTACCTTACCGATGTAAGGGATGTCGATGTCGAGTTTTTCTTTCAGTTCGTTGTCGTATGTGCGAACGAACATGCTGCCGGTTTGCTTCCCGTCGCGGCATGTTGTCAGACCGCCTATGGTCAGAGTGCTGTCGGAAGCCATGACCATCGCCGGGATTTCATCACCGCCGCCACCGAAATACACTGTTTTTTGTAATTTGCCGGAAGAGTCAGCAATCGCAAGGAATACATCCCTGCCGCCATTTGATACAAACGCCACACTGTCAAGTGCTATAGAATCGATGAAAGTGCCGAATATCTGATATCCGTCTCCTGCGGGTGAAATCGAAAAGATTTCAGTGTCGCCCTGCCGCGACAGCTCGGTTGACCATCGGCGTTCGCATTGAGCTGACAGATCTGCCGCTAACAATGCGAAGATATATAATAACAAGTATTTTTTCATATACTGAGTGTTTATTGTTTGCTTGAGCCATAATGGTATTCATATTTGTTGATAATGTTGTCTTCGACATCACGTGTTATCTTCAACCTTGATGCGGAGTCATATTCGTAACTGGCCGTCTTGCCTGAAGGATCGGTGACTGACAACAAGTTGCGGGCGGTGTCGTAGGTGTATGATGTCACCATGGCATTTGGAAGATTCTCCCTCAGGTATTGGAAAATTTCAACTAACTCTTTGTTTGTCTTTTCCTGTAATTCTTCAGGGTTGCAGTACGATGTCACCTCTGCGTATGTCGCGTTCTCAATTTTTGCAACCAGAAGGCTGTTGTGGTATCCCCAGATGTAGGTCGTCGTTACATCGCCTTCTTCTCTTGTTTCAATGATGTTGGCGTGTGTATCATCCCATTTGATGGAAATGGTCTCATCATATCGGCTGTCATGGTTGCCGCCCGGGTTTGATGGCGAAAAATCTGACAGCGGCCTTGTTGTGTGTAGTCTGAATGCCTTGTCGGGCTTGATGAAAATTCCATGTTCCTTATATTCGACAAACGCCCCGTCTGTAACCATCCCATTTACGGACGTGTATTGTTCCACAGGCGTCATCAACATGTTTTTGTTTGTCATGCTGTTTAATGGGCTGACATTGTAGTTGAAGGGATAGGTGTAGTTGTTGCGCACCGTGTTGCCGTCTGAGTTTGTGACAGTCTCGCTTTTGACGACATTCACCACATCACCCACGTTATAATAGTCAAAAGTCTTGATTGTTTTGTTGCTCGTCTCACCGCTGTATCTCGTCTGTATTATGGCGTCAAGCCTTCTCGACCCGGTACGATAATAGTTTGCCCCCCACAATATGTCGAGTTGAAAATTGTGAAATTCATCTGCAATCAATTCATACTCATCTAATATTGCCCATGGAACATCATATTTGATATAATACTTCGACTGTAGGTACGGAAAACTCTTCATCGATGGGTGAAGCGAATATTTATATTCTGTTGATTCCACTGGTTTGCCGTTTAAATCATACTTGATTTCCTTCGTAAGGTAGTCACCGCACCATGACGTTATCGGTTCTGTGAATTTAGGGGAACTATCTTTGTGTTGCAGGGTGTAATAAGGGAAGGCATCATCCACTCCTAACTCGATTATTTGCACATACGAAGCCCTGCGCGTTTTCGTGCGGTGTACATATTCATTGTTGCCTATGCAGATTGAGTCCTCGCCGGCATTCCACCCGAGTCGGTAATGGTATTCCGTTTTTCCGATTTTCCCGTCTGTATTACCCATTCCTTCATCAGTTACAGTGACTTTTGAATATCTCACCACCGACTGGCTTGTCCCTGTCATGTCAGACACAGTGGAGAACTGTCTTGCCGTAAAAACATTTCTGTTATATTCGTCGCCCTGTTCGCCATTGATTAAGTTCCATCTTTTGACATAGGCAGTTGCATTGAAAAAACCATAGTCCGGAATCGATGTCACCTTGCCAGATGTAACGCCATTGTCATCTGTGTATGAGTACTTTTTCCTCCATTTGTATGGATAATCCGTGTAGCCACCATCATATGTGACGGTCTTGACTCGCAGTCCAGGCCCTGTTATCGTCTGGCTGTCAAAATAAAAATCATTCGGCTCATATCCAAAACTCACTATGCCACCACATGGCGTTTTCACTGACGACAGAGTGTGTTTAACTGTCAACGTTTCATTAGGTGTCATATCATAACCTTCAAGTGTGTATGTCGGTCGCTCGCCATGTCTTTCCCATGCTGAATAGACCGAATTGTACAGCGAATTGTCATTGCCATTCTCATAATAGAAAATCTTTGGTTTTATCAGTCTGCAAACAGAGGCAGGATCAGTCGCACTGGCTTTATTGTCATTAATATATCCCCACATATCAATATATGAAGTATTTCTTGCAAATTTGCTATGCTCTCCGTCGTATGAAAATTTATAGGAGTACAAAGTATTCTCATCACTGTCACAACAATACAATTTGTCGAGAAACAAGGTGTTATAAAATGATGGATCACAATCGTTATTGGTAGGAATAGTTTTTCCATTGTATGAATGTTGCAGATAAATACAATTGTTGACCGAACCGTCTGAATTCATCACTTTTATCTGCATTATGGCGTAACCACCGGGATGATTGGCATCCTTGTCATTCTGTAAATCGTACCTGTACTCGTTTTCAGGGACAAAAATAATCGAACCAAGTTCCGAGTTACCTTTCTTCCATGATATCTTGCTAATACGTGGAATCTTGGCATATTTGAATCTGTTAAACCTATGCGCAACCCAGTTAAAACTATTCGAAGGAGTATAGATCGCAGCATCTCTAAACGGATGGCCGTACATGTATGTTTCATCTGTCCCTAAATAGATCTTTACGGCGTCATGTGCATATTCAAAGTCTATCACATAATCAGAAGACGCTATTTCTATCTTCGATAGATGCCACGCGATGTCGTAATCATTATCCAATTCATTGTCTTTTCCTGAGTTTCCCGAAGCGAATCTTATCTGAAGACTTTCATAACTATTCCAATACGACTCTGTCATGCATGACTGTCTGTTCTTATAGACATCAATATGTTCGTTTGAGTTGCCACCACCAAAATAATAAATGTTGCCAACTTCATCTGTTATTGAGAATGCATACTCATCATTCCCTCTCTCGATTTTTATGTTATGCTCATTAAAATTGATAATTCTTCCATAGTCATCAACATTGTTGATAAAAGAGCCGGAATGTCCAGCGAAATGGAAAGAATACAGATCCGGCTCACCGTCGTAACAACCTTCGGTCAGATTTATCAATTTGGGAAAATTATCAATATTCAGATTCTCCTCGTCCATCAGGAATCCTATGTAATCAAAGCTGCCGTTATCATACCCCTGCAACGAGTCATCTCTGAATCCTTTTATGGTTCTGGTTATACATCCGATTCCATTGATTGACCAACCAAGACCGATATTTGAGGCGATGTCTGTCGCCCTGAATCCGGATGTCTCATAGTGCAGACTAATCGGTAGGGAGTAGCTTCCCAATTCTATGGTGTGGACCGGTATGTCAAAACTGACAGCTCCGGTAAGCGTGTTGACAGGCGACTCAAGGGTTGATGCCATCGAAGCCTTTATCGGTGTGGCACCTTTCTCATTGATTCCCTTGCACAAATCATACCAGTCTGACGCAGGAGGAGTGCCATTTTGCGCCACAATACTCTTTGTCGGTAATACACTTGTAATAATCACCAACAGCAAGCACAGATATTTCATATACTTGCCAATAAAACAAGTTCTCATGATATTCAGTTTTTAGTTATAGAGTCAAGTTGATTCTCAAGAGCCTGAATGCGTTCTTCTTGTCTTATGATGTATAAGGTTAATTCCTCGATTTTTTCCAGAAGCTTGGTATTTATCTCTCCGAGTTTCACGCCTTCTTCCGACACTTGTTCTGCCGATGGCACTCCTGGCAGATGTCCGTTGTCGTCGATGTATTTTTTCACCTCGTTAAGGCTTGTGAGTTGATAATCATCGTTGAAGACATAATCCGGCCAATCTCTCATTATCTCTACAACGACCTCTTCAGCGTGTATTGCTCCATTGGCAAAATTGTATTCTCTTGCATTAAAATTCATCCTGTTGTCGGACATCGAGATGCCGCCCTGTCCGGTGAACGAAATCTCCGAGGCCTGCGTCGATGTGTTCTTGCCGAGCGTTATGTCAGCGTTGGTGAACGAGTACTTCGGCGCGGCGAATATCATCTGGTTGCCCGACACCGATATGCTGTTGTTCTTGTTCCTGAAATACACAGCCGCTTTTTTATCGGATCTTGTCGGCTCAAGCATGATGTCCGCGTCCTCGCCGTCGTATGAATAATTGTCGGCCTTGATGTGCAGCTTCGCCTGTGGTTCCGTGACGTTGCCGATGCCGACACGACCCGTCCTGCCGTCGGTTTCTGACCACGAGATGAATAACGTCGGCTTGTCGCTGTTCATGCCCATCATGATGCCGTCGGTGTTGTTGAGCAAGACCTTGTCTGTCGTGTTACGCCCGTAACCTATTGTTATGCCGTACCCTGTCGTGTTTTTTATTTTGTAGCCAATTGCAATTGACGCATCGGAATTCACAGTGTTGTTGTTGCCAATGGCGAAGGAGTTTGCACCGGTGATATTGTTCTTTCTGCCGATGCCTATAGAGTTTATCTGGCTTACGGTGTTTTGGTCGCCGAATGCGAACGTGAGCTTGGCGGTAGCATAATTCTTGTAGCCGATAGCGAAGGCATAGTCGTTTTTTGAGTCGGACTTGGAGACAATGTTCTCCAAACCGATCGCCGTGCTGTTTTGGCCATATACCCTGTTAGACTGGCCTAAAGCTGACGACGTGTGCTTGTCCGTTATCGTGTTATTAATACCTCCGCACGCCTGCGACCTCGCGGCGTACGCGAATCCTAATGCCAGTATCGCTGACATTGATATTTTTATGATGTTTCTCATGTTAGTTTTGTTTTTAATTTTAGAAGCTGTTTTGATTTATTCGATAGGGATTTGCATTAGATTTTCGAGCAGATTTTTCTTGTTTTGCGACGAAGAATAGCGGGCTATTCAAGGAGTGAAACGAGGAAAAGATGCCGGAAAGATATGCAAATCGCATCGAAATGACATACAATATAATTATCATTGTAAGAAATCAAAACAGCTTCTTAATGTGACTACTCTTTTACGAACTTCCCCTTGAGAAGCTCCTTTTCAGTGTCGGATACCGAATAGATGTATGTCCCTGCTTCGAGCGACGAGGCGTCTATTGTCAACAGATTCCCGTTGCCGCGTATGATGCGGCTCATCCTCACCATGCCCTGCATGTCGGTGATGCTCACACGGTTCTCGGTGTCGTTCGGCAGACCGGAAATGTCGATGTTGAGTTCCCCGCGTGTCGGGTTCGGGAAGGCAAGTGCCTGGAGTTTGTCATGCGGGATGTCCTTCACACTACAGGGGATGGGATTCAAGTCCTCACGCGAGAACTTGACGACAACGGCATCATAGTGATACGGGCTAACACCTAAACGCGCGCACAGCAACACGCAGCTGCCGTCAGGCAGTGAGACCAGGTCAGATGGATAACAACCGATGAATGCCGACGACATGGTCCTTACTGCAAGAATCTCCATGTCCTTGGTGAACAGGCATACGCCCGGCCTTGTATCAAATGGGCCTTTGAAGTCCTTGTATATGTAGTAGCTGCCGTATATCGTGGTGTCGTTCACCATTGACATCCAAGATCTTCCTTGTACATTGACGCTTGTGTCAGGAATGCTGTAGAACCTGTCGTACCTGTTCACAGTCCCGTCAAGGCTGATGTCTGCCAGCATTAGACGCCATCTTTCACCTGGAGGTCCAGAGGTATAGAGTGTTTCACCGTAAACAAGCATCCTGTCGTCAGACAGCCAAGTGTCGGAATTCATTGCCTCGAACAGTGCTTTCATGTTTTCATCAGCTGGGCAGAACTGGGTGTCGCGACTATAGAAATCGCGGTCGTAAAACAGCACGGAGTTGTGGTTCATGTACTGCACCGAGCCGGTGCTGGAGGTCCCGTTGCCGAAGATGATGTACCCGTCAGACATCGGGTCTCTCTTTATCTGGTTGCATTCAAAATGTTCCAAGGAGTATCCGGGTTCCGACGGTATCCGTTTCACGTAGCGGCACGAGAGCGAGTCGCCCCATTCGTCGAAGCGGTAAAAGAACGGACGGAGGAAGGTCTGCCCAAAGCCGTTGGAGAGAATGACTGTGTATTCGTAACTGCCGCACAGCACCACCGTCCCGTCGTCGTCGAGCAGCAGATGAATGCCATAAACGTCCTCGGCGATTGTATCGGCAACGTAGAGCCTTGACGAGACTATCTCGAAGTCATCGTCAAAAACGACTACGCCGAACTCTACAGCATCAGATTCAGACACAGGAATACGGAAAGTTGTAATATAGTTGCCGTTACTCAGTCTGGTAATCCCATTGAAGCCAAGCCCCTGATTATGGAAGCCGAACAGACTGTCGCCGACAACGTGAATCTGATAATCTCCGTCACTTGATATGCGGGCGAACATCGGATTACGTTTCTCTATGCTTTCCCCGCAATAGCCAACAGCAACTATGTCACCGTCATCTTTAGCAATGCAGCAAGTCAACCTCGAACATGGCATCTCGCCTTTCAGGTCGATGACCCACTGCTGGGCACTCCCAAATATTGGGAGTGCCATCAGCAATGTTATTAGTAATCTTTTCATATCTGCCGATTTATAAGTCATACTGCTGTATCGCACTGGCAAGCATATAGTCCTGCAGACCGTATTCCCCCGTGTATCTGTGCGTGATATAATAATGAGCATCTTGATTATTATCATCATTATCATATGCTTTCACTGTCAGCGACACGACCTTATACACCTTCATGCTGCCGCGGTCGCAATGGAAGCCCTCGCTGTCGGGTATGACGTTTGTTATGATGTCTATCCCGTTGTCTAAATAGAAGTTCATCAGGTCACCCGATATGCACGTCTCATCAGCATATACGCCTTCCCTATAAAAGAGCAGGTTCTGATAATCGTAACCACTAAAATCAAAACCTTTTACGCCGTAAGTGATTAGTCTGTATCCTTTCGGGGTGGTCGCTTTACCTGCAATCAGCATTCCCTTCATCGCACATTCAAGCGCGGCGTCGGCACCATCGTCCTCGTATTCATCACATGAAGGGACGGCACCATATTTGTACAACCAGTTTAACGACTCGTCGAAATACCCTGCCGCCGTCGGTGCCTCTGTCTTCTTTCCGAAGACTCCGTTGAGTTTTACTTCGGCTGTGCCGCCGCGCTGTTCTTCAATGGTCGCCGACATGCAGATGTAGCCTTTGTTTTCGAGTGTGCTGGCGTGGTAGCTCTCGCGGGCCAGCTCAACAGCCTCTTCGTAAGCCGCAACCGCGTCGTCGAGGAGCACGTTGCCGTCAGCATCGACAGGCAGCGTCACGCTGAACTCCGCACGCTCCGTCTCGCCGTAGTATTCGGCAGGCTCGCCATACACCGCGTTGAAAAGGTCGGCGATGTTGTCCTTCGCCTCGTCGAGGGTTATCACCTCGCGGGTGCGGAGGTCGGGGTTCTCGCGGCGCAGTTTCACGTCATTGTTGAACTTTATGATCCTCGTTACATCGGGACTTTGCTCTATGGTCACTATTGGGTTCCCGTTGTCTGTTTTTTCTATTTTGTCCTTTTTGCATGATACCGCCATTGTCATCAATGCGGCGAGTGTTATTGTAGATATTTTTTTCATGTGTTTGATGTTTTAGGTTTAACGTTTAGTAACGGTAAAAAAATAACTTGGTAAAATTCACGACCTTTTGACGAGATAAT
>JAKSNC010000030.1 GCA_024400195.1 Bacteroidales bacterium
CATCGAAATGACATACAATATAATTATCATTGTAAGAAATCAAAACAGCTTCTAATTATTGGAAACGAAAATAAAGTCATTGTTATGAAATTAGAAAATAATACTCAGAAGAAAATAGCTAAATATCAAGATGTTATGTCGGTCGTAGCTTCGTTGGTGGAAGGCGAGACTGACGAAATCGCGAAGATGGCCAACGTCGCGGCTCTGCTGCATCGTGAGTTTGGTTTTTGGTGGACTGGCTTCTACCGCGTTCAAAACGACGAACTCGTGCTTGGTCCGTTTCAAGGACCTTTGGCTTGTGTGCGAATCCCTTACGGAAAAGGCGTTTGCGGCACGTCTTGGGCCGAAAAAAGGACTGTCGTGGTGCCGGATGTGGAGATGTTCCCCGGACATATCGCGTGTTCAAGCGAGTCGCGAAGCGAGATTGTCGTGCCGGTGACGCATGACGGCAATGTTGTCGCCGTCCTTGACATCGACAGCCGCGAACTCAATACTTTCGACGACATCGACAGCCGTTATTTGGAGCAGATCGCAGCCAGTCTCGATGGTTCGGAGCGCGACATCTGGTTCGCCGCCGGATGTTTTTGGGGCGCTCAGAAATTCTTCAAAAAAGTTGACGGCGTTACGTTTACCGAAGTCGGTTTTGCCAATGGAATAACGGAGAATCCAACATATAAGGAAGTCTATACCGATGCCACCGGGCATGCCGAATGCGTGCATGTCAGATATAATCCGGCAGTGATTTCCCTGTCGGAACTTACCGAATTGTATTTTAAGATTATCGACCCTTTCAGCCTGAACAAACAGGGCGAAGATGAGGGAACACGTTATCGCACCGGCATTTATTACCATGACGAGTGCGAGAAATCCATCATTGAAAGAATATTCAAACGATATGAATCATCATCTCAAAAGCTGATGGTCGAATTGCTGCCTCTTCAGTGTTTCTACAAGGCCGAAGAATATCATCAGGATTATTTGGATAAAAATCCGAACGGATATTGCCATCTGAGCCCAGAGATTTTCAAATTGGCCGAAAAGTAGAGACGCGATGAATCGCGTCTCACTATATGAAAATCATTGCTCTTTAAGCCTTTTGATTTCCTTGTCGAAATCGGAAACATAGTTTTGGTCTTGTATGACGCGGAAGGTGTCGTATTCGTGTTCCGCCTTGATTTTTGCTTCCAATGCTGATACGCGGCCGGAATCTTCTAACAGAGGACGTTGTGCAATGCTGATAAAATCGTCCAAAATGCGGCTCCAATCCGCCATTGTCGTTGGAATCTCCTGCTCGGCGCGGTCTTCAGCCAAATCAAGATATGCCGACACCAAACGGTTTAATGAATTGATTTCCTTTTCGGTAAGATAGTTTTTTGCTATTGTTACATCTGATTTCAGGATTTTTCCATCGGGTGAGTTTTTCCATGTGGAAAGTCCCATGTTCGGCTTAGTTGCATCGGCAGAATCGTATATGATTTCAGCTGCGGTTTTGCCCGAAATGGCCCAGTGCATTTTGTTCTGTACGGTGGCGAAAAAAGTCCTAGTTTGTGGTGCATCTTTGTCATAATCGATGGCCAATGCGTAGATGTCTGTGATTTTCTGATAAAAACGACGTTCGCTGGCACGGATTTCCCGAATTTCAACGAGTAATTCCTTAAAATAGTCATGACCAAATGAAGGACCCTTTTTTAAGCGTTCTTTGTCGAGGACAAAACCTTTTACAATAAATTCATTAAGTGTTTTTGTCGCCCAAATGCGGAACTGTGTCGCCTGTATGCTGTTTACACGATAACCAACGGCAATAATGGCGTCAAGATGGTAAAAATTCGTCAGATAGTTTTTCCCGTCAGCAGCAGTTATCCGAATTTTTCGGATAACTGAATTTTCCTGTAATTCATTGCTTTGGAAAATTTCTTTCAGGTGATAATTAATCGTGCGTATATCTACGCCGAATAATTCTGCCATGCGTTTCTGTGTAAGCCAGAATGTGCCGTCTTCGTATTGCACTTGCACATTGATACTGCCACTGTCTGTTGTATATAGTATGATGTTGCTGTCCATAAAAATTGCCTATACATTTTTTGGCTACAAAAATAAACGTTTTTTTCGTAGAGACGCGATTTATCGCGTCTAATAATCGCAAAAATAGAGACGCGATTCATCGCGTCTCCACAAATGGGTCATATTATCAAAAGGATTTTATCTCACCCCGAGTTTCTTGGCAATCACCTTCGGAAGTGCGTCCTTGTGCAGGACGATGTTCATTGTCTTGTATTTGGCGTAGGCTTCCGAAACATACCAAATGCCGTGGTAAGTGCCGGCGTCGCCCCATGAGTTTTTGCCCATGAAATATTCTTTGCCGTTCTGATCTTTGGCTTTGCCGAAGATGAGCAGTCCGTGGTCGTCGCCGGTCTCCCAATTGTCGAAAGCATCTTGGCGCATCTCCTGTGTGGCTTCAATCTCGGGCATCGGCTTGGATGTGAGTTCGTCGCGGCGGCTCTTGGCGGACATTCCCAACCAGTGCGCCATATCGGAACCCGAGAGTTCCACGGCCTTTTCAACATCGGGGCAGACGGCAACACCGTTGCGGGTGAAGCCCTGCTCGCTGACGTCGGCACTCCATTGGAAGGTGTAGCCCTTATCAATAGCGTACTGCATCACCTCCATCAGCTCGTCGATGGGCAGGTTGTAGTAAGGACATCCGCGCCAGTTGTCTTCGATTTCAAGTGCGAACGGCTCGTAGAACGGATGATGTGTGTAAGACGTCAGAGTGATGTAATTATCAGCTTCTAAGCCCAACGACTTCGCATATTCCTGCGGGGTCATGCCGTTCACTTTTTCAGGATATTTGCCGAGGTAAGCATCGTAGATGCCTTGCAGACCATCTTTCCAGACAGGGCTGAGTTTGCTGAAGTCGCCTTTTGCGATGGCGTGGACGTAGCCGGTGGCGGCAGCATCAAGTTCGGTATGGTTGGGAAGAGTTCCACCGTAACGGTTGCCCGGCATGTCTTCCTGACGCACAAAACCGTAATGTTCGAGGCAGTAAAGCACATCACCGCATTTTCCGCCAGGAGACCAACTGCCGTTGCCGTGAAGACGGACGTACTTTTCGGCGCGGTCCATCATAGAATGACTGACAACGAACATCTCCGAGAGATCGACATCAACACCCTTGATGCGGAGTGCTTCGGCTTCCATCAGGGCGATGCCTGAATGAGCCCAGCATGTCGATGAGCGGTTTTGATCGCGGATGCCGGTGATGGGGGCTTCCTTGATAGTCGTGAACTGGAAGCCTTCTTCTTTCTTTTCATCTTGCGCTTTGACAGCCGTGAAGCCAATCATCAGCGTAATAGCGAGGAATAAATGTTTTTTCATATTGACAGTATTTAGTATTTCTCTTGAAGAAGAAACAAAGGTAAGAAAAAATTATTTGCCTGTAAACAAATATGAGCAATATTTGTCAAGGATATATTCAACCGTGCCCTACTTAAGGCATACAGTGTATTGTAGCAATGAAATCTGAGATGCGTTCCACTTTGGCTCACCATCATTACATATACCTGTGATTTTTTTTTGATTTTTGTCAAAAAAAATGTAACTTTGCGCTTCTATTTTTTCTGAAACGAATAAAAGTGTTATTAAAAATTACAATTATGAAAAAGTTTTTACTTATCATCTGCGTTGTAGCTGCATTCGGCTACGTGAAAGCGCAAAGCGTGCCGGGCACCTTGGATACAAGCTTCGGCAACAACGGTACAGTCGTGGAAAGCATCTATAACTTCGAGGCTCTGACGACCGGCGAACCTACAGTGGTAATCCAGTCGGACGGCAAAATCCTGACTGCTACGCACCGCCTTATGTTCACCAAGGAACGCGGCCTTCTGTCTGAACTTCTCGTTATGCGCCACAACCCCGACGGAACTATCGATCCTACCTACGGTGACAATGGTTATGCCTTCATCGCACCAAGAGACATCCGTTATTTCTGCTGGAACTGCGAACTCGTCGAAGACGATAATCTGATTCTTGTGGGCTATACCTATGACCCTGCGGAATCAGGCAACCTATTTATGACCAAACTCGACAATAACGGCAACGTGGTTACCTCTTTCGGCGTGAACGGCTATGTCGTTTATGAGAACAACGGTACGATGAACATCAGAAATTCGGTCATGCAGCCCGACGGAAAGATTTTGCTCGTCGGAACATATAACGATAATTTCTGCATCCTGCGTTATCTCCCGAACGGCCAGCTTGACCCATCATTCGCTGATAACGGTACTTTCGTTCATACTCTTTATTTCGAAGGAGGATTCCTTCCGGCTTATGGTGAATGCATCGACGTTGATGCTGAAGGAAATATCTATGCCGGCGGCTGGTATGTCTGGAACGACGGCATCTACCTCAGCCAATACGACTGCGAAATGCTGTGCTTGGACAAAGACGGCAACCTCAATCCTAATTTCGGTGACAATGGCCTCCTGCAGTTCCCAATCGGCGAAGTCGCTGACTTTATTATCGGTCTGGAGATCCTCGACGATGGCAAGATTTTGTTCTTCGGCCACACCGAGACATTCGTCGAAGAAGAAGGCCAAGGTGCTATGTACAACATCTACGTTGGTAAAATGTTCCCCGATGGCTCTTTCGACGGCGAGTTCGGCGACAACGGTATCTCAATCGAACACTATGTCGAAGACTTCGCTCACTATGGACGTAAGATGACTGTGGCTGACAACGGAGAAGTGTTTGTCGGTGGATTCAGATTCGGTAACACCAAGGATTTGTTTATCGTCAACTTCCTCGCTGACGGTTCTTTGAACGAGGACTTCGGACATGAAGGTATCTTTATTAACGAAGTTCCAGGACATTTCACAGCCGCAACAGATGTTACAATTCAGTCTGACGGCAAACTCGTGTTCGTCGGAAGTCACGAAGATGCCCCTGATTATATCGATTACTACCTCGGCCGTATCCATACTGACTTTGAGGGCGTAGGCATAAATGAGAACGAAACTGTCAACGTTGTCAGCGTTTATCCTAATCCCGCTGTTGACGAAGTGCGCTTCGACGGTATTCAGGACAAATGCATCGCCAACGTCTATGATATGTCAGGACGTCTCGTTATGCGTTCGGTCGTGATGAGCGACGGCGTGATGAACGTCTCCAAACTCGCAGCTGGCAACTATTCGGTTATGCTTGTCAGCGGCGATGAAGTCTTCAAGGCAAGATTTGTAAAGTAAGAATCTTATAAACAAAAAAATGCCGCCATTCGGCGGCATTTTTTTTATCTGCAAGTAGGTTACTTGCGTATCGCTGCTATACCCGGGAGTTCTTTGCCTTCAATGGCTTCAAGTAATGCACCACCGCCGGTCGAGACGTACGATACCTCATTCACAAGGTTGAATTTGTTGATGCACGCCACACTGTCACCGCCTCCGATGAGAGAAAACGCCCCGTTCTTCTTCGTTGCCTCTCCGATAGCACGTGCCACAGCTTCCGAACCTTTTGAGAATGTGTCAAACTCAAAGACTCCACACGGGCCATTCCATAATATAGTCTTGCTGTTTTTTATCACCTCGCCGAAAAGCTCGCGCGTCTTCGGTCCTATATCCATTCCTTCCCAGCCGTCCGGTATGTTCATCGGGTCAACGACCTGATAATTAGCATCATTGCTGAATTTGTCGGCAACAACGGCATCAATGGCAAGATAAAGTTTCACGCCTTTCTCTTTCGCCTTGGCGAGAATGTCAAGAGCCATGTCGAGTTTGTCTAACTCGCAGATGGAGTTTCCAATCGTGCCGCCGAGTGCCTTCTTGAATGTGTAGGTCATTCCGCCGCAAAGAATCAGGTTATCGACCTTAGTCAACAGATTTTCAATGATTTCTATCTTCGTGGAGACTTTCGAACCTCCCATGATGGCCGTGAACGGACGTTTGATGTCCTTCATAACCTTATCAACGGCTTCGACTTCCTGCGACATCAGCATTCCGTAAAGTTTGTGGTCGCTGTCAAAGAAATCTGCTATCAATGCTGTCGAAGCATGCGAGCGGTGCGCCGTTCCGAATGCGTCGTTGATGTAATAATCACCGTATGAGGCAAGTGTCTCGGTGAATTTCTTCTGACTGGCCTTGATTGCTTTTTTCGCCTCGTCATAACCAGGTTCCTCTTTCTCAATACCACGCGGTTTTCCCTCTTCTTCCGCATAGAAACGCAGGTTCTCAAGTAACATTACCTCGCCGTTCTTCATCGCCCTGACTTGCTCGCCGGCCTTCTGACAGTCGTCGGCAAATATGACGTTGCGCCCGACAAGCTCCTCAAGATGTTTTACTATCGGACGAAGTGAAAATTTGGGGTCTGGATTGTTTTTCGGCCTGCCGAGATGCGACATCAAAATGACCATACCATTGTCATTCAATACTTTCTTGATAGTCGGCATGGCCGCACGCATACGGGTGTCGTCTGTGATGTTGAATTTGTCGTCAAGCGGTACATTGAAGTCAACGCGAATTACAACACGCTTTCCTTCAAAATTGATTTCATTGATGTTTTTCATATTATTAAAATTTGTTTAAAATTATTAACTTTTCTGTCTTCTTTTTGCAAAAATTGATTTTTTTTAACTTGAAAAGAAAAAAACGGCTTCTTTAGGACATTTCTTCGTGCTTTTTCTTCTCATTTTTTATGAAGTTTTCGTATGCGTCAATGATAAACTCGTTGTCTTTGTTCTTTTCTTCAAGGTCTTTTACAATTGCTTGATTTTCTTGTATGTTCTTGATTTTCTTTTCAATGTCCTTATTGCGTTTTTCAATCTCTTCCCTGAACTTTTCGATGTGTTTTTTCAAATCATCGATGATGATTTCTGTTTTTCTCGTACTCTTCTCGTCTTCGCTTATTCTTCCTTTCTTTCGTCTTATACTTGAATTGAGGTCGTTGCCGGCGAGGATGACTATCGCTATTATCCAAATCCACATCATAACGATTATGAGCGTGCCGATGGAACCGTATAGAGCGTTGTATTTGGCAAAATTCGATATGTAGATGTTGAATCCTACGCCTGTGAGTATGAAAAGTGCCGTCGTCATTATGCTTCCGGGACTGAAAATGACGAATTTGCGGAACTCTCTACCGTCTTTGGCCGGATGTTTGCGTTTTTTCCTGTAACACTCGTCATATTTGAGGTTGCCGAAGTAATAAAGTAGTCCGACGGCAATACTTAATCCGAAAATAACTGTTATCCAACGAATTACGTTGAACATAAAGAACGCAAACTTACCTTTGCTTAGAATATCGTTCACAACAAGAAAACGAATGAGGCTTCCTCCGCCTGAAATCAGTATTATTGAGATAATGAGAAGTATTCCGATGATTATCAGCATGAGAATCGCCGCCGCCCTCTCTTTGACCCAATCAAGCATGGTGGTCTTCCTCTCACCAATGAAACGCGCGTAAATGTTGTGAAACCCGTTGAAGATGGCCACAATACCGCTCGAACCGAATACCAACGACATCAAAATACTTAACGATAAAAGACCTTCGTGAGGCTGGTTCATAATGTTGTCGATGGTGCTTCTTACAAAGTTAAGCGTTCCAGACGGCAGAAGAAAAGTGTTCAGCGTCATGAGCACTCTTTCGTAAAGATGCGGAATCGGAATGTACGGAATTATTGTGAAAGTGAAGAGTATCAATGGGAAAAGCGCGAGTATGAAGTTGAAGGCAACTCCAGAAGCCCTGTCTATCGTGTGACCTTTTGAAAAAAGTTTGATGAAGTCCAAAACGACATCCAAAAAAGGCAGATCCGTACCAGGAAAACGGACAATCCTCAAAAGATTGTCGTCCCTGTAATACCATTCCTTAATTTTATCAGCCCTGCGCTTGAACCAATTGCTTTTTATGCTTTTTTCCATATTATGCTGCGAATGTAAATAATAAGTTTCCGATGAAATTCCAAAGTGTTGCCGCTCCGATGGCAAATATCTTACATATATAGAAATTCCATTTGAGTCTGTCGTTGAGTAAATAAAGCACTAACGAATTGATTCCCAATCCGATGAGCGAAACAAGCATAAACTGCACGTATTCCGACATCACTTCCTCGTTTTCGCTGCCGAATGTCCAAATCCTGTTGAGAATATAGTTTGACGTCGCCGCACAGATGAACCCGATAGCATTACTTACATATTTATTCCATTTCAGGACTTCTTTACACAAAAAAGTGAATCCAAAATCGACAAAAACTCCGGAAAATCCGACAATGCCGAACTTTAGAAACTTGAAAATCAATGCTTTGGTTAATGTGAACAAAGTGCTCATTTCAATTTGTCTTTATCGAATATTTTTTCATAAAATGACGGTATCGTCAGCAAAACCGTGCACAACACAGATAGTGTGATGACGATTGTGCTGTCAGATGCACCGATTTTGTCAATGTCAACGTCAATTTTTCCCCTGACTTTGAAGAAGTACAATACGACTATGGTGGCGTTGTTGATGAAGTGCATCGCCATCGGAACCCAAATGGATTTCGTCGTAAAAAACGCGTATCCGAGTAAAAGACCGAGTGCAAATCTCGGCATAAAGGAGAATAACTCGAAGTGTATCAGTGAAAATAACGCCGCCGTTATAATGATGCCTGCGTGATGATTCCTACACGTTCTTATCATCGCCGGCTGAATAAGCGCCCTGAAAAGAAGCTCTTCACCGACGGCTGCTAATCCAGCTATCATGATAATATTGATAATCAATCCGCTTAAATTGTCAACGCTCATCATTTTCTCTGATAAAGCCTCATTCATCTCCTGAATGTCATGCATGAAGTCGGGGAGTGGCCATGTCGCATTCCATTCCTGAAGACAATTGTTAACTGGCATCACCGTGAATATTGTCAGAATGTAAATCCAACCCCACACCGGCATCTTGACAAATCCCAAAGAACGTATCGGCTTCTGCCTGACACAGACGGCATACGTCAATGGTGGAAATACAAACGTGAAGACTTGCGAACAAATCTGAATAATCCTGAGTCCTTCAAGCGATTCAGTGGAAAGACCGCATAACGTCGTGATGACAATGCCCAAAAGACTGCCAAAGATAAGGCCGAACGACAATAACAACGCAAATATGCAGGCTTTGCCCCAAAAAGACCTTATATTAAAAATAGGTGTCTGCATTAAAAATGAGTTTTTGCAAAGTTAATGATTTTTGAACAAAAAATAACTCGTGGATTTGCAACTTATGACCAATAAAAATACCTATTTTTGCAGCAAAAATATAAAAAATGAATCTTTTCGGAATAGATTTCGGACATTTTCCTTTGCTTCTTGCTCCAATGGAAGGCGTGACAGACGCACCGTTTCGTCATGTATGCAAAGAATTTGGTGCCGACATCGTTTATTCCGAGTTCATTTCCTCCGACGGACTGATCCGTGACGCAGTTAAAAGTATTAGAAAACTGAGTTACACCGAGGCCGAACGACCTTTCGGAGTCCAGATTTTCGGAAATGCCGTGGAACCAATGGTCGAAGCGGCCTTGTATGCCGAGAGGTATAAACCAGATATTATCGACATCAATTTCGGATGCCCGGCAAAAAAAGTGGCATCGAAAGGCGCCGGTTCCGGAATGATGAACAATATCCCCAAAATGATTGAAATTACCGCCGCTGTCGTGAAGGCTGTCTCAACTCCGATTACCGTGAAAACCAGACTCGGCTATGATGACGAACATCGTGAAATAGTCGATATAGCCGAAAGACTGCAGGACGTCGGAATAAGTGCTCTGACGATTCACGGCCGACTGCGTACAACCAAATGGAGTCAGCCGGCCGACTGGACACTGATAGGTGCGGTGAAAAATAACCCGAGAATGCATATCCCCATCATCGGCAACGGCGACATAGTTGACGGATTGTCAGCAAGAAAAATGATTGACGAGACTGGTGTCGATGCAATTATGATAGGCAGGGCAAC
Organism: Bacteroidales bacterium; assembly: GCA_024400195.1. Classification (GTDB taxonomy): domain Bacteria; phylum Bacteroidota; class Bacteroidia; order Bacteroidales; family F082; genus Limimorpha. Next base: position 9,964 of record JAKSNC010000030.1, read on the forward strand.
TTATGGAAATCCGTGGATTTTTAGGGAAATAAGAAGTTTCCTTGAAACAAATACCATAATTGACAAGCCTGATATTCAGGAGAGAGTTAGAGTCGCAACCAATCATCTTCACGATGCACTTAATTATAAGGAGGAACATCGGGCTGTTTTTGAGATGAGAAAACATTGGGGCAATTATTTTAAAGGTATTCCTAATTTTAAGCCTTTCCGCCTGAAACTCGTTTCTACCGAAACCGTGGAGGAAACAGATGCCGTCTTGGAGGAAATTGCAGCGATTCATAACTCATGACTTTTTCAATTTGTTGATAAAATAAAAATACTTGCAGTTGACAAACGTCTAATTATAGGTAACTTCGCAGCGAAAAGAATGTTTTTGTAATCCCTATATTTAAAAGGTGTCAATGAAAAAGATATTTTCTGTATTGCTGATTTTAATACTGTCACTTGCCTTTATTTCGTGTAATTCGGAAAGTCGCGCAATCAGACGAGCCAAACGTGCGGAAAAAACGGCCTATGAACAAGCTGTCGCCGAATATGAGAAGGCATTAAAACAACATTATGAGAGCCAGCCTGCGGATACAAAGACGGTTATGAGTCGCAACAGACAAAAAAATTCAAAGGCCAATGCATCCCTTTTTAGACCAAGAAAGGGTAATAAACGTCCTTGTTGGGGTGATTGATTTTCAACACCTGCAAAAAAATCTTCTTTATTTCTTGCGAAATATTTGTTTTGTGTAAAATTTTGTCTTAACTTTACACCCTTAATTGTGTATTGTGAATAATAGAAGAAGTGTAAAAAATAATAAATAACATAAAAAATCAAGGTATGTTAAGAAAATTACTATTTACGATTTGCATTGTGTTGACGTCCTGGTCGTTGACTTATGCACAGGTTGGACGACTTCAGGGAAAAGTCTCCGACAAAGACACTGGCGAACCGATAGCTTTCGCTAACATCATTCTCGAGAATGGTGGTACGCAGGTTGGCGGTTCAACTTCCGACTTTGACGGAAACTTCGACATCAACCCGATTCCTCCGGGAACCTACACCCTGAAGGCGTCTTTCGTTGGTTACAACACTTTCGTGATGAACGGTGTTGTCATTTCTCCCAACAAAATCACTTTCCAAGACATTGCGTTGCATCTCCAGTCGGAAATGCTTGACGCTGTTGAGATTGTTGACTACAAGGTGCCTTTGATTTCAAAAGACCAGACATCGGGCGGTGCCACGATTACGGCCGAGGAAATCGCGAAGATGCCTAACCGTTCAGCAGACGCCGTCGCTGCATCAGTCGGAGGCGTTTTCTCGGAAGACGGAGAAGTCGGCAATATGCGTGGAGCCCGTTCTGACGGTACCGTCTATTATGTTGACGGTGTCCGCGTCATCGGTTCCGGAAGCGTTCCGCAGTCGGCTATCGACCAAGTCGAAGTTCTTCTTTCCGGTACACCTGCTATGTACGGAGACGCTACCGGCGGTATTATCAACATGACGACAAAAGGCCCTTCGAGAACATTCGGAGCCGGAGTCGAACTTGAGACATCCGAACTTCTTGACGGATTCGGACACAGCCGCTTCGGTCTTAACGTACAGGGACCTCTCATCAAACAGAAATCAACAGGAAACGCCCTCCTCGGATTCTTCATCTCCGGGGAATTTACCTATAACCGCGATGGTGCCCTCTCTGCAATAGGTCATCATAAGGCCAAAGGTGAATGGCTTGATTATATCAAGGAAAACCCACTCCGCGTTTCTGGCTCTGGCAGCGGTACCTATCCTAACGGAGAGTTTACCAGAATGGGTTCGATGGAATATGTGAAGAACTCACAAAATACAGCCGCATGGAACGCCCTCGTTAGTGGTAATATCAACGTCCGTACCACTGATAATACGAACCTCACTTTCGGAGGTACCTTCAATAGAAGCAAGAACCATGTCTATAATCGTAGCAGTGCCTACTTTAACTACGACAAGAACGAAATAGCCGATCAACAGACATGGCGCGTCTATGGTCGTTGGACACACCGTTTCCCGACAGCTCAGGAAAGTACATCTCTGATAAAGAACTTCTATTACAGCTTGCAGGTTGACTATTCACGCTACGACTACAAGTATTATGATCCTGACCACAAAGACCGTATCTGGGATTATGGATACCTCGGAAAATATAGTATCTATAAGACTCCGTCATATTATCTCGGTTCAGATACAGTGGATGGACACCTTTATAATAATGTGTGGCTGCTTGGTTCATGGGACTACGATACACTCGTGACATTCACCCCAAGTGACAAGAACCCTCTGTTGGCTAACTATACTACACAGTACTACGACCTCTACACAGATCCGGTTGACCACTATCAGAACTTCACAGACCTCCAACTCGGTGGTGCTCTTCTGAACAGCGGTTCACCAGGTGCTTTCTATGGTATGTATGCCGCCCCCGGTTCAATTCAGACGAACTACGGATACCAGCAGCAAGACCTCTTCAACGTAAATCTCGCCGCTGCAATGACCATAGGAAATCATGAAATAAAACTCGGTTTCCAGTATGAGCAACGTAATTCAAGAAGTTACGGAATAGCCGGTACAAACTTGTGGTACCTCATGAGAAACCTCGCCAACTTCCATATCGAACAGTTGGATATGGATAACCCGGAAATTATCGAACACGACGGATTCGTCGATACTATCGTTTATCGTAGAAAGTACGACGAACAGTCACAATACTGGTTCGACAAAAAACTTCGTGAAGCACTCGGCCTCCAAGTTGACGGCGTTGATTGGATTAACATTGACTCTTACGACTTTAACGACAATACCATCGAATATTATGACAAAGACGGTGTTATGCATAAGGCCACATTGCAAGACGGATTCAGTCTAGACCTCTTCACTCCGGATGAACTTACGCAAGACGGAAACTCGTATGTGAGCTATTACGGATACGACTATAAAGGTAACAAGATTACCTCACAGCCTTCGTTTGAGGACTTTTTCACCGCTCAGGACGCTAACGGAAACTATACACGTCCCGTTGGTGCATTCCGCCCGATTTATCTCGCAGGATATATTCAGGATAAATTCGCATTCAAAGACCTTATCTTCAATGTCGGTCTCCGTGTTGACCGCTTCGATGCCAACCAGAAAGTCCTGAAAGACCCATATATCCTCTACGATTATAATAAGGTAGGTGATAAGATCCAAAACGGACAAATCGTTCTCGAAGGTGGAAAAGTTGTTGATGTTCCTGATAACATCGGCAATGGTGCCGCTATCTACGTGAATAAGGTTGATGAAATCACCGACATCGTCGGATACCGTGAGGGTAATACATGGTATAATGCCGAAGGTGCTGAAATAAACGACCCCACTACACTTGATAAAGGTGCCGGTATCTCACCGTGGCTTAAAGACCCAGAGCAGCAGAGAGTCGATGTTAAGTCTTTCAAAGACTATGATCCTCAGTGGAGCTTCATGCCTCGTATCTCTTTCTCATTCCCGATTTCGGATGAGGCATTGTTCTTCGCCCACTACGATGTCTTGACACAGCGTCCTACGAATATCTATACAAACATCTACAACTACTTCTATTTCGACCAGGTGAGCGGTACTCTTAACAATCCGTCACTGAAGCCGTCTCAGACTATCGACTACGAACTCGGTTTCACCCAGAAAGTTACGAACACGTCATCCATCACCATCTCTGCCTACTATCGTGAGTTGAGAAACATGATTCAGATGTATCGTTACACAGGAGCTTATCCTAAGGATTATTCATCGTACAGCAACCTCGACTTCGGTACTGTCAAGGGTGCTACCATTTCATACGACCTTCGTAGAACGAAGAACGTCAGACTCCGTGCATCATATACCTTGCAGTTTACTGATGCTACAGGTGCTTCTACTTCGACGATGCAGGCTCTTATCGCGGCAGGTGTCCCGAATCTGCGTTCGACCTTCCCGATGCCTTGGGACCGTCGTCACCAGTTCAACATCGTTCTCGACTATCGTTTCGCTTCGGGTAAGGACTATAACGGTCCCGTCACACGTCGCGAGGAAAGTGGTAAGAAACCAATCCAGTGGCTTGCCAATACAGGTGTGTCACTCACTATGAACGGTGGTTCTGGTACTCCTTACAACGCTTCTTCCAACGTCAACTCGCCTCTTACTTCGACATCGAACATTCTTAAAGGTTCATACTACGGTTCACGTCTGCCTTGGGCTTTCCGTTTTGACCTTCGTCTCGACAAAGACTTTGACTTGAAACTTGGCAAGAAAGACAGCGAAAACAGACGCGACGCCTATTTGAACGTCTATCTCCAGGTTCTTAACCTTCTTGATGCCAAAAACATTATCGGTGTCTATGCTGCAACAGGTAACCCCGATGATGACGGCTACCTCACAGCTCCTGAATGGCAGCGTGAAATTCAGACACAGACCGATGCCGACGCATATTATGAACTCTATAGTCTGTACGTCGATTATGCAGGTCACTACGCCGCTCCTCGTCAGATTCGTCTTGGTGTCATCTTTAACTTCTAACAGAAAATAACAGGTAATATGAAGACTATATTTCGTTTATTTATCATCACATTGCTTATCGCTAATGTGACAGAAATGAGAGCCGAGAAAGTCAAGATGAACGACGGTCAGACTCGGACTCTTAAAGGCACCACTGCAGGCTGCACTCCGTCTTCGACATTCGCTTGGCTGAATATCAACAATGCGAGGGTTCGTGTTAACGCCGGCGGCGACATGTGGTGGGATCTTCCGGGCGGTACTGGAGCCAAATACTACATACCGGCCAACAGTTCAATGACTTCAATCTATGCCGGATCTCTTTGGATTGCAGGTATGGACGTTAACGGTCAGCTTAAATGCGCGGCTATACGTTTCCGTCAGGTCGGTAATGACTTCTGGACAGGACCTCTTACAATAGATGGTACTGCTTCTATCGATGCAGCCACCTGTATGGAGTATGATAAGATGTATAACATTACACGCGCCGAAGTCGATGACTTCCGTCTCCACTGCGACGAACACGGCGTTCCGGAGGCTGGTTATGACATTCCTGCCAATATTATCAATTGGCCGGCTCACGGACATGCAGAAAGAGGAATGAGCCATTATCTCGCTCCGTTCTATGATAACGATGGTGATGGCGAGTACAATCCGGCAGCAGGTGACTATCCGTATTACGACATAGACAACGAACTCTGCCATTCGCAGGCTCCTACTATGGATGAGGAAATAGAAGGCTCCGTCAAGGGTTCGACACTCGCAGACCAAGTCATCAAAGGCGACCAGACAATATGGTGGGTCTTCAACGACAAAGGTAATTCACACACTGAGACAGGTGGTTCGGCAATAGGTATGGAAATCAGGGCACAAGCCTTCGCATTTGCAACCAATGACGAAATCAACAATATGACATTCTACAGCTACGAGATTATCAACCGTTCAACATACACCCTTACCAATACCTACTTCTCACCTTGGACTGACGTTGACCTCGGTTATGCCAAGGACGACTTCGTCGGATGTGACGTTCAACGTGGTCTCGGTTATGGTTATAACGGTTCTAACGTCGATGGCAACGGTCAGACAGAGGCTTACGGAGAAAATCCTCCGGCGGTTGGTGTTGACTTCTTCCAAGGTCCTTATCTTGATCCTGACGGATTGGATAACCCGAAATATGATGCCAATGGCAACCAGCTCTGTAATGAGAGCATAAACGGTGTCAACTTTGGAAACGGTATTGTCGATGACGAGCGTTTCGGTATGCGCAGATTCGTTTACCACAACAATACAGGTTCGAATGTTAACGGCGACCCTGAAAAAGCTGCTGAATACTACCAACTTCTTAGAGGTATCTGGAAGAATGGCGAGAAGATGCAGTATGGTGGTACAGCTGTTCCAGGTCAGCCTGGTACTGTTGGCCCGGAATGCGACTTCATGTTCCCGTTCGATTCCGACCCCTGCAACTGGGGTACTGGTGGTCTGACACCAAACGGTGGCTTCAACCAAAATGGTTTCTATTGGAGTGAGGAAACAGGTAACCAAGGTTCGCCTAACGATCCTGAAGACCGTCGTTTCATGCAGTCTGCAGGACCTTTCACCTTGAAGTCAGGTGCTGTCAACTACATCACATTCGGTGTGCCGTGGGCACGTGCTACAACAGGAACAGCTTGGGCTTCCGTCGAACTGCTTCGCCGCGTTGACGATAAATGTCAGGCTATGTTCGATAACTGCTTCGATGTTATAGATGGCCCAGATGCTCCGGATCTCACAATTCAAGAGTACGACCGCCAGCTTGTGATATTCATTTCGAACTCCGAGACATCTAACAATTTCATGGAAAGTTATGAGGAGAAAGACCCGAACCTCACATGGGCATTGCTCCCGGGCGACTCAACAAAATATTGCGACTCAATGTACCGCTTCGAGGGTTATCAGCTGTATCAGTTGGCTAACTCGCGTATCAGTGTTGACGAACTCAACGATGAAACAAAAGCACGTCTCATCTATCAATGCGATGTCAAGAATGGTGTTGGTACTATCATCAACCATGTTTATGATGAGACACTTGGTTTCAGCGTTCCGACGTTGATGGTTGAAGGCGGCGATAATGGAGTTAAACATAGTGTTATTGTGACCCAGGATGCATTCACAACCGATAAGGACGTGCGTCTTGTCAACCACAAGACCTATTACTTCATGGCTGTAGCTTATGCCTACAACAACTACCTCACATACAATGCGGATCCGTCAGATCCTAACGCACTTAACGGTCAGAAGGAACCTTATCTGTCTGGTCGTAAGAATATCAGAATGTATTCTGCGGTGCCTCACAAGATAGTTAATGGTACCGTTATCAATTCAGACTTTGGTTCGACACCTGTCATTACACGTTATACCGGTTTTGGTAATGGTGGAAACCAGGTAGAACTTTCAAATGCTACCATTGCAGAGATTCTTGCCAAGGAACCTGCCAATGACAGTGTTAAAATGGGACATCCTGATTATCCGATGGCTTATCATCCTGTGTTCAAGGAAGGCTATGGCCCTATTAAGGTTTCTGTCATAGATCCTCTTAACGTTGTCGGTACAGACTACGCTCTCTATTTTGATGACTTTGAGACACGTTACATCACCAAAGTGACCAATAACCCTTCTGTTGTAGGAGATTCAGCCGCCATGAGGGTGTTCAATTGGTATCTTAAAGACTTGAATACAGACGAAGTGTTTATGTCAGATGCTTCTTCAGAGTATGACAACGAACAGTTGTTTGTCGAAAGAGGTATTTCCGTGGATGTAAAACAGTCTTGGTACATCGGTCCTAAAAAGGTCGGATCGAATGGAACAGATGCTTCTACTGGAGATCCGATACCTTATTACACGGTGCTTTCAACTAACAATGGCCTTATTAAGTCAACAGTCACGTATGCTGACAGTTCGAGCAGATGGATGAGCGGTATAAAGGATGAGAATGCAGTTCGTGGTTCAGCTCTCAACTGGATTCGTGCCGGTTCATACGGTGACCAGGACGACCCACAGAACAACGACTATCTTGTAAAATCAGATGCGTATGCTAAGGGTTCAAAGCCGTATGACCCGGAAGGTGTGTTTGAAACAATAGGCGAAGGTGCGTGGGCTCCATATTTGCTTACCAATGTAAGTGGTAACTCTGGTGCTTTCAACCCTGGTCCGTTCTACAATGCGTCATCTTATGGCGACAGAGTGGACAAGATTTTTGCAAGATTAGGTTCTATAGACATCGTTCTTACAGCCGATAAGTCATTATGGACACGTTGTCCTGTTGTCGAGATGTGTATGGATAAGAACCTGTCAGAGGGTGGCGCGGATCGTTTCACGCTTCGTAAACATGCGTCTATTGACAAGAATGGAAATCCTTGTGAAGATATGGAAATGGAGCCGAGCGACAATCCAGAGGATCCTAATTACATCTCTTCAGACGGTATGGGTTGGTTCCCAGGTTATGTCATAGACGTTGAGTCCGGAGCGCGTCTGAACGTGATTTATGGTGAAGATTCATTCTATCCTGAGCTTAACGGTCGCGATATGATGTTCAATCCTGCAGCAGTGAAAGAGAACACGGCTCTTGGAATGTCACCTCAACAATACGATCCTGTACTCTTCGACCCGATTGATGGAACGGCTTTGTTTGCAGGAAAACACTTCCTGTATGTATTGCCTCTCACCAACGATACCACGATTAACAACAAGATAACGATGGGTAACGTCGCATACGATGCTGGTAGGAGAGCTTATACGGCCCTTCACGAAATCAGCAAGCAGCCCGCATCACAGCAGAAGGTCTATATAGCTCGTTTCTGGGCATTCCCGGGATGGGTCGGTATGCCGGTTGCAGTAGAGGGTAAACCGTGGTTGCAGGAAGGTAATCCTGTTAAGGTGAGCATCCGTTTGGCAACACCTTATAAAGAAGGTTATGCTATGAGAGATCTTGAAGTTGAGAATCCCGACCTTACAGATACAATTGATCATAAAGGTTTGCTTCCTTACTATGAATTCTCAACTAAAGATTATGCTCCGACGTACAAAGATCCTCAGAAGGGTGCTGAAGACCGCGACTTAATTTGCGTCATTCCTAACCCGTATTACGCGTATTCATACTATGAGGAAAACAACCTTACTCATTGCGTCAAGATAGCCAATCTGCCTGATCAGTGTGTTGTTACGATTTACAACATAGCAGGTACGAAGATTCGCCAGTTCAAGAAGGACGACTCTTCAGTAACTTCGATAGATTGGGATTTGACTAACTTTGCCAATACGCCTATCGCCAGCGGATTCTATCTCATCCATGTTAAGGATAATGTGAATGGCGGCGAGAAGATTGTCAAGTTCTATTGTGCGATACGTCAAGTTGACTTAAATACTTTCTAAAAAAAGAGTTCAAGTAGTAACAATTAAAAATCACGAATATGAAAAAGTTATTTAGAAATATTATCACAGTAAGCTTGACATTAGTTTTGGGATTTTTCAGCAGCAATGCTTTTGCTGGAAACAAAGACAGATCTGGTCAGGCTGGAGCAAGCGAATTACTTATCAACCCGTGGGCTTACTCATCAGGTTGGGGTAACGCAGGTATGGCCTGTGTCAAAGGTACCGATGCTTTCTACGGGAACATTGCAGGTATAGCGTTTACTAACACTATAGATGTCAACTTTTCCTATACGACTTGGCTCAAGGGTTCTGATGTGAAAATTGTTTCCTTCGGTCTTTTGGCCCGCGTCAGTGAATCATCGGTTCTCGGTCTTTCCGTGATGTCGCTCAATATGGGTGAAATCGACAGAACGACCACTGAAAGTCCTGACGGCGGTTTGGGAACATTCAAACCGAGTATGATGAATATCAATCTTGCGTTTGCAAAATCGTTCTCGAACAGTATTCATGCAGGTATCGATGTTAAAGTCATCAGCGAGTCAATCGCCGATATGAGCGGTCTCGGAGTTGCTTTTGATGCAGGTATCCAGTATGTTACAGGTGTTACCGACAATATTCACTTCGGTATCTCTCTGAAAAACATCGGAACGACCATCAAATACAGCGGAGACGGTCTTGCGTTCCAGTATTTCATAAGCGGAATGACATCAAGTATCACGGCTGTTCAGCGTGCCGACAAGTTCGAACTTCCGACACAGTTGAACATCGGAGCCGCATACGACTTCAACTTCACTGGAAACTATCGTCTGACACTCGCCGGAAATTTCAACTCCAACTCATTCACGAAAGACCAGTTCACACTTGGTGCTGAAGGTTCTCTCAAAGATTACTTGCTCCTCCGTGTGGGTTATACCTACGAGGAAGGTATCTTTGACGACATTGAGGACGATGCCTGCAACAACGTCAACAAAGGTTTGAGTTGTGGTGCCACTCTTCAGGCTCCTCTTGGAAGCAAAGGTCTGAAGATTGCCGTTGACTACTCTTTCCGTGCTACAAAGCAGTTTGACGGAACACATGCGATAGGCGCAAGAATTTTGTTCTAAAAGATGCGCTTATATCGAAATAATTAGTATCTTTGCATACGATTTAGCGATAAAAAGGGCCCTTATTTCGGTAAGGGTCTCTTTTTTCGCAGTATAAAAAAGGTTTTATTATGGGAGAAATTGAATATTTCACTGAAGCTGGTCTTCAGAAATTAAAGGACGAATTGACGAGACTGACTGTAGAAGAACGTCCTAAGATTGCGGCGGCTATAGCTGAGGCGCGTGATAAGGGCGACTTGTCTGAGAATGCCGAATATGATGCGGCGAAAGAGGCACAACAGCATCTTGAGATGAAGATTGTGGATCTCCAACTACTAATATCTAACGCGAGAATTCTCGACCAGTCAAATATGGATCCGACCAAGGTTCATATTCTTTCGACAGTCAAGATTAAGAATCTCAAGACTAAGGCGGCTGTTGTTTATGAGATAGTCCCTGAGAAAGAGGCTGATTTGAAGCAGCATAAAATTTCCGTCACTTCTCCGATAGGAAAAGGTCTTTTAGGACGTTCCGTTGGCGACAAGGTTGATATTCAAGTGCCGGCCGGCGTTGTCACATTTGAAATAATAGAACTTTCATAGCCATGTCAACTGTGTTTTCAAAAATAGTGAAAGGCGAGATTCCGAGTTATAAAATAGCGGAAAACGATAAGTTTTATGCCTTTTTCGATATAAATCCGTTGCGCAAAGGTCATACACTTGTTGTCCCGAAGCGTGAAGTCGATTATATTTTCGACTTGACGGATACCGAAGTGGGAGAGATGATGGTGTTTGCAAAGAGAGTCGCTGCAGCGATAAAGCGTGCGATACCTTGCAAAAAAGTCGGTGTGGCGGTGATAGGCTTGGAAGTCGCTCACGCCCATATTCATCTGATTCCGATAGAAGAGGAAAAAGATATGGATTTCAGAGGAACTCATGCTAAATTAACCGAAGCCGAATTTGTGGAACTGCAACGCAAGATAGCAGCGGAATTCAAATAGATACATAACGTATGAGGAAAGTCTTCGTTCTGATACAGCTTATCGCACTCGTTATCTGTGCCAATGGACAGGAGACTATACGTATAATGCAGTATAACCTGCTCAACTACGGAAACAATACCGGTTATTGCAATACCACAAACAACAACGTCAATATAAAAAACGGATATATCAAGACGATTTTTGACGAGATAAATCCTGATATACTGACAGTTTGTGAATTTGGAACGTCGCAGACACTTCCAGGGAGTTTTCTTTCAAACATCATCAATGTTGACGGCGTGCATTCGTGGAAATACTGTCGTGGCAACAATAATGCGGGTTCATCGCTGATTAATTGCTGTTTTTATGATTCAGATAAATTTACGCTTATCTCGCATGTTTCCGCTCAGACTTATATTCGCGACGTAGATGTCTTTACTTTTGCGATAAATAGTGCGACAAGGCTTGGCGATACTACCAAATTGAGTTGTATTGTGGCACATCTCAAAGCAGGCTCAGGTGGCGAAGATGCAGGGAAACGCAAGATAATGGCCCAGGGCACGATGTCGTATCTTGAACATTTTATGGGCAACGAAAACGTCCTCATTATGGGCGATTTCAACCTATATTCTTCTGATGAAGACGCATATCAGACTTTTATTGATGATTTATCATATCCTGATAGTTATTTTGTTGATCCGGTGGGAGATGCCGGTGTCGGTGATTGGAATAATAATTATCAATATAGAAGGTATCATACGCAATCGACCAACTCGTCAGGTAACGGATGTATTACCGGAGGCGGCATGGACGACCGATTCGACTTCATCCTCATGTCGAAGACGATAAACGAAGGCTACGATAACGTTTATTATGTTAATGACAGTTACGAGGCTTTCGGCAATGACGGCGAGCATTTCAACAGCAGCATAAACTATCCGGCAAACACATCGGTGAGTCCTGAAGCGGCTGACGCACTTGCCGGCAATAGCGATCATCTTCCTATCACGATGCAGCTTTTAGTTAGAAATATTGTTGATGTTGAAGAAAACGACTCCGTCATATACTTTGCGTTGCATCCGAATCCGGCAAGCCGTTCTACCAAAATGAACCTGAAGATGGAGAAAAACGGCGTTATCAATGTCAGAATTTACGATATCGTCGGACATCTTGTTAAAGAATTTTCGTATAGTTGTGAAAAAGGCAGCAATTCCATCGACATTTCGCTTGATAATATGAGGAACGGACTGTATCTTATCAGTGTTGCCTCTGACGAGTATTTCTGCACGAGAAAACTCATTGTGAAATGATTCCGCGCGAGACGATAGCGAGCATAATGGAGGCGGCGCGTATAGAGGAAGTCGTCGGCGAATTTATGTCGTTGAAGCGTCGTGGCGGCAATCTGATAGGCATTTGTCCTTTTCACAAGGAAAAAACGCCGTCGTTTATAGTGTCGCCGGCGAAAGGTATATTCAAGTGTTTCGGTTGCGGCAAGGCCGGCGATTCCGTCCGTTTCATAATGGAACACGAGCATTATTCGTATCCTGAGGCACTTCGTTATCTTGCAAAAAAATATAATATTGAGATTCAGGAAAGCGAAGAGACGCCTGAGGAACGCGCGGCGCAAAGCGAGCGTGAGGCAATGTTCAATCTCAACGTTTTTGCGCAGAAGTATTTTTGCAATATTTTACATAATGATGATGAAGGACGGTCGGTGGGATTGTCGTATTTCCGTGAGCGTGATTTTCTTGATCCGATAATAGAAAAATTCCAACTCGGATATTGTCCCGACAAACGTGATGCTTTTACAAGATACGCGCTTGATAACGGCTATTCAAAGGAACTTCTTGTAAAGACGGGGCTTTCGACCGAGCACAATAATATTCTTTACGACCGTTTTCAAGGGCGAGTCATCTTTCCAATCTTCAATCTGACCGGCAAGGTGATTGGTTTTGGCGGACGAATCCTCACATCCGACAAGACAAAGGCGAAATATCTTAATTCGCCGGAGTCGGAGATTTATAATAAAAGTCAGACACTTTACGGGATTTATTTCGCGAAGAACGAAATTTCGCGTCAGGATAGGTGCATTTTGGTTGAAGGTTACGCCGATGTTTTGAGCATGCACCAGGCGGGCATAGAAAACGTCGTGGCGAGTTCCGGAACATCGCTCACGACGGAACAGATAAAGATGATAAGCCGTTATACTAAGAACATCATGGTTCTGTATGACGGTGATTCGGCAGGCATCAAGGCGGCTTTGCGCGGTACGGATATGATACTTGCCGAGGGAATGAACGTGAGGATTGTTGTCCTTCCTCCGGAAGAAGACCCGGATTCGTTTGTCAGGCATAACCCAATAGAAGAGGTAACTCGTTATATATCAGAGCAGTCGAAAGATTTTATCAGGTTTAAGGCGGAACTTCTGTTGAAAGATTCGGGCGATGATCCCATACGTAGGGCGCAGGTTACGAAGGAGATTATCGAGAGTATATCGGTTATACCGGATGCCATTTTCCGTGCGTCGTATATTAAAGAATGCAGCCGCATACTCGACATGCCGGAGCAGACTTTGATGAACGAGCTCAACAAGAAGCTGCGCGCGCAGTTTCGCAAGGCCAACGGCATTGATGAAAATGTTGTGACCGACGAAAAGCCTGAAAATTCTGTCGAACAGCCTCCGATGGAAGACGTTTTGCCGCGCACTTACTATGTGGAGCGTGACCTTATTAGACTTCTGCTCAACTATGCTGATGAGAACGTTATGCTTGAAGAGGAGAACGAAGAGGGACAAGCGGAGACGCATGCTTACAGCGTGGCTTCGCTCATCATTGATGACATCACCAATGACGGTTTCTCTTTTTCCGATGAGACGAATGCCGAAGTTTTTAATATATTTGCCAAAGCTCTTGATGACGGTGAGTTTCCTGATACGAACTTTTTTATTCACAATGAGAATCAAAAGATTGCCGACCTCGCCGCTGATCTTCTCGCCACGCCTTACAAACTCGATAACTGGGAAAAATACGAGATATTTGTTGCAGGTGAATCGGCAGTTTTGAAGGATCTTGTTATCGAAACAGTATATCGTTTTAAAGGCATCGTAATTGACGAAAGGCGCGAAGAGGCTCTGAAAGCACTCCAAAATGAGCAAGATGCTGATAATCAGATGATAATTCTTGATAAGATAAACACTCTCGATAAAATCAAGAAAATTCTGAATGAAAAATTGGGGATAGTCGTTATAAAGTAAATCGTTGGCTTTTATCCGTTAGCCGCTTTTCGATGTTTACGATTTTGAGTAACGATGATGTAATCAGAAAATTAAGAAGCTGTTTTGATTTCTTACAATGATAATTATATTGTATGTCATTTCGATGCGATTTGCATATCTTTCCGGCATCTTTTCCTCGTTTCACTCCTTGAATAGCCCGCTATTCTTCGTCGCAAAACAAGAAAAATCTGCTCGAAAATCTAATGCAAATCCCTATCGAATAAATCAAAACAGCTTCTAAGGCGAATGTCATTAAATTCCACGATTGGTAAATTTTTCTCTTGAGGCTATTCAAAATCATTGCAGGGCGAGTTATAAATCTCATCAAAAAAAATTTTTTCTGTCTTGACAATAAAATTTTTTATACTTAACTTTGTTATGTCGTTGTCTCGAACAAGAAAAAGACGACACATTATGACACGTGATATATCAATATCGGCATCATCGGCATTCTTCAGGTGGAAGATGCAAAAAATAACACAATTCATTGATATTCAGTTATTTACCCCCCCACCCATACATACATATTCCACTTAAAATTCATAAGTTCGGGTCCCACAACAAACAAAAGTGTCTGCCGGTTGTGGGACTGACAAAAAAGGAGGCGGAGAGGTTAACACACCTCTGTCATTATAAGGTAGATGGCCTTGACTGAGGACACAAAAACACCGCTGAAGCGGCGGGCGATACGCCGCAGAAAACAAATCAAAAAATAAGTATATATGAAAAAGTTAGTATTATCAGTAACCGCAATTGCTATAATATGCGTGGTCGCGATGACCGCGTGCAAAAAGGGTGAAATGCTTAGTCCGGCCACGAATGATGTACCTACATCTAATGTGGTTAATAACAACACGTCAATTCAGAGGATACTGAAATTTAAAAACCAAGTCAAATACTACAGAGAGAATCCGAATGTAAAAGACGGCGAGAAGATGAGTTTTGAAGAGGCCGTTTGGTGCATGGAGAACCTGTTCAACGCCACGTACACCACGCCGACGGAGTTGTGCGATAAAATGGCGGACAATGAGTTTCTGCTGAATATCAATACAGATGCCGACGGCAACATACTGATGTCGGACGTGACGGCCATTTACGACAATATCATATCGGAGGCAAGGAACGTCTATGTTAATGACGGCTTTGACGACAAGGTGTTCATTTCGCTGAAGGTTGAGCCGGCTGAAAGCAAGGGCAGCAGCTCCGTAAAGGTTGTCGCGACGACTGGTAACCGCACCACGCAGCCCGAACACCCATACGTTATGGATGGGCCTTTCAGCGACGAGCAAATAGACTATAGATATGACTACGGCACATGCGAAAACCCTGACGACGGTCTCGGAGCCGGAGGAATGTGGGCATTCTATATCAACGAATATCTCAATAATGGCAATGGCAAGCCGCAGTCTGGCAACAGATACGTATATATAAATAGGGCTGAAATAACTTTCCCTGGAAAATATTATCCAGGACTCTTTTACCGTACCAATATCTACGATGTCTGCATCGATTGGGAGGATATGAACATGTATTACCAAAATATAAGAGGGATTATATGCAACACTATACCCAACGAGGCAGAATATCTCGGACTGACCCCGACGGTAATAATAATTACTCCAATTATTGATCAGATAGGCGATGGTGCCATCACACATAGTTACAAAGTAACGTATTCTGAACCAGTTGGAGTTAGCATTGACGAGATAGGCGAAGTTGAAGACATCTTGCAACAATAACGCTATGAGAAAAATTCTTCTAACATTTGCTGTGCTGTCGGCCGCCTTTGCGGCGACAGCACAGTGCTGGAACATCGAGTCTGACCGAAAAGGTTGCCTTCTTGGTACTTGTTGCAACGCTGACAACGAGACCATACTCGTGGGCAGATACGACAAAGATAGTTTTAGTGCCCACGCTACCGCATTTGCGATAAAGATTGATGAGGATGGAAGTTATACAACTTTTCAGGCTGACGATGACGATTATAGTTCCTTCTTTGAGGTTGTTGCACTTGATGACGGAGGATGTTTTGTTGTGGGTGTTCGCGGAGAAGGTGTTAACGAGCGGTTATGGGTGTTGAAGTTCGACGAAGACCTTGAGGTGGTTAGCGAACACTTCTACGATAAAGATGCAGAGTTTGCCGAACTTGAGTTTTATTACATGTTAATGACCAAGGATGACGACGGCACCTTCCTCGTGACAGGCAGTGTCAGTCCAGAAATAGGGTTTTCCAGAGGTTTTTTCTACAGACTGAATGCTGACGGCGAATGCCTTAATAGCAGATATATCCACCCTGACGACTATAACGGCCTCTTTAATAATAGCGGCTATAGGCCTGACTGCATAAGGGAAATGCATGAATGCTCCGACTTCTTGGTAATTGGGGCCGGCCAGGGTGGTAATCCGTCGTTTCTACGCTTCGACTACGACTTCAACCTTGTATCGACCAACATCATCAACGATTTGCCCAATCCCAACCATGGTTCGGTAAATGAGGAAGTTACTTTGCTTACGTTTCTTTATTCAGACTATTGGATTGACAGCACAAACCTGTTAATATCAGGGTATGCTGGTGAAGATACCGATGACAACTTGTTTATAGATAAACACTATATGTTTTTCGGCAAAGCCGATATAAATGCCAATATTTACGAGACGGTGTTCGTGGCTAACCAAGACACCCTGCACAGCACTATCCAATGTCACAATATGTCGGTGGCTAACGACACCACGATATACATAGTCACAGTAGCGAATGTCGGTAGTTACTTAGGTCCTAGCCTTGTGGATATATACCTTGCCAACAAGGATTTGGAGCTGCTCGGCAGGCTGCTTCCGGATAACATCAGTGTGGGATATAGACCAGTTACAGCTGTTGCCACAAAAGACGGCGGGATCGTAGTCGCCGAAAACAAGTTTGGGTATGACGGTATGCGTATCAGGAAGTTCCTTAGAGAGGATTTCAGATCGATTCTGTCCGTTTCGGAAGAGTCAGACCTGCTGCACGAATGCCTTGTTTACCCCAATCCGGCTATTGACGCGGTACACATTGACGTGTCGGGTCTCGATGTTGGTGATGGCAGAACCATTCTTCGCGTCTTCGACATCCTCGGCAGACAGTGCTTCAACCGCACTATAAACGGAGACGGCACCGTGCTGACACTCGACATCTCATTCCTCGAATCTGGGACGTATTCGTTCCAAATCATCAAGGATGAAGACATCCTTATCAGCGACAAATTCATTAAACGTTAAACTTAAAATATCAAACACATGAAAAAAATATCAGCAATATTCGGTATTATAGTTATCGCCGCCACATTCTCACACAAATTATCGGCACA
>JAKSNC010000031.1 GCA_024400195.1 Bacteroidales bacterium
TTACGAAAAAACCGGCCGCCAAGTGGTGATTCTCGTTGACGAATATGATAAACCATTACTTCAAGCCATTGGAAACGTGGAACTTCAAGATGCCTACCGCGCCACTCTGAAAGGCTTCTACGGAGCTCTGAAATCGATGGACGGCTGCATCAGATTCGCGTTCCTCACCGGCGTGACGAAATTCGGCAAAGTGAGCGTCTTCAGCGATTTGAACAACTTGAACGACATATCAATGGATGCCGCGTTTCACGACATCTGCGGCATATCCGAACAGGAGCTTCGCGACAATTTTGAAGTGGAGGTCTCCGAACTCGCCGCAAAATTGGACAAGACTATTGAGGATACATACGTTGCACTACGAGAGAACTACGACGGCTATCACTTCTGCAAAGAAAAACTCCCCGGAGTCTATAACCCGTTCAGCCTGCTTAACGCTTTCTATAAAGGTGAAATCGGGGCGTGGTGGTTCGAGACGGGCACTCCGACGTATCTTGTCGAACTTCTCAAACATCATCAGTACGATTTGTCGAGAATAGAGAAAGAGGAAGTCGTGAGCGATGTTTTGAACAGCGTCGATATTGCTTCGACAAACCCGCTGCCGGTGATTTATCAGAGCGGTTATCTGACGATAAAGGGTTACGACAGGGAATTCGGTCTTTATCTTCTGGGTTTTCCAAATCAGGAAGTGAAACAGGGCTTTGTGCGTTTCCTCATTCCGAGCTATACGAATGTCGATGAAGTCGATTCCGGTTTTGAGATAAGGCGTTTTGTGCGCTCGCTGCGCGAAGGAAATATCGAGGACTTTATGGAAAGACTGCAGTCGTTTCTCAGTGCGTGTCCCTACGAACTCGAACCTCAGCAGGAACGCCATTTTCAAAGCGTGATGTTCATTCTTACATCGCTTTGCGGTTATTATGTTGATATTGAAAGTCACACCAACAAAGGACGCATGGATATGACTGTCAAGACAAAGGACTACATCTACATTTTCGAGTTCAAATTTAACAAATCAGCTGAAGAAGCCTTACAACAGATTAACGAAAAAGGTTACGCCGAACCGTTTACAAAAGACGGAAGGAATCTCATCAAAATCGGCGTGAACTTCAGCACGGAATGCAGAAATATCGACAAGTGGATTATCAGTAAGTAGTTTAACGTTTTATCTTCTACTCAAACGATTTTCTGTTTTGCAGAGCCCTTCCGAGCGTCACTTCGTCGGCAAATTCGAGGGAGTCTCCTACGGATATTCCTTGGGCGATGACGCTTATGGTACAGCCGAAATCTTTCAATAACTTGTGGATGTAATAATTTGTCGTATCGCCTTCCACAGTGGCCGGAAGTGCAAGAATTATTTCTTTAAATTCTTCTTTTTGTACTCTTTGTACCAGTTCGTTGATTTTTAGATCAGAAGGTCTGATATTCTCAATTGGGCTGATAACGCCTCCGAGCACGTGATAAAGTCCGTTGTATGCGCCGGTTCGTTCAATGGCGAGGACGTCACGCATGTCGGCGACGACGCATAAGAACCCGTTGTGCCTTTTTGCACTGGTGCAGATGGAACATTCGCTCTCGTCGCTGATGTTGAAGCAGTGTCGGCAGAGAACAATGTTGTGGCGCATGTCTGTCAATGCTTTGGCAAGCTCTTCGGTGGCAGTTTCGTCTTCTCCGAGAAGGTGAAGTGCAAGGCGTAACGCCGTCTTTTTCCCGATTCCCGGAAGTTTTGACAATTCTTCTACAGCTTTTTCCAACAATATTGATGAATATTCCGCCATAACAGTATTTTTCCAAATTTCTTGCAAAGATACTCGTTTTTGCTGTTGCTGCCAAAGGCAAAGACAGCGGAGTTGTGGTTTTTTTGTCAGAAATGTTTTTTGTATATGCAAAAAGAGAGGCGGATGTTGTTCGCCTCTCTAATCACCTTAAATAATCCTTATGAGTACGGCAAAATGCCGAATTTTAGTACTCGTCGGAAACTGTGAGCTTCTTTCTGCCTTTAGCGCGGCGTGCTTTCAAAACTTTACGACCGTTGGCTGTTGACATTCTCTCTCTGAAACCATGTTTGTTTCTGCGTTTCCTGTTTGAAGGTTGAAATGTGCGTTTCATATCTTACTCTTTTTATTTTTTCTAATCAGAATCGAATTTCGGAGTGCAAAGGTACGAAAAAAAACTTTAGTTACAACAAACTTTTTACGCATTTGTTATTTTTCCGGAACATTTTTCAGTGTTTCGGTCAGGAACTGCCAGAACAATCCGACGGATTCGATGTTCAAGGCCTCGTCTGGAGAATGTGGATGTACCAAAGTCGGGCCGAACGACATCATATCCCAGTTCGGGTATTTGCTTCCGAGTATGCCGCATTCGAGTCCCGCATGAACGACCATTATCTTCGCCTCTTTGTTGAAGAGCTGCTTATAGACGGCCTTCATCGTGTTGAGGATGGGCGAGTCGATATTGGGCTTCCACCCAGGATAAGAACCTGATGACACGGCTTCGGCACCGGCGTTGGTGAGGACTTTGCGAATTTGTTCGGCGAGTTTGTCTTTGCTGGCATCGACGAGGCTGCGCTGCAACGAGGCGAGCATGATTGTGTCGCCTTCGCTTTTCACTATCGCGAGATTTGATGAAGTCTCAGTCGTTCCTTCAAAGTCTTTCGACATGGCTATGACTCCGTTCGGATGTTGCGCGACGGCCGTCATGAGTCCGCAGAAACTCTTTGCATCAATGATGAAATCGGGAGCAGAAGCAGCTTCGACGTAGATTGCAGCGTCAGGTTCTTTGTCTCCAAACTCTTCTTTCACAATGGTTTCATATTCTTTTACGTAGGCTTCGAATTCGTTTTTCTTGGCGTTAGGAACGACGACGATGGCGAATGATTCTCTTGGAATGGCGTTTCTGAGACTACCTCCGTTGATTGTCGCGAGGCGAAGTCCGAAATTCTCGTAACCCATCATCAACAAGGCATTCATGACTTTGTTGGCATTGGCGCGTCCGAGGTTGATGTCCATTCCGGAGTGTCCGCCTTTCAGTCCTTTGACCACGATTTGATAGGCTGTTGTTTCGGCAGGAACGTTTTCTTTGGTGGTGTGGAATGTTCCAACGGTGTCGATGCCGCCTGCGCAGCCAACGTAAAGTTCGCCTTCTGTTTCGGAGTCCATGTTGAGGAGAATGTCGCCTTGCATCACGCCCGGTTTGAGTTGGTTGGCACCTGTCATACCTGTCTCTTCGTCAATAGTGAAGAGGGCTTCAATAGGACCGTGAACGAGGTCTTTTGATTCAAGGACGGCCATTGCAGCCGAGGCACCAAGTCCGTTATCGGAGCCGAGAGTAGTTCCGTCAGCTTTGACCCAGCCGTTTTCGATATGCGTTATGATTGGGTCTTTCTCGAAATCATGAACTTTGTCGGAATTTTTCTGTGGAACCATGTCGATATGCGCTTGTAGGATGACGCATTTGCGGTTTTCGTATCCCGGCGTGGCAGGTTTCCGTATGATGACGTTGCCGATCTCATCGACGATTGTCTCTAATCCGAGGTCTTCACCGAATTTTTTTATGAAAGCCACGACTTTCTCTTCATGTTTTGAAGGACGTGGAATCTGTGTCAGGCTGTAGAAGTTTTTCCAGACAATGTTGGGCTGTAAGTCTTTGATGCTATCCATATTATTATTTTTTTAATGATTTACAATTTATTTTACGTTTTCGAGAATATCAGTGATGAGGTCCCAGAACATCTGTACCGTTTTTATTTCAAGGCGTTCGTCGGGGGAGTGGACGCCGCGCAGTGTCGGGCCGAAGGAAATCATGTCCATTCCGGCTATTTTATCGCCGATGAGTCCGCATTCGAGGCCGGCGTGAATGGCTTTTACTTTCGGTTCTTTGCCGAAGCGTTTCTTGTAACAGTCAACGGCGATGTCGCAGATGGCGGATTTCGGATTAGGTGTCCAACCCGGATAGCCGTCCGTGTGCCTTATATCGGAGTCGGTCAGCAAGAAGGCCGATCTGACCATGGCTGCAGCGTATTCTTTCGCCGATTCTATCGAACTGCGCTGTGATGTCTGGATGAAGAAATATCCTTCCTGTTTCTTCACGGAAGCGAGGTTGGTCGATGTTTCGACGAAGTTCGGGATAGTCTGTGACCATTCGATAACTCCGTGCGGGCAGGCTAAAAGTGACGAGATGAGTTCCATCTGACAATCGTATGCAATTGCTACATCGGGCTGTTTATCAGATGTTTCCACGCAGACTTTGATGTTCGGCTCAGTGACTTGGTATTCGTTTTTGAATTTCTTTTCAAAATCTTTAACAACTTTTTCAAAATCTTCTTTTTTGTCGTTTGGCACGAATACGACGGCATAGGCTTCGCGTGCTATGGCGTTTCTGAGATTTCCTCCTTGAATATCATATAGTTGCGCTGAAAAATCGTTTGATGCCGTGTATAAGATGCGGGCGAGGAGTTTGTTTGCGTTGGCGAGGTTCTTGTTGATGTCGTCGCCCGAATGTCCGCCCTTCAGTCCGCTTACCATGACTTTATACGCGGTGCAGTCCTCGGGAGCGGGCACGAGTTCGTAATACATCTTGACAATAGTGTCCATTCCGCCTGCACAGCCGATGAAGATTTCGCCTTCGTCTTCGGAGTCGAGGTTAAGGAGAATGCGTCCTTTGATGTCTTGCGGGTCGATAGTCATTGCGCCGGTGAGTCCTGTTTCTTCGTCGATGGTGAAGACGCATTCGAGAGGTCCGTGTTTCACGTCAGTGTCGGTGATGACGGCGAGTGCCGCTGCGACGCCTATTCCGTCATCAGCTCCGAGTGTCGTTCCGTTGGCGTGTACCCATTCGCCCTTGATGACGGCTTCGATGGGGTCTTTTTCAAAATCGTGAACCTTGTCGGAGTTTTTCTCGCAGACCATATCCATGTGAGCCTGAAGCACCACGATTGGACGTTTCTCATAGCCTTTGGTGGCCGGAACCCTCATGATGATGTTTCCGCTTTTTTCCTTGATGTATTCTATTTTGTGGTCAATGGCCCATTTTTCAAGATATGCAACCATTTTGTCTTCTTTTTTTGAAGGACGTGGAACGCCGAGTATGCCCTGAAATTCTTTCCATACTCCGGCTGGTCTGAGTGATAAGATGTTCTCGTTCATATTGATTATTTTTTTTATGTGATTATTTTTTTAACAATTCGATGGTGGCTTTTGGGTCTTGTGCCTTGAAGACGGCGTTTCCGGCGACGAGCACATCGGCTCCGATGTCAAACAGCTTGTGAGCGTTTTCAATGTTGACTCCGCCGTCAACTTCGACAAGCGGCGACACGTTTTCGCGCTCAATCATCTCACGCAGTTTCTCAATCTTTCTATATGTTCGTTCGATGAATTTCTGTCCGCCGAAGCCCGGGTTTACCGACATCAGAAGCACCAAGTCTAAGTCGCCGATGATGTCTTCGAGGACGGAGACGGGCGTGTGCGGGTTGAGTACGACACCGGCTTTGACATCAAGCGACTTGAGCATCTGCACAGCACGGTGAATGTGCGTACTTGCTTCATAATGAAACGTTATGATGTCGGCTCCGGCATTCTTGAATGCCTCAAAATAATGTTCCGGCTCCACAATCATCAGATGAACGTCTAACGGTTTCTCGGCTTCGCGATGAATGGCCTGAATAACAGGTATCCCGAAAGAGATGTTGGGAACGAACCTTCCGTCCATGACATCAAGGTGAAACCAGTCGGCACTGCTTTCGTTGACCATTTTCACGTCATCGGAAAGATGTAGGAAATCGGAAGATAAAAGTGAAGGTGCAATAAGTCTTGCCATTTCTAAAAAAAATTAAAACACAAAGATAATTAAAAAAACGACTTGTCGAGAACTCCGTTTTGAAAGTCGGTAAATTTATAGAAATGACTCATAAATGAAACGTTTTTTTGTGTAAGTTTGTAAAGTTTTTCTTATATAGTTCGTCATGTCCGATTTATATGTCGTTTGGGACTTTGATCCCGTGATATTTACTGTTTTTGGGCGTCCCGTTGTGTGGTACGGTCTTCTCTGGGCGGTGTCGTTTGTCGTTGGTTATTACATAATCCGTAAGATGTTCCGCCGCGAGATGCCTGATAAGCAGGACGCTGCCGATGCACTTACCGACAGACTTCTTATTTATATGATTGTCGGATCCATCGTCGGAGCGAGGTTGGGACACTGTCTTTTTTACGAGCCGTCGTATTATTTTGCGCATCCGTGGAAGTTTCTCGCCATTTGGGAGGGCGGACTTGCATCTCACGGCGGCGCGATAGGCATTCTGTTGGCTTTGTATCTGTTCAGCCGCAGGGAAAAAATGCCGTATCTCGAAGTCGTTGACCGTCTCGTCGTCGTCATAGCCCTTGCCGGCGCACTCATCAGGCTTGGTAATCTGACAAACTCGGAGATATATGGTTTTGAGACGACGATGCCGTGGGGATTTAAATTCGTAAGAGATTGCCCGCCGGAATGGTCTGTCGAGATGGTTCCGGCTTGTCATCCGACACAGATTTACGAAGCATTGTTCTGTATCGCCACGTTCATCTACTTGATGTACGCGTATTTTAAGAAAAACCTTGTCTTCAAGAAGCCCGGAATGATGCTCGGAGTGTTCTTTATCGTGATATTCGGTTCGCGCATCCTGATAGAGTTTCTGAAACGTCCGCAGGTTGATTTTGAAAACAATATGATTCTCGATATGGGACAATGGCTGAGTATCCCATTCGTCATAGCCGGATTTTGGCTGTGCCTCAGAAAACAAAAAAAAGTTACGGAATGATAATGTTTTCAGATTTACAACGTTAGATATAAATACATTTTTCGTCTCAAGATAATGAAAAAGACTCTTTTTGTGTTAGTTGCGTTGCTTTTGTCTGCCGGCATCTCCGCGCAGAAAAAAATGACACCTGAAGAGTACATTGATAAGTTCAAGGAGACGGCGATGATGGAAATGGTTGACTATAAGATTCCGGCATCAATAACGCTTGCGCAGGGAATTTATGAGTCGGGAAGCGGAAACAGCGACCTTGCAAGAAAAGCCAACAACCACTTCGGCATAAAATGCCATAAGGATTGGAAGGGCAAGGCGATGTATAAAGATGATGACGAGAAAAACGAATGCTTCAGATGGTACGACAACGCCTCGGAATCCTATCGCGACCATTCGCTCTTCCTCGCTAAAGGACAACGTTACGCATCGCTTTTCAAACTTGAAATAACCGACTACAAAGGCTGGGCGAAAGGCTTGAAAGCAGCCGGCTACGCGACTTTTCCCAAATATGCCGAGATGATAATCAGTCTTGTCGAGAAATATGATCTCACCCAATACGACAAGATGGTCAAAAACGGGAAGTTTAAACCGGGAAAGACTTCTTCTTCAAATAATACAAATACTAAGCCCAAAGACAAGCCGAAAGTGGGGAAGAACAGCAACTATCTCGGCGCACCTACTGAATTTGAAAAAATAGGCTGGACTCCCGACAATAGGCGTATCTATAAAAACAACGGCGTTAAGTTTATCTACGCCAAAGAGGGCGAAACGACTGATTATCTAACGGAAATGTTCGGCATCTATCATTATCAGATACCTAAATATAATGACCTCGGAAATCGCAAGACGCTTCACGAGGGCGAAATGATTTATATCGAGCCGAAACGTCGCCGCGCGGATAGAAAACATCCGTATCATGTCGTCGAACAAGGCGAGACGCTTTCAAAAATATCGCGCAGTTACGGTGTCAAATTGAAGTCGATTTATAAGATGAACGACTTGAATCACAACAGCGTCATTCATCCGGGCGATACTATAAAATTACGATAACTATTTTTGTAAAATGAATTTCAACGGTGTCTTACTCGGCGTTTTTCTATTTCTGATAATAGGCCTCTTTCACCCGATTGTGATAAAGTGCGAATATTATTTCGGCGTGAAATGTTGGTGGTGCTTCCTCGTGGCCGGCGTTGTCGCTTTAACCATATCACTTTTGATTGAAGGAATATTCTGGTCAACGGTGGCCGGCGTCTTGGCCTTCACCTGTTTTTGGAGCATAAAGGAAGTCTTCGACCAGCGCGAACGCGTCAGAAAAGGCTGGTTCCCGAAAAATCCGAAAAGGAAAGATTGATAAGACGTCTTTTTAAACTGCACATTTTTTAGTGCAATATTTTATTAAAACTGCACATTTTTCAGTGCAATTTTGATAAAAAGTGTTATTTTTGCAAAAATTTTAGTTATGGAAACGTTGTACGATTCATTCCGCATCATGCTCGACCTCACTCCGATGAAGTACATAAGGTCATTTCATGACAAGATAAATTGGAACAACCGACTGATTGGACTCATGGGGCAGAAAGGTGTCGGAAAATCAACGTTGTTGCTTCAGCATATCAAGAAATTCAACAACATAAATGAAACACTTTATGTCCAGGCAGACGAGATTTACTTTGCCGGACATAGTCTTTACGAACTGGCGCTTGATTTTTTCAGACGTGGAGGGAAACACCTTTATATAGATGAGATTCACAAATACGACAGATGGTCAACGGAGATAAAAATGATTTACGACAAACTGCCGCTTTTAAATGTGGTTTATTCCGGAAGTTCGCTTTTGGCACTGAAAAAGGGAAACTCCGCTGACCTCAGCCGCCGGACAATTGAATATACAATGCCGGGGCTTTCATTCAGGGAATACCTTAACATTGCAAATGATTGGAATCTCCAGCCTTCAAATCTCGAAGAGATTTTGAAAGGTAATGTCGATTTTCCATACGGAGAGCATCGTCCTCTGAAATATTATGACGAATACTGCCGCAAAGGTTATTATCCGTTTTTCAAAGAAGAAGATTTTAATTTACGTCTGAAACAGGCAATAAATGAAACTGTCGAGCACGATATTCCGAATTATGCGGGAATGGCAGTGGCCTCTGCCATCAAGTTGAAAAAACTGATGTACGTGATTGCCAACAGCGTGCCGTTCAAACCTAATTACAGCAAATTGTCACGTGAACTTGAAATAAGCCGCAACCAACTGCCCGATTACATTTCGTATATTGAATCATCGGGGATTTTTAATTCTTTAAAAGAAAAGGGCAGCAGCGACGCAATACTCCATAAAATCGAGAAATTGTATTTGAATAACAGTAATATAGCTTACGCAATATCCGGCTCAAATCCCGACAAAGGCAACATTCGTGAGACAATGTTTCTGACATGGATGCTAGAAAATCACAACGTCACATCATCAAAAATATCGGATTTTGAGATTGACGGCATGACATTTGAGGTCGGAGGAAAAAACAAGACAGGCAGACAAGTTAAAGAAGCCGATGTCGCCTTCCTTGTGAAAGACGACATCGAATATGCATTCGGAAATTCAATTCCGATTTGGATGTTTGGGTTTGTTTATTGAGATTATTTGCCGTTAGAATCTCATTATATCTTTGAGTTTCAATTGCTTTACTGTTTCGAACTTGTTCAGTTCCTTCATGTCGATGCGTTTCATGTTGCCGTTCATGATAATCACCGTCGGGCGGCCTTTGATGTTTTTCTTGTAGAATTTATTGACATCGGAGAAGGTCATCTTGCGGATGTTTTCAATCTGTTGTGGGCGCGGGTCGTACGACAAACCCTGTTCTTCCCACTGGTGAACCATCGCCGGCTTGCTGCGGAAACCGATATAGTTTGATTCGAGGTCGCGCAAGAGTGATGTTTTCGCCACTTCAAACTTCTCAGGTCTGACCGGCATGTCGTTCACGAGGCCAAGCATCGCGTTTACGGCCTCGATGGTCTTGTCGCTCTGCGTCCCTACACTGCAAAATAGGAAACTATTGTAGCGGTTCAGCATATCGCTGTTGTATGTCGCATAAGCACTGTAACCGAGAGAACGAAATTCTCTTATCTCCTGAAAGACAATCGAATACATGTCGTGACCAAAATATTTGTTAAAAAGTTGTGCCGTGCATTTCTCGGTGCGGGTGTGCAGTCCGCCTTTGATGTAAAATGCGATGTTGCTTTGCGCGAAACTCTTGTTGTGCAACGTGAAGACGGCGTTTTCATCAAATTCGTTCATCGGGAAAATATCATCTGTGCCCTTTATGGCATTTTCCCTGATTAGTCCGCTGTTTGTCAACGTCTTAGCCACGACGCGGTTCGGCATGTTGCCGCAGTATGTCACGTATCCGTCTCTCTTGACGGCTTCGGCAATCTCGTCCAAATAGTGCTGTCCACCCAATTTTCGCCACTGTTTGATTGGCGTAGTACGCATATACGCAGAGTTTTCGCCGCGCATAACATAGCTGTAGAGGGCATTGAAACAAGTGGAAGCATCGTTTTTAATCATCTTCTGCATCATCTTGGTCTGGTCGTAGATGATGTCGGCTTTGCTTTCGTCGTTGGACGGTGTGAGGATGTATTCCGAACACAACGCTATAATCTTATCCATATCTTTCTCAAAACCGTTCATCATAATGGAAAGATGGTCGTTGTCGCAGTTGATTTCGATGTATGCGCCGATTTTTGACAGTTCGAGGCAAAATTGTTCGTACGATTTGCTCTGAGTTCCCTGAAGTCTCAGATATTCTATGGCATTGGATAAGTCGGGGTCTTCAAACGTGCCGTAATTATAGTTGATGCAGATGTCGAATATGTCGTTACGTGTGTTGAGCGACGAATACATCTTGAAACTGTCGTTGAGTTCCATGATTTTGACATCTTTTCCGATTTCTATGTTTTGTGGCTGAATATCAATTGTTTCTATTGATTCGATGTGTTGGGCGAAGTCAGATTTGGCATCTGTGTTTTGTGCCACGATGGGCTTCCAGTCGGGCTTGTCGATTTTGTCTTTTTCGGGGAATCCCATCTTGCTGCGGAAACTGATGTGGTTGCCGCCGTAGTATTTCTTTGCGACCTCCATCACGTCGTCTTTTGTTAATGCCTTTATCTTTTCAACTTCTGCGAGATATTCGTCGTAAGTGATGCCGCTCATTTCAAGGTAAAGACCTAAATAACTGATATTATCGATGCTTTCGGTAGCAAGGACTTTTTCTTTGAGGAAGGACATTTTTGTTGATTCGAAGAGGTCGTCGCTGAAGTTGCCGTTCATAAGGCTGTCGATAGCTGCGAGGATGTGGTTTTCTGCTTTTTCGTGCGATTGCCCGATAATTTTCGGCACATACAGCAGCAAGTTGACTCCGTAGTCGGCGAGTGACAAGTCTTCCATAACCGCCATCATTATCTTGTTGTCTGTTGTCAGTTTGTCTAAGAGTCCTGTCTCGCCGTTTGAGAGAATGCTGTTTGCGATGCCGAGGGTCATATAGTCGGAGTCGCCGGCCTTTATTCCGGGGAAGATAAGAGCACCTATTTTAATAGGTGTGAGTCGTTCAGTTATGACGATGTTTTTGTCGAATGAAGGCGTTTTATATTCCGGCTGTTTGACGGCCTCGCCTTGTTTTATGACGGAAAACTTGTCGTTAGCGAGCCTTATCGCCTCATCAATGTTGATGTCGCCGCAAAGCATAAGTGTCATATTTTGTGCGACATAGTATTTGTCGTAAAATTCGCGCATCTTCGATGTCTGCGGGTTTTTAAGGTGTTCGGTATATCCGATGACGGGTCGTCCGTAAGGATGTTCGCCGAAGGCTGTCTTCATCAGATGTTCCTGAAAAACGGATATCGGGTTGTCGCTGTACATATTTTTCTCCTCATAGACAGTCTCGAGTTCGCTTTGGAAGAGCCTGAAAACTGGGTTTCTGAAACGTTCTGCATAGACTTCCATCCATTTCTCGAGTTGGTTTGACGGAAATTTGTTGTGATAGACTGTCTCGTCGTAAGATGTGAAGGCGTTGATGCCGGTTCCGCCCATATTAGCCAGAATCTGATCGACTTCGTTTGGAATAGCATACTCCGTAGCGGCAATCGACAATCTGTTTATTTTGCGTTGAATGTCATTGCGTTCTTCGGGGTTGTCAGTCTCGTGAAGTTTATCGTACATCATATCGATACTATCAAGAAAAACATGTTCCTTTTCCCAGTCGATAGTACCTATTTTGTCTGTGCCCTTGAACATGATATGTTCGAAATAATGTGCCATGCCGGTGTTGTCGGCGGGGTCGTTTTTACTGCCGACGTGTACATAAACGGCACCATAAACGATAGGCTGCGAATGATCTTCACACAAAACGACCTTCATGCCGTTGTCTAAGTATGATGTGTGGATTTTGAAAGCGTCATCTTGTGCAAACATATTTGTAGCACACATAAAGGCGATGATGAGCAAAAAGTGTTTTTTCATGATGTTAAATTTTATGATCATTTTATATAAGGTAAAGCGCAAAGATACAAAAAACATCGGAACTTAAATCGTTAATAAAAATTGTTTTAAGGATAAAAAACAGCCTTTAAATTCACTATCTTTGCGCTTCAATTGAAAACAAATAAAATCATTTATAATGAAACAGCTTATCGAATGCGTTCCCAATATCAGCGAGGGACGCGATATGAACATTATCAATCAGGTTACGGCCGAGATTGAGAAGGTCGAAGGTGTAAAGCTTCTTGATGTTGATCCGGGTGCGACGACAAACCGTACCGTCATCACGTTTGTGGGAGAGCCAGCCAATGTCTGCGAAGCCGCTTTCCGCGTCGTGAAGAAGGCTTCAGAACTTATCGACATGAAAAATCATCACGGTGACCATCCACGTTTTGGTGCCACAGACGTATGTCCGCTCGTTCCTGTTGCAAACATTGAGATGGACGAAGTCGTTACTTACGCCCGCGAACTCGGAAAACGTATCGGCGAAGAGTTGAACATTCCCGTTTTCTGCTATGAGAGCGCGGCTTTCACTCCTGAACGTCGTAATCTTGCAAATTGCCGCGCCGGTGAATATGAGGCTCTCGCAAACAGAATCTGCACTCCTCAATGGAAACCCGACTTCGGCCCCGATAAGTTTGACGCACATGTCGCGACAACGGGAGCTACTGCCGTCGGAGCGCGTGACTTCCTTGTCGCCATCAACTACAACCTCAACACGACTTCGACACGTCGTGCCAACGCCATCGCCTTTGACGTCAGGGAAAAAGGCCGTCCGAAGAGAGTAGGCCCGAAAGTCACCGACAAGCCGATGAAGGACGAAAACGGCAACGTGATAATGATTCCCGGCACGCTTAAAGGCACGAAGGCCATCGGTTGGTATATTGAGGAATACGGAATCGCCCAGGTTTCAATGAACATCACCAATATAAATGTGTCGCCGGTTCATGTGTGCTTCGAGGAGGTTTGTGAGAAGGCAGCTGCGCGCGGCATCAGGGTTACCGGTTGCGAAATAGTCGGCCTCATACCTAAAAAGGTGCTCATCGAGGCAGGCCGTTATTATCTTGCAAAACAACAGCGTTCGTTGGGCGTCAGCGAGGACGAGATTATCAAGATAGCCGTCAAATCGATGGGTCTTGACGACCTTAAACCGTTCAATGCCAAAGAGAAAGTTATAGAATACCTTATAGAGGACAATAGTAATAAACGTCTTGTCAGCATGACTTGTGCTGGTTTCGCGGCGGAGACGGCTTCGGAGAGTCCGGCCCCCGGCGGCGGTTCTATTTCGGCTTATATGGGCTGCCTCGGAGCCTCCCTCGGCACAATGGTCGCCAATCTCGCATCGCATAAGGCTGGTTGGGACGACAGATGGGAGTTCTTCTCGCAGTGGGCTGAAAAAGGTCAGGTTTTGAAAGACACTCTTCTCGATCTCGTTGATGAAGATACGAATGCCTTCAACAAGATTATGTCCGCATTCGGAATGCCCAAAAAGACTGATGAGGAGAAGGCCGCGCGTGCGGAAGCTATCGAGAACGCGTCGAAATATGCTATCGAGGTGCCGTTCAAAGTGATGAATGTCGCATACGATGCATTTGACGTTGTCGAAGCTATGGCAAAAGACGGAAATCCGGCTTCTGTTTCGGACGCCGGCGTCGGTGCGTTGTGCTGCCGTTCAGCCGTCATGGGCGCGTATCTTAACGTCAAGATAAACGCCGCCGGAATCAAAGATCGCGATTTTGCCGACAAAATGGTTGCGCTTGGAGCCGAAATACAGGCAAAAGCCCTTCGCAGAGAGGCCGAAATACTTGATGTTGTAAACAAAATAATAGATAAAAAATAAAATTCTCAAAGCTATTGCTTTTATAAAAAAAAGTTAGTAACTTTGCACCCTAATTTTGAAAGGAAAACAAAATGGCAAAGAAGCAAAAAGATGCACGCGTCCAAGTTATTCTGGAGTGTACCGAACAGAAGGCAACCGGCGTTCCCGGAACATCACGCTATGTGACTACGAAGAACAAGAAAAATACTCCTGAGAGATTGGAACTTATGAAATATAACCCAATCCTTAAGAAAATGACACTTCACAAGGAAATAAAATAAATTGAGATATGGCAAAGAAAGTTGTTGCAACCCTTCACACATCGGGTATTGGTTATTCAAAAGTCTTCAGAATGAAGAAGTCTGAAAAGACAGGAGCTTACTATTTTGACGAAACAGTTGTTCCTTACGACAAAGTACAGGAATTTATTTCAAAAAATTAAGGATTTGCTCTGATTAAATACGGCTTTCCTGTATATGCAGGAAAGCTTTTCGTGTTTATACGAGAATGTTGCCGCTGAAACTGATGATTCTAACGCAAGTAGCCGTTTTTCAGATTGTGACATAATACTTTTAACTGATAAAAACTCAAACAGATGGGACTCTTTTCATTTTTTGGAAAACGTAAAGAACAAAAACAGGAACTTGACGAGGGACTTAAAAAAACACGCTCGTCATGGCTTGAACGTATATCTAAAGCCGTCATCGGCAAATCCAAAGTAGATGACGAAGTCCTCGATGACCTTGAGGAAATACTCATAACATCCGACGTAGGAACCGAAACGACAGTGAAAATCATTGATAGAATAGAAAAGCGCGTTGCCCGCGACAAATATCTCGGAGCCTCGGAATTAGATGTGATTCTCAAAGAGGAAATCGCTTCGCTGCTTCAGGAAAATAATTCCGGTGATGGCAGCGACTTTGATATTCCGTCTGACAGGAAACCTTACGTCATAATGGTCGTCGGCGTTAACGGAGTGGGGAAGACCACCACGATAGGAAAACTCGCCTATAACTTTAAGAAGGCCGGCAAAAAAGTCGTCCTCGGAGCTTCCGACACCTTCCGCGCAGCCGCCGTCGAACAACTCGGAATATGGGCCGAGCGTGTCGGTGTCCCGATGGTTACGCAGGGAATGGGCGCCGACCCCGCTTCAGTGGCTTTCGATACCGTAAAATCGGCAGTGGCGCAGGATGCCGACGTGGTCATCATTGATACGGCAGGTCGTCTTCATAACAAAATCGGCCTCATGAACGAACTTACGAAGATAAAGAATTCGTGCAACAAAGTCGTTGCAGGTGCCCCCGATGAGGTGCTTCTCGTCCTTGATGCCTCAACCGGACAAAACGCTATCGAGCAGGCAAAGCAGTTTACCGCCGCAACTCAGGTTACGGCCCTCGCGCTGACCAAACTCGACGGAACGGCAAAAGGTGGCGTCGTCATCGGAATATCAGACCAGTTCAAGATACCGGTAAAATACATAGGCGTCGGCGAGGGAATGGATCATCTTCAGATTTTCAACCGCACCGATTTTGTTGAGAGTCTGTTCAATAAAGGCGAATAAATGACAACAAAGCCAATCCTAAACATAGTCACACTCGGATGCTCGAAGAACAAAGTCGATTCGGAGCATCTCGCGGCTCTCTTGAAGAAAAAATATATCGTGCGGCATGATTCTGAAAAACGTGCTGACATTGTAATTGTTAATACGTGCGGCTTTATCGGAGATGCGCAGGAAGAGTCCGTCAATACAATTCTCGAATATGCCGAACAACGCAAAGGCGGAGAAATCTCTAAACTTTACGTTATGGGATGTCTTTCACAACGCTTTCGTAAGGATTTGACCGCCGAGATTCATGAAGTCGATGCGTTTTTCGGTGTAGAACCCGTGCAGGAGATAGCATCCGTCATTCTTGATGAGAAGATCGAAAATACTTATACTTGCGGCAGAATGCTTTCAACTCCGAAACATTATGCATATCTGAAGATTTCGGAAGGCTGTAACCGTCGTTGTGCATTTTGCGCCATACCACTTATAAGAGGTCCGCACAAATCAGTCCCGATGAAAAATCTTCTCGAAGAAGCGGGACTTCTTGCTAAAAAAGGCGTTAAAGAACTGATTCTCATAGCACAAGACCTGACTTATTACGGCGTCGACATTGACGGGAAGCCGCATATAGTAGAGTTGGTTGAAAAACTGAGTGAAATATCTGGTTTTGAATGGATTAGGCTGCATTATGCTTATCCGCTCGGATTCCCTGACGAACTCTTCGAGGTGATGCGCGAGAATCCTAAGATGTGTCATTACATCGACCTTCCGCTTCAGCATATAAGCACACCGATTCTCAAGGCGATGCGGAGGGGCGTTGACAGGGAGACGACTATTGGTTTTGTAGAAAATGCAAGAAAAAGAGTGCCGGATATAGCTTTTAGAACGACTTTCATCGTCGGTTTTCCGGGTGAGACGGAGCAGCAGTTTGAAGAACTCTGCGATTTTGTCAGGGAGATGCGTTTTGAACGCGCCGGAGTCTTCGCCTATTCGCCTGAAGTAGGAACGCCGGCATATAAAATGAAGGACGACGTCCCTGATGAAGTCAAGCAATTCAGAGTTGACAAATTGATGAGTATTCAGCAGGAAATTTCTTTGGAAATCAATGAAAAGAGAATTGGTAGAATAGAAAAGGTGCTGATAGACAGGCTCGAAGGTGATTATTTTGTAGCTCGTTCGCAGTATGATTCTCCGGAAGTTGATGACGAAATCCTCATTCCTTTTGATGAGGAAATATCGGTTGGAACTTTCGTGAATGTCAAAATCATCAAGGCCGATTATTTTGATTGCTATGGCGAAATTGTCAAGTAAGATGAAGATACTTATTCTCAACGGGCCGAATCTGAATCTCATCGGCCGCCGAGAGCCTGAAATTTACGGCACAAAATCGTTTGGCGAGTTCATTGACGAGGTGCGCCAGAAGTATTCTGGTGTCGAGATTGATTACAGACAGTCCAATCACGAAGGAATCTTGATAGATGTTATACAGGAATCGGACGGTGTTTATGATGGAATTATCTTTAATCCCGGTGCTTATGCCCACACTTCCATAGCTTTGGCTGATGCGATAAGGTCGGTGAAGACGCCCGTTGTTGAGGTTCATCTTTCGAACATTTATGAGCGTGAAGAGTTCCGTCGTCATTCGTTCACAGCAGAAGCCTGTGTTGCTTCGATAGTGGGGAGAGGGATGTGCGGATACGAAGACGCTTTGGATATGCTTCTCGGAATGTAAAAATTAGCTTTTATTTTGAAAAATCACAGTCGTCAAGTTGACTGAATTTCTTTTTTCTCTCGAGAAAATGCTTGAAGACGATGTTTTGAAGATATACTTTGGAGACGTGTCTGTGCGTGTTTTTATGTCTTGTCCGAATAAGTTTAGGAAGTCGTTTGTAGAAGCTGAGATGGGCGTGCCCAACGGCGAAGAAGTCGCGGAAGCAGCCGTCGCAGAGGAATTTGAAT
This sequence comes from Bacteroidales bacterium, assembly GCA_024400195.1. Taxonomy (GTDB): domain Bacteria; phylum Bacteroidota; class Bacteroidia; order Bacteroidales; family F082; genus Limimorpha. Next base: position 17,636 of record JAKSNC010000031.1, read on the forward strand.
GCGGCAATCCAGTCTAAAAATATTCGATACGTTATAGTTATGAAAGCTATATGGTCTGGCAGGTTCTTAATAAGGAGTGAAAGGTTGTTTCTGAAGTTGAGGTAGGTTTTCATAGGGGAGTTTTTCGGAAGAGTTCCGCCGCCGATGTGATAAACAGTCGATTTCGGGCAGCACATTATCTTAAATCCATCGTTTTTAGCCCTCCAGCAGAAGTCGATTTCCTCCATGTGCGCAAAAAAACTGTCATCAAGTCCGCCGAGTTCTCTGTAAACACTTGCTCTCACGAACATACAGGCACCGGTTGCCCAAAAGCATTCCGTCACGTCATCGAATTGACCTTCGTCTTTTTCGAGGTTTTGGAAGATGCGCCCGCGGCAGAAAGGATAACCGTATTTGTCGATGAAACCGCCCGCCGCACCTGCGTATTCGAACTTTTCTCTATCGTAGAAAGATAAAATCTTGGGTTGGCATGCAGCGATGTCTTTGTCGGATTCCATCAGGGAGACGATAGGCTTAATCCAGTTTTCTGTGACTTCTATGTCGGAGTTGAGAAGCACGTAGTAATCAGCTTCGACTTGGGCGAGAGCCATGTTATATCCAGTCGCGAATCCGCCGTTTATGCCGTTCTTTATCAGCCTGATGTCGGGAAAGTGTTCCTCCATAAAGGAAACGGAGTCATCTGTTGAGGCGTTGTCGGCAACGATGATTTCGGCATCGTCTTGGCTGTTTTTGATGACGTTTGGAAGAAATCTCTCAAGGAAAGACTTCCCGTTGTAGTTTAATATGACGACGGCTGTTTTCGACATTATCTCGGGTTGTTGTAGTAGTCTCCGGCGTGGTCACCGTATGATTTGTCGGAGTCGGCGGTGCCGTCGGTGCCGTAGTCGTTATATGTTCCGTAGGTACGGAAATATATTTCGGTCTGCCAACGGAAGTTGTTGAGTTCGCCGACAGCATCTGAATGAATCAGTTGGAAGTCGTTGGTGGCGATGTCGCGTGTCATAAAGACGAACTTCTTGTTGCGTTGTCCGTTTGAGAGTACGTAATAGTGCCATATTTCGTAAGGATAGGCACCGGGTTCGCTGTAACTTTGAACGATTCTGTCAGGTGTTCCGTATTTGAGGTATATATGACCTCTGTCTGTCTCGTAACCTTTGGCAGAAGGCGTCTTGTAGGAGTTGTTCACGGCTTTGACTTGTTTATAGTACTTCTGCCAAGCCGATTCGGGGTCGACAGAGTTGCGGCTTGCCCAGAAACTGTAGAAAAAGCGCTGCATGGCGTCTTTGTCGCCCTTGGCTGCGATTGCCGCAGCATATTCGCGTTCTACTTCCGAAGATATCGGGTTGAGGCAGCGCACGTATTCCTTGATGGTGTCGATGTCGTCGATTTTGCCGGTGAAGACATTCGCGAGTTCTATCTTGTTGAATTCTTCTTCGTCGATATGGTAGTTGGGGTTGCTGCGTTGGAAGAACATCCTGTTAAGTCCGATGGTCTCGTTATTCCTGTTTTTGGCTTCGAGGATGAGGTAGTAGTTGCCGGATGGAAGACCGGTAATGTCGAAAGTGTTGATGACGGCTTCGGCATTTTTAGTCGTCATTCTCTTGCTAAAGAAGAAGTTGTTCAGTTTTACGTTGTTTTCTGCAGATACAATATATGTGTTGAGAATATATTTTTCGTCAGCTCCCAGCATTACGTCAGAATTGTAGATTTCTGTGTAGAATGTGAGTTTGTTGAGTTTCTCCGGATAATATGGCATGAGCATCGGGACGAGTTCGTAACCGTTTTTGTTGAGGACGGAAGTGCTTTCTGACTTAGTGAAGCTTTCTATGGCGAGGATATTGGAAAAACACAGATTGTCAGGCATGTCGATGACGATGTCTTGTGCGATTTCTATGGGAGACTCGCTTCTGTTGTTGTTATCGCTCATTGATATTGAAAGCGTATAGTCGCCGTTGGGCAGGAAATAACGCTGTGCGTCCATGAAGAAGCCGCTTATGGCCGTTGTATCGTTGACCTTCGGGCTCCGGACAGCATATTTGCCGTAGTTCTGTATGACTTCGCCCTGTTTGAAAAGCACTGTTATGTTGATGTCCGCTTCAAATTTGCCGTCATCGGTCTTGATGTATGTCAGGGACGACCTGTCGAATGTGATGTAGGTCTCAATGTATGGTTGCCCGCTGTTTCCGCCGTCTTTGGCCATGAAAACAGAATATGATATGTATGCGTTAAGGTCTTTTTTTGCCGAGGCGGTGAAAGCCGTCATAAAAATAGCGAATGCAAGAAAAAGTGATTTCTTCATAGATGTTGATTTTTCTGCAAAGATAACGAAAAAACGCCTGTTTTTATTCATGTAAGTTCTATAAATTCTGATTTTTAATTATCGTTATTTCGCTCAAATGTTTCTGATGTTTTATCTTTTTTCGTATCCTTGTGTTTGCCGGTCAGTTTTTATACAGGCATTGAAACTGACATTAATGCAGTAACTTATTGAAAACCAATCTATAAATAAATTTTGTTTTTGTAGAACTATCCTTTGGTGACAGTACTTTTTTTGATGTCGAAATTTTTTTTACGACGAGTAGTGTTTGTAAAGGAAAAAATCGTAATTTTGCAGCGGAGAAATGGCAGAGTGGTCGATCGCGGCGGTCTTGAAAACCGTTAAACAGAAATGTTTCGGGGGTTCGAATCCCTCTTTCTCCGCGGGCTTAAAGCGACGAAATGTCGCTTTTGTTCTTTGATTTCGGAGGTGTAAAGTACGGAGAGATGCCAGAGTGGTCGAATGGGGCGGTCTCGAAAACCGTTGAACGCTTTCGCGTTCCAAGGGTTCGAATCCCTTTCTCTCCGCTAAGGCTTCGTAAGTTTTTAATAATCAATAAATTACAGCATTATTGAAAACTTGCCGGGTCAAAATCGGGTCAATAATTCTGTTCCTTTTCGGCATGTTTTCGCAAGAAAAATGAAAGGAACAAAAAAATCGGGCGGTTCAACTTTGTTGAACCGCCCGATTTTTTTTGTCAATGTACGCTGTTATTTCTTCCTATAACCGCATTTCTGACATCTTCCTTCCTCGTCGAGGGCGATACCGCAGAGTGGGCATCGGTCAATAGTCTTGACGACTTCGTACTCCTGACTCGCCGTGTTCGCACCGCTTTTGAATGTTAGTTTCGCAATGTTGAGTTTGTCTTTGAGCAGGTCGTAAACGATTTTGATCATACCTTCAACGGTCATAGTCTCCTTCGTCACCACTAAGCGGCAGTCGGGATAGGCCGTCGCGAGTTCCGTCTTGAAAGACTTGCCCTTCATCGTGTTACGGGGATGACCGTCCTTGATTCCCTGTTTCTCGTAAACACTGAGAATGGCGGGTAGGAGAGGGTCGTCTTCCCTGAGTATGAGTGCGTGATCAAAGTTCTGGAGTACGTCCCACGCCGTCTTGTGGATTTCGTTGCACGGAAATACCATGTTGACGCCGGGATTGATACTCACCGAGTCTTCGACTTCAATCGTCAGGACACCCGTGTGTCCGTGAAGATACTGTGCTTCGCCTTCGAAGCGGTAGAACCTGTGTGCATACTGCAGGTCGATTGTTGTAATACTTCTCATAATCTTTTATTGTTTAAAATTACTTCTGCAAAATTACTTCGCTTTGCCGTACAAAATACATAGATTATCGTTATACTTATATTGATGAAAAAGATAAAAAAAGGTTGTCGTGTCTTAAAACATCGTTTGCGAAAAAATCCAACAAAATCTTATCTCTTTTTATTTTCCCTCAAACAACTATTTCATTAAATTTGCATAATTATATAGGCGTATTATGGTGATTCTTGATACACAGGTGACTTCCTTTGCAGACAATAATGTTTGGAACACTGTACTTCAGTTTTGCGTTATCGGGACGGCTCTGCTTGTCGGCAATATCCTCCGTCACAAAATACCGTATTTAAAGAAAAGTCTGGTGCCGTCAGCACTTCTCGGCGGCATCGCGATACTTATCTTGAAAGGCTTATTCGCTTATGACATCGTCGATAAGGTGTCGATGGAAATGGTCACATACCACGCTCTTGGTCTTGGCTTCGTAGCTCTTGCATTGAAAAACAATAGGATACAGTCTAAGTCTTCGTCCATGACTGTCATCGAGACTGGTGCAGTGACAGCAAATACATACGTTATTCAGGGTATTGTGGGACTTCTCGTTACAATACCGCTTTTTTATTTTTTTAAGTTGATATTCTATCCTTCAGGAATGCTTCTCCCGATGGGATTCGGTCAAGGACCGGGGCAGGCTCTTAACTTCGGCGTGATTTTTAGCGGGCATGCGGCAGAACAAAATATCGATTTCGCTGGTGCCGACTTCGGCCTTTCCATCGCGGCAACGGGATTCATCGCCGGAAGCATCATCGGAGTTATTTATCTGTCGCACCTGAAAAGGAAGGGTATCGTGAAACAGCAGCAGCTTGACGAGAGACATAATACTAAACTGACAGATTACGTCGAGCCGAACGAAATTCCCGATTCCGATTCGATTGACAAATTGTCCGTTCAGATGTGCTTGGTGCTGCTTGTTTATTTACTCGTCTATCTCTTTACGGAATTTGTTCAGGAACTTGATTTGGGCGATTTCGGCACGAAGACACTCAAACCTCTGCTGTGGGGCTTCAACTTTCTTACCGGAACGCTCTTCGGTATCTTCGTCAAATGGATTATGAATAGATTCAAACGTGCAAAAATTCTTGAAAAAGAATATGTTAATAATTATCTTCTGAATAGAATAAGCGGATTTTTCTTTGATGTAATGATCGTTGCAGGAACGGCGGCTATCAATTTTAAGGATTTTGGTGGGTTCATTGTGCCGTTTGTACTCGTTTGCGTTTTCGGTGCGCTCGCAACATTCCTATATCTTCGTGCTGCATCGCGATATCTCTTCAAAGGCTATGAAAACGAAGGCTTTCTGAGTATGTTCGGAATGCTTACCGGAACGGCTTCCAACGGAATGATTCTTCTTCGCGAGATAGACCCCAAGTTTGAAACTCCGGCGGCTAACAACCTCGTCCTTCAAAATTTTCCTGCAATACTTTTTGGCTTCCCAATTCTGCTTTTGATGGGCTTCGCACCATTGAGTTTCACGAATACAATTATCACTTTCGTGATATTGTTGGCTATATTTATAGTACTGAATCTCTTCATTTTCAGAAGAAAAATTTGGAAGAAGAAAAAGTGATTTTGTTTTAGAAATTTATTTAAATCTTTGATGATGTTTGAAATAATTAGAAAAGAAATGCTTGCCGGCGATACTGTTTTGATGGAGGTGATGGCTCCGCGTATCGCAAAATCGGCTTTGCCTGGACAGTTCCTTATCGTCCGAATTGATGAAAAAGGTGAAAGAATACCTTTGACAATCAGTGATTTTGATGAGGGCAAGGGGACTGTCGTAATAGTTTTTAAGGTTATTGGAAAAACAACGACAGATATGTCTCGTCTTGAAGTGGGAGAGTGTCTTGCCGATGTTGTCGGTCCGCTTGGAAAACCGTCCGAATTTGTGCATTACAAAGATGATTATCTCCGCCAGAGGAAGTACGTCTTTATTGGCGGAGGCGTCGGAATCGCACCTATTTACCCTCAGGTGAAATATCTTTATGAACATGGTGCGAAGGCAGATGTCATTATCGGCGCAAAGACGCACAGCATGTTGATTTATGAAAAGGAATTGGCTTCGATGTCGAATCTTTTTGTGACGACTGATGACGGAACATCAGAATATAAAGGCCTTGTGACCGATATGCTTCAGCGTCTTGTGAAGGACGGAAATCATTATGACGAGATTGTTGCGATAGGTCCGATGATAATGATGAAGTTTGTCACCTTGCTTGCTCAGAAACTCGGAATACATTGTACTATAAGCCTTAATTCGCTCATGGTTGACGGCACTGGAATGTGTGGCGCGTGTCGTGTGAGCGTTGCCGGACACACTCGTTTCGTCTGTGTTGACGGTCCTGAATTTGACGGCGCACTTGTTGATTTCGACATTGCAATGAAACGTCAGGCTATGTATAACAATATCAAAGGTTTTAAGGAACTTGAAAGGGAAGAAAAGGCCGAAGGTCACAAATGTCACATCGGAGGTATCGCCGAAGAACGCCGTGACAATAAGAAACGTGTCCCGATTCGCGAGCAGGCTCCGGCAGAAAGGGCGAAGAACTTTGATGAAGTCTGCTACGGATATAATGCCGAAGAGGTCGTTGTTGAGGCTCAGCGTTGTCTCAATTGCAAGAATCCGCAATGTGTGCAGGGCTGTCCGGTCAATATCAGGATTCCCGATTTTATTCATCATGTGGCTGAAGGCGATTTCAAAGGCGCGGCAGAGATCCTTGGTCAAGATACAGCTCTGCCGTCGGTGTGCGGTCGCGTCTGCCCGCAGGAGACACAGTGCGAGGGAAGTTGTGTCATGGGACGCAAGTTTGAACCTATAGCGATAGGTAAGATTGAGCGTTTCGTCGGTGACTATATGCGCGAAAATAATATTCGTACGGCTGCTGTTTCTGAACCCAACGGACATAAAGTCGCCGTTATTGGCAGTGGTCCCTCAGGACTGACTTGTGCTAAAGAACTTGCTGCAAATGGTTGCGAAGTTACTGTTTTTGAAGCTTTGCACCGTCTCGGCGGCGTCTTGACGTACGGAATACCAGCGTTCCGTCTTCCTAAAGAGACAGTCGTAGATGAGGAGATAAGAAATGTCGAGCGTCTCGGCGTTAAATTTGAAAAAGACGTCATTATAGGTCGCACGGTTTCCATTGACGAACTCTTTGAAGAGGGATTTGAGGCCGTTTTCGTCGGAAGTGGGGCAGGACTGCCTAAGTTTATGGGTATTCCGGGGGAGAATTTCTGCGGAGTCGTTTCGGCCAATGAGTTCTTGACGCGTAATAATCTCCTTAAATCATATAAAGAAGGATATGAGACGCCTAATTTTGTCGGTAAGAGGGTGGCCGTCGTTGGAGGCGGTAATGTGGCGATGGATGCAGCGCGCACCGCATTGCGCCTTGGCGCAAAGGTAAACATAGTTTACCGCCGCTCGATGAACGAGCTGCCGGCGCGCGCTGAAGAAGTGCACCATGCTGAAGAAGAGGGTATCGTCTTCAACATGCTGACCAATCCCGTCGAGATTCTCGGTGATGATAACGGCTGGGTGAATGGTATGAAATGTGTAAAAATGGTTCTCGGCGAACCTGATGCCTCGGGAAGAAGAAGCCCTGTCGAGGAAAAGGGCTCCGATTTCGTCCTTGATGTCGATATGGTCATCATGGCACTCGGAACGTCGTCAAATCCTCTTGTGTTCCGCACTACGCCCGGTCTTGAAGCCGACAGACGAGAATGTATTATCGCAGATGAAGCCACTGGTGCTACGACGCGTGAGAATGTCTATGCCGGCGGTGATGCCGTAAGCGGAGCTTCAACGGTTATCCTCGCGATGGGAGCCGGCAAACGCGCCGCAAAAGCTATCCTCGAGAAGTTTAAGGCGAAGAAATAAAGCTTTTCGGTTAGCAAAATAATTAGTTGAGCTGCGGCATGCCGCAGCTCAACTTGTCTTATGGCTTTAGAAGCTGTTTTGATTTCTTACAATGATAATTATATTGTATGTCATTTCG
>JAKSNC010000032.1 GCA_024400195.1 Bacteroidales bacterium
GACCTATAGCGACATACACAGACTAAAAATCCTGCAAATTGACCTATACGTCGAAAATTAATTGTTTTGTCAAAAACGAACTATAAACGAGAAGGGAATGATATGGGATAAGAAGGCGTCTTCAAACACCCTATTTAACATAATGTATATTATTTTGAAATAGGGCAAAAATCTACAAATCACATTTCTGACCAATAAATTGTCAGTTTTTTATCTTTTTCGTACAGACTTATAAGAATCTAATTGAATCAGTTTTCAGTCTCGATGATATAAACGAACTTCTTGACGGCACGGACCTGCTCATTGAGTTTCTTGCCTTTGATAAGATTGTCAGAAGGAAGATTTTCCAAGACGTTTCTGTTTTTCATCAACTGTGAAAGATATTTCGTTTTAACGGCATACGATGCGCTTTCGTAAGAAGTCAGCCTGGAACTGACGATACCGATAACATTTCCGTCTTCGTCGAACAACGGGCCGCCGCTGTTGCCAGCCTGAACCGTCGCCGAAATCTGATATGTCGTCGGATCGCCTTGGAATCCCGTTGTCGCACTAACGACTCCGTTTGTCAATTTTATTTCGTCGCCCATCACGGCACGCAGCGGATAACCGAGCACGAACACGCTTTCACCTATTTCGGCAGCATTCAGATTGACTGAATACGGTATTTCGCCGAGCGATTTGAAACGAGCGTCGTCAATTTTCACAATAGCGACATCGTTTTTTGCGTCGTAAGCCACGACTTTTGCCTTATAAGCCGTATTAAAATCGCCGTTCACGCCTCTAATCTGAATACGTCTGGCACCATCAACGACGTGGTTGCACGTAGCCAAATATCCGTCACTTGACAAAGCGAAACATGTTCCGGAACCCGACATCTCAAAATCATCGCCGTAACCATAACCGTATCCTTCATCGTAGTCGCCATATTCGTTGTAGTTTCCGTCTTGAAAATCAGACCAATTCCACGAATATTCAGACGAAACATTTGTTCCGACACTATTTCCGAAAAGATATTGGTAACGTCCCATTTCATCGGCAAAAAACCATGAATTGCCAGCAATTTTGAGCCTATATACGTCGAGGTGCGTTGTTGCGAGTGCGTCTTTCAGCGATGCCGGGACTTCGCCGTAATATCTGAATCCTTCTTCATAAACTGCGGCGATGGCCTTATGCGTGACACATGCAGTCCAAAGTTTGCCGTATTTTCTGTTTCCTTCCTGAAGCCATTCAAGAATCCACTGTTCCGACGCGCTGTAATGATCGGTCGTGACGACGATCCAGTCGCCGCCGGCATTAAATGTCACCGACGTTATTACTTCGCGATTGGCATTAAATTCGCGAACCTTATGTTCCAAACTCTGAGGAATGCTGCTCCATTCCATGCCGTTGTTATCGTAAAGCACTAACCATTGTCCGTTTTCTGCAAGTTGCACATCCTTGATATTTCTATTTCCATCATGCAGCTTCTGCAAAACAGTCACCAACTGTTGAGGACAACCGCTCGCGGCCCAGCCGTTTCTGCCTGAAAGCATCACATTACCCTGCGTCTCCGTTATGGCAACATTCTGACATTCACCATATTCGCCTATCATTTGACGAATGTAAGGCCTGTCTTCCTGAGCGTATGATGCCGATGACAAAACCGACATCAAAACCGAAAATATCGCAATCACTAACTTTTTCATACGCTATATATCTTTGCTGAGAAACTCAAAACAAACATTAAAATTGTCTTTGTCACGAAAAATAATTTGCAGATTATCTGTTTAGGTCTTCTGCTGTTTTTTCTTGGCCGCAGGAAAAAGAACATTATTGAGAATCAATCTATATCCAGCAGAATCATGATGTGCGTCGAGTTCTGTCGGTGGATCTCCTACGATATGCTGATAGTCTTCCGGGTCGTGTCCGCCGAGAAAAGTCCAGAAACCGTTTCCGAAATTGCCGTGTATATACCTATCCTCCCCCATCGCCTCATTATCTCCGAGCACAACCACCGTCGGTTTGACGAAGCGTTTGTCGAAAGCTGTCGTTTGTCCCATAAAGCCTTTTATAAGCCTTTCGTGGCTTTGCGTGAGCATTGTCGGAACGGGGTCCCATTTTGCAGAAAAATCAAAAAGAAGGAAAAAGTCGTTGCTTTTGTTGACACTCTGCGGACGATGTGCAGTCACGTCGATGTCCGACACTTCGTATTCCTGCGGATTTGTTGAAACGGAGAAACCGGTAAAGGCGAAACAGTTGTCGTAATTCAGACGTTTGGTGTCGTTTGGTCCAATCGGGTCGCCGTCGAACATAAAGTCGCAAATATCGAGACCGTCGGCAGCCAAAGCAATATCGAAGCTATCCGGTGCTGAACACATGGCAAAGAGATAACCTCCGCCTGCGACGAACTCGCGAATCTTCTTCACCACCGCGAGTTTTAGCTGCGAGACCTTGCTAAATCCATGTCTTTCAGCGCATTCCTGTTGCTGACGCACATCTTCCTGATACCAAGGGTAATTGCGGTAACGCGCCCAGAACTTACCAAACTGTCCGGTAAAATCCTCGTGGTGCATGTGCAGCCAGTCGTATGACGGCAGAACACCTTCAAGAACTTCGTCATCATAAATAACATCGTAAGGAATTTCGGCGTAAGTGAGGACGAGGGTGACGGCATCATCCCACGGCAGGTTGTTTTTCGGGGCATAGACGGCTAAGCGAGGCACTTTCTGAAGCTTCATTTCGTCCATATTGGCCGACGGATCTGCGATTTCTTTCAAAATGGCATCAGCCTGGACATCGGCGACAACCTGATACGACACGTTTCTGACCTTACATTCACGTTCAAAAGAGCTGTGATGCGGAATCAGGTAGCTTCCGCCGCGGTAGTTGAGGAGCCAGCTTATCTCCACATCATGTTCGAGAACCCAGTATGCGACGCCGTAAGCCTTGAGATGGTTGGTCTGCGCTTCATCCATCGGAATTAAGATGTAGGCAGCCCTAAGCGGAGCCGTACATAAAAAAAGAAGCAATATAGCCAGAATCTTCCTCACTTGTGCAGTTGATAATTATACGTGTGTATCAATAAATCGCAATAGCTTTTATGCGAATACAAGCGTGCAAAATTACTAAAAAATCACTAAATTTGCAACCGATTACAATCAAATGAAAAAGAATGAGTGAGACGGCTTTGACAATGATGTCTGTGGGGTTGCTTGTGTTTATAGCACACGCCTTTGCCGAGATTTTCAAGAAGGTTCGCGTTCCCGATCTTCTTCTGCTGTTGATTATCGGCCTATGTCTCGGTCCCGTCTTCCACATCATTGACACCGACGAGATGCATGAATTTAGTTCGTTTTTCACGACATTCACATTGGTTATCATACTATTTGAAGGTGGTTCGGAACTCACTGTCGAAAACATCCGCAGCTGTCTCAAAGAGATGACGACCCTCACATTGACGAGTTTTATTATGACGATGTTCGGTGTCGGATTAGTGATGCATTTCGTATTTGGCTTCAAGCTGATGTTGTCGTTTTTCGTCGGGGCTGCCCTCGGAAGTTCATCCACGGCAATCACTATACCACTCACTAAACAACTTGATTTGGCGGACAGAAGCCGCGCGACATTGATTTTAGAAGCATCTTTCGCGACAGTCGTCAGTTTCATTATCTCTCTCGCGATATTCGATGCCTTCACCGAAGGGACGCCGAAAGCCGGTCTTGAAAACGAGTTCCCGTTATGGGAGACGATCGGACATATTGTGTCATCGTTCACACTTTCGGCCATAATAAGTTTCGTGACAGCTCTGCTTTGGGCCAGCTCTCTTGCAAAAGTAAGAAATATCAAAAACTCGACATTCACCACTCCGGCACTTGTCTTCATCGTTTACGGAATCAACACACTTTTGGGGTTCAGCGGTGAAATAGCCGCGCTCACATTCGGCATAACGCTCGCCAATATCGACCATATTTACAAAAGTCACACTTTCAACAGATTCTTCAAGAAACAACCTGAGACGCTCAACAGTAACGAGAAAATGCTTTTCAGCGAAGTTGCCTTCTTGTTGAGAACCTTTGTTTTCGTCTTAATCGGTGCTTCAATTAAGATAACGAATTTAGAATCAATTATTATCGGTCTGTGCATTACAGTATTACTTTTGATGTTGAGATTTATTTCAGTCAAAATCAGCATAATACGTAAGAATAAAATAATTCCAGAACTTGACGCCATACACATATCAACGCAGATACCGAAGGGACTTGCCGCCGCAATGTTGGCCACAATATTGATCACAAAGCCCATTCCCGGTGCAGAGGAAGTCAAAGACATAGTTTTTTCCGTCATCTTATTTTCAATCGTATTCACCTGTGTATCAATTCCGATTATGGAAAAGATAAAGCCGATGAGGAAACTGTTTGGATTTTTACTCTACATAGGCGTAAAGAAAGATGATATTGATTCTACAGAAAATGAAATGTGGGACAGTACTGACAAGTCGCAGGACGTTTCAGATTGATGATTATTGAAAAACAATATTTTATGGACAATCACGAATTATCAGAACGTCAAAAAAAGGTAATTGACAAGCTCAACGAGTTAGGAATTTCTTTCGAGATACATTTTCACCCGCCTATTCCTACGATAGAAGATGCCATAAAATATTGGAAGGATTTCGATTCGACGCATTGCAAGAACCTTTTCTTCAGAAATCACAAAGGCGACAGGCATTATTTGGTGATTTTCGAGTGCATGCACCAGTTGTCGATTCATGAATTGGAACACAGACTGAAACAGGGAAAACTGAGTTTTGCATCGGAGGCGAGGATGGACAAGTATCTCGGGCTAAAGCCAGGAAGCGTCTCCCCGTTCGGCATCATAAACGACGCGGAACACCACGTTCATCTATTTATCGATAAAAACCTGCAAAACGCCGAGAAGTTGAGTTTTCATCCGAACGACAACACGGCGACATGCATCATAAAAAAAGAAGATTTCATCAGATTCCTTGACGCCATGGGCAACACATACGAGTTTATCGAACTCTATGACTGATAAAATATTTTGAAAAACAAGTTTACAACTCTGAAAGCCTAACTTTTATACAATCCTGTTAGTCCTTTTCAGCATGATGAAATCCAAAGTGACCATGGCGGCCATGGCTTCTACAATTGGCAGGACGCGTGGCACAACGCAGATGTCGTGACGACCGCCGATTTTTATTTTGACGCTTTCACCTGATGTGTTGACGGTGTCTTGTTCTGTCATAACGGACGGAATCGGTTTGAACGCCACCTTGAACGTGACATCTTTCCCGTTTGTGATGCCGCCCTGAATGCCGCCCGAATGGTTTGTGGCTATGTCAATACCGCCGTCGCCATTGGATATGAAGACGTCATTACATTCCGTGCCTCTCATAGACGCGGCGCGGAAGCCTTCACCATATTCAAAACCCTTTACTGCGTTGATGGAAAACATCGCCGATGCGAGCTCCGCCTGAAACTTGTGAAACACAGGCTCCCCTATTCCCTGCGGCACATTATGTATCACACCCGACACTTCCGCGCCGACAGTGTCGCCGGCGGCTCCGACATCAAGCAGTATTTCTTCGATTTCGCTTAGCGAAAAACACTGACTGCACCGTTCCCCTATCCTCGTCACATTTGTTGAAACGGAGACGCCCGACAACGCGAGTATCTGTTTCGCTATCGCACCGGCCACTACGCAAGGTAACAAAATGCGTCCCGAAGCGCGACCGCCGCCGCGATAATCCCTGACACCATATTTCACAAAATAAGTATAATCGGCATGAGAAGGACGGAAGATATTTTTCAAAGTGTCATAATCACTTGATTTACAATCTGTATTTCTAACCATGAAAGCTATAGGCGTCCCCAATGTCACGCCATCGGCAACGCCGGAAAGAAATTCCACCTCATCAGATTCCTTTCTTGATGAGGTGGCTTTCCCGCCGCATGAACGGCGTCGTAGTTCTGATTTAATAAATTCGAAATCAATATCAAGTCCGGCCGGGCAACCGTCGATAACACCACCGACGGCGGCACCGTGCGACTCACCAAACGTAGTCAGACTGAATATGTGACCGATAGTGTTAAACATTAAAAAGTCACAACTGACGGCGTTTAGTCTCTCAGCATCTTCATCTTCGCCTCAAGAACCTTCAAATCGTTCTTCAGGTTGTTGATTTTCTTTTCGTATTCGGCGACGAGAAGTCCAGCCTGTTTGCTCTTTGAGAAATAGCCGATATTATTTTCGAGAGTGTTTATCTCGGCGACGAGTTTGTCGATGCGTCCCTGAAGGTTCATCTTTTCCCTTCTAACTTTGTCGCGTGCGTCCGGAGCCTCTTTCATCGTCTGAACCATATCGCGGAACTCCTCGGTGGAGATTTCGTTTCTCGCTATCCTCATCTTGTCGAAAAGGCCGTCAACAAGCTTTCTGAACTCGTCCTGAATGGTGTCTTTAACCTTCATCGGGACGTGTCCGATGGCCATCCATTCTCTTTGGAAAGCCTTTATTGCCTCCATATTTTCAGCTCTTTCAGCCTTCAGTTCGAAAGACTTCACGCGTTCAATGATTGCCTGTTTGAGTTTCAGGTTTTCGTTTTCCTGTCCTTTTATGCCTGAGAAATGTTCTGATTTATTTTTGAAGAAAGTATCGCAGGCTGCGCGGAAACGCTTCCAGATCTTTTCAGAATAACGTTTAGGAACTGGTCCGATAGCTTTCCAATCTTCCTGAAGTTTCTTTATTTTATCAGTAGCCTTCTTCCACTCTTCGCTTACGGCCAATGCTTCGGCTTCGATGCAGAGTTCCAACTTGCGGTTGTAGTTTTCCGTCTGCTGGTCTTTCAAGCCGCCGAGAAATTCCTTTTTCTTCTCAAAGAACGAGTCCATTGAGCCTTTGAAGCGCGTCCAAATCTCATCGTTGAGTTTCTTAACAGCCGGGCCGATGGATTTCCACGTGTTGAACAGTTCGTTCACCTCATCAGACTTCTTCGTCCAATCCGACAAAGTCTCAACGGCATTCTCGACGAGTTCTTCCATTTTCTCGCAGAGTGCGCGTTTTGCCTCATAATTAGCATTTTGTTCCTCTTCAATTTTGGCGTAATGTTCGCGACGGATGGCGTTAATCTTGTCGCTGGCAGCTTTGAAGCGCTCCCAAATCTCATCTTTCTTGTCCTGTTGAACCGGGCCGATTTCCTTCCAATCATCGTGATACTGCTGCATCAGTTTGAATGTCTTGAGGCCGGCAGGAGCGAGAAGAAGCTCTTCCATTTTCTCGCAGAGCTGTATCTTCGCTTCAAGATTCTTCTTCAGGTCGAGGTCTCTGAGTTCGCGGTTGATTTTCACCTTATTATAGAACTGTTCCACATAGAAGTGGTAGTTGCTCCACATATTAGTGGCTTCCGTTGCAGGCACCTGTCCCGAAGTATTCCATTTTTCCTGAAGGGCGCGGAACTCGTCGTAAGTTTTTTTAAGCGTTTCCTCAGAAGCGATAAGGACTTTCAAATCTTCAAGAATCTGTTTCTTCGTCTCAAGATTGTCAAGTTTCTGCCTCTCAAGTTCTTCGTTGTATTTGGCCTTATTTTTCTTGAATATGTTGAACGCGGCTTTGAAGCGGATTTCGAGCGGGTCGTCATTATGTTGATATTCAAGTTGATTTCCACCTTTGGCGACAAACTCGTCACGTTCGCGGTCTATATCTTCTTTGTTCAGTTTGAGAAATTCGACCTTTATGGCAGACACTTTCGCCTTAATAGACACAACATCGTCATTTTGGACAGTCTCTTCCAACAGTTCGACCAACTGAAGTTTATTGTATCCTGAAAAGTCGAAAACAGTCGTTTCGGTTTCTTCTTCAGCAACGGCTGATTCTGAATCAAATTCTACGTCATCCTTAACGGAGACAACAATTCTAATCGAATTGGGCAACACGTTCGGCTGGATAAGCTTCACGATTTTTTTGCGTTCAACAGTGTTCATTTCTATTTGAAAAATAATTAGGTTGCAAATTTATGAAATATTTAATAGTTCCAAACTTATTTTCCTCTAAAACAAGAAAAAAGTTATATTTTTGCAGCAAAAATCGAAAAAAAATGGATATTGATTTAATAGAAAAGCGTTTCGGTGAACTTTCCGGCGGAAAACTCGGCAGTATTGCCTCTATAACGCCGCTTGCAGGCTCTGGTTCGTCACGGCTTTATTTCAGAATCACGACAGAAAATGATTCTTTTATAGCGACTTACAGTACTAATGTTGACGAAAACGATGCGTTTGTGACTTTCACGGACGATTTTCACAAGGCCGGGCTGCCAGTGCCTGAAGTTTTTGCCGTTTCTGATGACAAGACTTTCTATATACAGAGTGATTTTGGTGACGTCTCGCTGTTTTCCATTGTTCAAAACGATTTGAAGCAGTTTGGCGAGATAAGTTCTGCGACGAAACGTCTTTACGAAAATGTCCTTTGCAGGCTTGTCGAGTTTCAGATTGACGGACATGATGCCGTTTTAGACGATTACGGAAAGGCTTATCCTGCGGCGGATTTTTGTGTCGGATCGCTCATTGACGACATGAATTATTTCAGATATTATTTTCTGAAGACGCATAAAACGCTCGTTTTCAATGAAGAAAAGCTCAGAAAAGATTTTGTCGAACTTGCAAAATTCATTGTTTCGGCACCATATTTCTTCATGTACAGGGATTTTCAGTCGAGAAACATAATGATTCGCGGCGGCGAACCATATTTTATTGATTATCAAGGCGGACGGCGCGGGCCGTTGCAATATGACGTAGTTTCGCTGCTTTATCAGGCGAAGGCGCGGCTAACATTGGCGACAAGAAATGAACTTCTCGATTTTTACAAAAGACAGCTTGCAGAAAGGTTAGATTTGGCGGAGATAGAGTTCGACAAATACTTTGATGCCGTTATTTTACTGAGGTTGATGCAGGTTCTCGGCGCGTATGGTTTCCGTGGTCTCATTGAGAAGAAACAGCATTTTGTCGAAAGCATTCCGTTTGCGTTAAAGGAGATTGTCGATTTCGTGAAGCGGTGCAATATTCCGGTCGCATTGCCGGAACTGATGGCGACGATAGCCCAATTGGAAACGTTATCAACGGATTATCCATTGGAAGCGGGAACCGACTTGGTCGTTGACATCTGCAGTTTTTCATACAGAAACGGCGGCGTGCCTAACGACACAAGCGGCAACGGCGGCGGCTTCGTCTTCGACTGCCGTGCACTCCCCAACCCCGGCCGTCTTCCCGAATTTAAAACAAAAACCGGCTTGGATTACGACGTTTCAGAATGGCTTGAGAGATATGACGAGACACACGATTTTCTCAAACACGCCGCCGCCATCGTCTGTCAGAGCATTGATAACTACATCGAAAGACGATTCACGCACCTCGCGATAGGATTCGGATGCACGGGCGGACAACATCGTTCTGTCTATTTCGCACAAAAACTTGCCGAACTTATTCACGAAAAATATCCGCATATTGCCATCAAAATCGAGCATACCGTACAGCATAAAACATTCTCTTATGGAATATGAAAAAAGAACGGCCTTCATCCTCGCAGCAGGTCTCGGAACTCGTTTAAAGGAACTTACATCCAATAAACCAAAAGCTTTAGTTTCAATAAACAACAAAACTTTACTTCAAGTAACACTTGAATATCTTCAAAAACAAAGTTTCAATCATTTCGTCATAAATATTCATCACTTCGGGGAACAAATCATCGACTTTGTCAAAGAAAATCTTCAAGATATTGACATCGAAATTTCCGACGAGAGACAGCTTCTGATGGACACCGGCGGTGCCATTTTGCAGGCTCTCCCGCTTTTCCGCGACAGCAAAGCCGTACTCATTCACAACGTTGACATTATCAGCGATTTGAACTTGAAAGACATCTACGACGATTTCTGCAAGACCGACGATGCTGTCTGGCTTCTCACGCAGCAGCGCGACAACAAACGCAAAATAGTCTTCGACGAAAACGAAAATTTCGCCGGCAGACTGAATATCGAAACCGGCGAATACAACGGGATAAAGCCATTGCAAGATTTCTATAACAAATTGTCTTTCAGCGGCTTACATATAATAAAACCGTCTTTATTCAAGGATTTTGAAGTAAAGCCGTGCTACGTTTTCGACATCTACGGCGAGATAGCGAGAAAGCACGCAGTCAAATCACATCCCGTACGGCCTTCGTATTGGTTCGACCTCGGAACTGAACAACAACTCAAAAACGCCTCAGAATGGTTTTTATCGAAAAAATAGCGCAATGTATTGAAAATAAATACGATTTGTCGAAAGATGTGTTGACCATTGTCTTTCCGAACAAACGCGCGGCCGTTTATCTCCGCAAAGCACTCGCCGACTATGCTCAGTCGAGCGGAAAAACAATCTGGATTCCGAAAATATCATCGATTCAGGAAGCAATTGAACATTGGTCTGGTTTTAGGCTGATAGACAATGTGGAAACTATATTCGAACTGCTTGCCATAAATGCCGAGATAAAGAATAAAAACACGCCCGACAACGAGTTTTTCCAACTTGCGGGACAGATAGCGAAAGACTTCGACGAAATTGACCAATACGGCGTCAACGCGGAAAACATCTTCTCGTGGGTTTCCGCCGCAAAACAGATAAAAGTCGATTTCCCGACCATCGACGACGACGAATTTAAGGAAAGCGAAAAAAACTCACTGATTTTCTTCCGTTCACTCATCGAATATTACAAAAGACTTCACGAACGATTGAATATCAGGCGTTGCGGATATTACGGAATGCTCACGCGAATGCTCAGCGAGTCGATTTCTGAAAGAAAAGACGACATCACACGCGACGGAAGGATTATCTTTGCCGGCTTCAACGCGATGACACCGACGGAACAGAATATCATCCGTTTCCTCGTTGACGATGACAAAGCCGACATCTTCTGGGACTTGGACAGATATTATCTTGACGACGAACGACAAGAAGCCGGCGTATTCGCAAGACAATTCTTTAAAAAATATAAAAATACGCCGACCGACTTCATTGGAAACGGACTTCTCGAAGGAAAGAAAACGATAAACATAATCGGCGTTTCCGGACAAACAGTACAAACTGAAGCATTGAGGTTAATGCTTGAAAAAGAGGACATTAGCACGCAAAAAAGCGAAGTCGTCGTTCTTGCAGATGAGAATCTTCTTACACCCGTCGTGAACTCGATTCCCGAAAAAGCAGGCAAAATCCGTGTTTCAATGGGCTACCCGTTTGTCCAGACAGAACTTTACAGATTCATCAGGCAAGTGTGCGTTTTTCAGAAGACACTCGGTAAGAAAGCCTATCTATGGTCGCTGATGAAGGTCGTCAACACCGATTTCACGCGAGCCGCTTTTTCGCAAAAAGACTCCGAAGCACTTCACGAATGGATAATGCAACTTGCCCTGAAAAAGGTCTGCGACATCGAAGACGAGCATATCTCTTATCTGAAAAATATTGAAATTCAAAATTTTATCAGACTGATAATTCAAAAATGGGACATACAGTCTTCCGTAGGCTTCGTAAACTTCATCGAAAAACTCCCCGATTTCGGCATCTTCGAAACGGTTAGCGCGTATATGACAAACCAGTTTAAGGTAGTAAAAGACATCGCGCGGAAGATTCGGAGCGTCTTCGATAACAGCATTGTCTTCAGTTGTGACAACATCGTCGCTATATTCGACCAAGTGGCGCGGGAGTCGAAACTCGAACACAGCAGTTCCCGAGACGGACTTCAGATTATGGGACTTCTCGAGACGCGCAACCTCGACTTCAAAACGGTGCATATCCTGAGCGTGAACGAGAAAATTCTGCCAAAAGCAAAGGAATCAGGCAGTCTTATCCCCTTCGATACACGAAAAGTCTATGGGCTTCCCGTTTATTCCGACCAGCAGAACGTGTATTCATACCATTTCTATAGGCTACTTCAAAACGCCGAAAACATCAATATTTACTACAACAACTCTTCAATGGGGCTTTCATCTGGCGAAGAGAGCCGCTATATCAGGCAGATTGAGACTGAACTCAAAGAGAAGAATGAGAACGTCACGATAAACAGAATCTCGTTCAACAGTCCGGAAATAGGCATCGGACTTGACGCGTTTAAGATTGAGAAGGACAATGTGATTATGGCGAAGACGCGCGCAAAAATGGAAAGCGGACTCTCCCCGACTTCGATTTCAGCCTACCTCAAATGTCCGGTACTCTTCTGCCTCAGATACATATTCGACATCAGCAGAGACGAGCTGAACGAACAGATTCAGACCAATGTCTTGGGCACTATTGTCCACGAAACACTTGAAGAACTATACAGAAAATTCGGCAACGACACCATCAACGAGGCAGGTTACGATGCAATGGTCAACAAATATTTGAAGTCGTGTCTCGACAAGATTTTGGACAAAAACAATTTCAGCACATCGGCGGCGGAAAAAGGTTTCAACAAAATCGCAAGAAACATCATCGACGAAATGCTTGACAGGTTCGTCAGTGCCGAAAAGAAATTTTTAAAGAAAGAAAATATATTAAAAATCATTGATTTGGAATGCGAGATGAAGCATAACATCGCCAACATCGACGGATGTGAAGTCTGCATAAAAGGTTTCGCGGACAGGATCGACCAAGTCGGAAATGAAATACGCATCATAGACTATAAGACTGGAAGGGTGATGGAAAAAGATGTAAAAGTCAATAACGAAGAACTTGCGAAAACGCCTGAAAAGGCTATACAGCTAATGATTTACAAATATCTCTTCATCAAGACGAGACAAGATAAAGATATGAAAATCAATCCGTCCATCATAGCTCTGCAGGACACAAACCACGGACCTTACAATCTGATTATCGACGAAAAGTTACCTGTTTCGAAAGATTTCATGTCTGTTTTAGAGCAAAAACTGAAAGACGTGATGACGGAAATCTTAGACCAATCGAAGGCTTTTGAGCCCACCGACGATGAATCAAACTGCAGCCGTTGCGATTTCTGTGCCATCTGCGGAAGAGGGTAAATAAAAAAACGGATTCAGAATCAGTTCCGAATCCGTTTTTTATGCAGACAGTTTTCGTCGTTTTACAACTTCCTGCTGACTTCCTTTTCGACGTAGCCTTCGATGATGTCGCCGACTTTGATGTCGTTGAAATTCTGAATATTAAGACCGCATTCGAATCCTGCACTGACTTCTTTGACATCATCTTTGAAGCGTTTGAGTGAGCCGAGTGTTCCGGTATGAATGACGATGCCGTCGCGGATGATTCTGATTTTGGTCTGACGGTTGACTTTTCCGTCGAGCACTTGGCATCCGGCGATGCGTCCCACCTTGCTGATGTCGAACACTTCGCGTATCTCGATGTTGCAGGTGACGACTTCTTCAATCTTCGGCGCGAGCATACCTTCGATAGCCGACTTGATTTCCTCGATGGCAGTATAGATGATGGAATAGACTCGAATATCAATCTGTTCGCGTTCGGCTAACTTGCGTGCTTGTGCCGTAGGACGTACGTTGAAAGCGACGATGACGGCATCCGAGGCCGAAGCTAACGAAATATCCGACTCGCTTATCGCACCGACAGCTTTGTGGATAACGTTCACCTGGACTTCTTCCGTAGAAAGCTTCAACAACGAATCGGAGAGTGCTTCGACAGAACCATCAACATCAGCCTTGACGATGATGTTAAGTTCCTTGAAGTCGCCAATGGCCAAACGGCGTCCGATTTCATCAAGAGTAATATGTTTCTGCGTACGAAGGCCTTGTTCGCGCTGCAGTTGTTGACGGCGTGTGACAATAGTCTTTGCCTCTTTCTCATCGTTCATGACGATGAATCCGTCGCCTGCCTGTGGTGCTCCGCTTAGTCCTAACAGCAATACCGGTGTTGATGGTCCGGCCTCCTGAACAGCCTGGTTGCGCTCATTAAACATGGCCTTCACTTTACCGAATGTCGTTCCCGCCAGGACGATGTCGCCAACATGAAGTGTTCCGTCTTGAACGAGAATCTTCGCCACATAACCGCGGCCTTTGTCCAAAGCCGATTCGATAACCGCACCTTTGGCAAGGCGTTTCGGATTGCCTTTCAAATCGAGCATTTCGGCTTCGAGAAGAACTTTGTCTAAAAGTTTATCGACATTTCGTCCCTCTTTGGCCGATATTTCCTGCGACTGATATTTTCCGCCCCATTCCTCGACGAGGATGTTCATATTTGCGAGTTGCTCATATATCTTCTGAGGATTGGATGTCGGTTTGTCTATCTTGTTTATTGCGAAGACGATCGGCACGTTTGCGGCCTGCGCGTGGTTTATAGCCTCGATGGTCTGCGGCATAACGCTGTCGTCTGCGGCGATGACGATGATGGCGACGTCGGTGATGCTGGCTCCTCTGGCTCGCATAGCCGTGAACGCTTCGTGTCCAGGAGTATCAAGGAAAGTAACTTTCTTGCCTTCCGAGTTGGTAACCTCGTAGGCTCCGATATGCTGCGTGATACCGCCGGCCTCACCTGCGACGACGTTGGAGTGTCTGATGAAGTCGAGAAGTTTGGTCTTACCGTGGTCAACGTGTCCCATAACGGTGACTATCGGCGCGCGTTGAACAAGGTCTTCCGGATTGTCCTCCACGTCTTGTTCGGCGATGGCTTCCTGAACGTCGATACTCGTAAATTCGACCTTGAAGCCGAATTCTTCAGCGACGAGTGCGAGAATTTCAGCATTAAGTCTTTGATTGATAGACACAAACATTCCGAGGCTCATACAGGTTGAGATAACTTTGGTGACGGGAACGTTCATCATCGTCGCCAACTCGTTTGCAGTAACAAACTCGGTGACTCTGAGAATTTTCTTGTCTTCCTGTCTAAGCATCATTTCCTCTTCAAGCTCCTCGCCCACTCTCTGACGTTTTTCTCTGCGGTGCTTTGATGTCTTGGATTTTCCGAGAGGTGACAGGCGTGCCAGCGTCTCCCTTATCTGTTTCTGGATTTCCTCATCGGTAAGCTCAGGCGTTTCGACAAATGGTTTTTTCTTTCCGAATTTATCGTTTTTACCCTGTTCCGGTCGTCCGTTCTTGCCGCCATGTTTAGAATCCTGCGGTTTACCTTTGCCGTTATTTTGCTGATTTTGAGCACCTTGCTGATTAGTGCCGGTCTCAATGCGTTTACGTTTCTTCTTATTGTTCTGCCCTACTTTGGCATCGCCTGAAGATGCGACCGGACGTCTGTCTTTCGACGGCTTGGGAGCGGACTGCGTCAAATCAATTTTGCCGAGGACCTTCGGACCTTCGAGTTTTTGTACCTTAGTCTCAATGAAATTGGACTTTGGAGCCTCTTTTTTAGGTTCCGACTGAACGGAAGTCTCCTTTTTGATTTCCGGTTTTACTTCCGACTTTATCTCCTTTTTGACATTATCCTTCTTAGGTTCGGCATTCTTAAAGTCGTCTTTTTTCTGTCCGTTGTCCTTAGAAGCCTGAGGTTTCTCATCATGATGTTTCTTATTTTCATGATGTTTCTGTTCGTTTTTGTCGTGTTTCTGGCTTTTCTTTTCTGCAAGATCAATCTTGCCTAAAACTTTCACACCCAATTTCGACTCATTATCCTTCGGAGCGGTCTTTTCGACGACGATGCTTGGCTGTTCCTGTTTAACCTCTTGTTTTTCAGATGGTTTTACTTCCTGTTTCTCTTCTTTCTTTATGTCTTTATTTTCTTCGGCCGGTTTTATTGTCGGAAGAGGTTTGGATTTTTCAGTCTTTTCAGCCTTCACTTCGACTTTTTCTTCAACATTTACAGGCTGTTTTTCAACATCTTTATTCTCTGAGGAAATAGGTTTGACTTCTTTTTCCGGCTTTGGCTTTGGCTTTGGCTCTGGCTCCGGTTTTGTCTCCACGACGGGTTCTGCTGCCTTTTTTTTCTCTTCGACCTTGGGAGTCGGTTTTTCGACAACTTCATCGGCGGAAGGTTTTTCTTCCTTTTTCGGTTCCGGCAGGACAACCTTTCTGTCGGCAAGTTCCTCGGCCTTTTTCTTGGCTTCGATGTCGCCCTGATATTTTTTCATCAGGAGGCCGTAGGCTTTCTCGTCAATTTTAGCATTAGGTGTATCGACCTGAACGCCTTCTTTCGACAAATATTCCTGAACCGTGGCAAAACCCACGTTTATTTCCTTTAAAACTCTTGACAGTCTGTACGTTACTTCTTCGGCCATAATTAAAATCTTTGTTAAATCTTTATTGTTTTTTGTTGTAGATTAGTCTTCAAACTCCGCTTTCAGGATGGCGATGACTTCGTTGACGGTCTCAATTTCGAGGTCGGCGCGTGATGAGATGACTTCCGGAGAATAAGCGAGCACGTCTTTGGCGGTATCGCAACCCATTTTGCGGAGCGACTCGATGATCCATTCGTCGATCTCGTCGGTAAATTCCTTAAGGTCAACGTCGTCTTCCGTTTCTGTTTCGCTGTTTCTATAGACTTCTATCTCATAGCCAGTGAGTCTGCCGGCGAGTTTGATATTGTAGCCGCCCTTTCCGATTGCGAGGCTGACTTGGTCGTTATCCATATAGACGTCGGCGACTTTTGTCTCTTCGTTGATGGAAATCGACTGAATCTTCGCCGGGCTGAGTGCTCTTGTTATGAAGAGGTCGGGTTTTGTAGTATAGTTGATGACGTCGATATTTTCGTTGCGGAGTTCGCGGACGATGCCGTGGATGCGGGAGCCCTTCATACCGACGCATGCACCGACGGGATCGATACGGTCGTCATACGATTCGACGGCGATTTTGGCCCTTTGTCCTGGCTCGCGCACGATTTTGCGGATGGTGATGAGGCCGTCATAAACTTCCGGCACTTCCATCTCGAACAGGCGGAGGAGGAAAGTCTCATCGGTTCTCGACAGAGTGATGATAGGTTTGCCGTTCTTGCTATCAACGCTTTTGACGACGGCGCGGATGGTATCGCCTTTCTTGAAGTTGTCGGCTGGAATCTGTTCGCTCTTAGGCATAACCATTTCGATTTTTTCGTCATCAACGACGTAAAGTTCTTTCTTCCAAGCCTGGCTCACTTCGCCTGTCACAATTTCGCCAACGCGGTCTTTATATTTCAAAATGATATTGTCGTTCTCGTATTCGAGAATCTTTCCGGCGAGGTTCTGACGGATAGAGAGAATCTCGCGGCGGCCAAAACTCTGAATATCGACAAATTCAGCCACATCGTCACCAACTTCAAAGTCCGGTTCGATTTTGATGGCGTCGGAATATGCAATCTGGCTCAGTTCGTCTTCAACGGCTCCGTCTTCAACGACAGTGCGGTTGTGATAGATTTCGAAATTGCCTTTTTCGCTGTTGACGATGACCTCGAAAAATTCGTCGGTACCGTATTTCTTAGCTATCATTGCCTTAAAGACATCCTTTATTATATGTTCCAATGCCGGACGGTCGATGTTCTTTAATTCCTTAAATTCAGAGAAATTGTCAATTAAATTTAATGCTTCCATATATTATTTGTTTGTTTTTGTTCTATAACTTCACGTAAGGCCTTATTTCCTTGATGGAGCTGATGCTGATGTCGATTTTCTCGCCCATGGTCTTTTTCACCAAACGACCGTATTTTTTGTCGATGACTTCGGTAAGTTCGAGAACCTCGTCGCTGATGCCGTCAAGACGGAATATGCGGCTCGGAGCGTCTCCGATGACGATTGCGACTTCCTGTCCTATATATTTAAGGTATTGCCTTCTGATGACGAGAGGGTCGTCAATGCCGGCCGACGAAACGCTCAGTTCGTAATCTTCAACATCTCGGTCGAGGTTGTCTTCAACGAAACGGCTCACTTCGACGCATCTGTCGATGGTAACGGCCGAATCAGAATCCAAGGTCACGAAGATGCTGTTGGCCTTCGAAACCGTCACGCTCACGAGGTAGGTGTCGGTATCGGCAAGAGCCCTGTTTACCAATTCTGATATTTTATCTTTCTCTATCATATTTCTCAAATAAAAAGACCTGTTACATTCCGTAGCAGGTCCCTTCGTTTCAACGTTGTCGAGCAAGGATTCGAACCTTGACAGGCAGAACCAAAATCTGCAGTGCTGCCATTACACCACTCGACACCATCAGTTCTTTCCCGAATGTGGTTGCAAAGATACGAATTATTTTCAAAGTTACTGCAAGGCAATTAAAAAAAACTGACATATTTTTTTATTTACTGAACGATTTTTTTGTAACTTTGCAGCGTTTTTCAGGGAAGCTTAGCTCAGTTGGTTTAGAGCGCTTGCCTTACAAGCAAGAGGTCACTGGTTCGACCCCAGTAGTTTCCACAGGCAATGAAAAAGACACTCATAATACTGATATGTATGTTTTTCTGTGCCGCGACGTTGTGTGCGCAGGGGTTGACACAACGCTACAAAAACCTGCTCACCGACCCTGAAGGATACGTAGTTTATCGCGCAACAAGCCCAATCACAATTGACGGAATCCCAAACGAAGACGCATGGCAGAATGCGCCAGTCATCGACAATTTCAGCGACATCAGCGGCGAAGGCTTCCCTCCACCACTCTACCGCACCTCGGCCCGAATACTCTGGGACGACGAATATCTCTACATCGCAGCGGAATTGGAAGAACCCAACGTCTGGGCATACATCACAAAACACGACGAGATTATTTATCAAAACCCTGATTTTGAAGTCTTTATAGACTACGATAACGACGGACAGAACTATTTCGAGATGGAAGTCAACGCAATAGGAACCATCTTCGACCTCTTCCTCACAAAACCATATTATACGTTACACGGGACATTTGCCAACTTTGCATGGGACGTATCCGGCATCAGATTCGCCACGCACATCAACGGGACACTCAACGACGATTCCGACAACGACGAAGGCTGGAGCGTAGAGTTCGCCATCCCGAAGAACAATTTCGCAAACAGTTTCAAAAATCATCTGACAGCCGGCTGCTACTGGCGTCTCGGCTTCTCGCGCGTGGAATGGCAGACGCAGAACATCGACGGGAAAATCAGCCGCAAACAGAGTAAAACGGGCTCATATCTTCCGGAATACAATTGGACTTGGCCTGCGACCGGACAAATCAACATGCACATGCCTGAACGCTGGAACTACCTCTATTTCTCAAACAAAGCCGCCGGTACCGATACCTTCCGCTACCCCGACGACCACAACATAGAAAAGCTCCTGTGGGCGATTTATTACGCCCAGCACGATCAACACGACGCCGCCGGTAAATACTTCAAAAAATTAAGAAACCTCAATTTAGACAAGGAAGATCTCGCCCTTCTTCCCGACGGTGACGAACTTTCCATGGAAGCCACGACGAACAAGTTTGAAGTCACAGTGACGAAGGCCGACAACAGCAGTGTCAGCGTTGACGAAAGCCATAAAATCATAAGGAAACGCAGCAAAATAAAGGTTTTCGGATGGTCTTCATGGAATCATGAGAAAGTCTCCGAAGACAGCCTCCGCTCTATTTTCGCATCATGGAGGAGCCACGGCATCACAGGAGTCTGCATGAACTGCGGCTTCGACCATCAGAAGACGGCACGTTGCGCGGCCATAGCACACGAACTCGGGCTTGAATATCACGCATGGGCCGCCGCTATGCTTCAAGGCGGACTTGACACCACATGGTACACAATCAACAGGCTGGGACAGTCGGCTGCCGTGACACAAAACCGCGCCTACGTCGATTATTATCAGACACTCGACCCGCATAATCCTGAAGTTGTTGACTGGTTGGTGCAGCAATACCTCGAGTTGGCGAGCATCCCCAATGTTGACTACGTGCAGTTAGACTATATCCGTTACGCCGACGTCATCCTCGCGGAAGGTCTGTGGCAGAAATATCAGGACAGGATTCATCACGAGTGGCGCGACGCCGACGGCAACGTGTGCGAATATCCGGGAGCCGATTACTGCTACTGTGACGATTGCTGCAACGACTTCAAGGCTCGCACCGGTATCGACATCAAGGCAAAGATGGCCGAAGGCGTCAATCCGGCATCCATTCCGGAATGGGCCCAGTTCCGCTGCGACAACATCACGAAACTTGTCAACGCCATCTGCAAAGAGTTGCACGACAAAGGCTACAAGGTCAGCGCGGACGTCTTCCCCGGACCAAAAAGTCACGCCGAACACATGGTGCGCCAACAATGGGACAAATGGGACTGCGATGTCTTCTTTCCAATGAATTATAATGATTTCTATATGAAGTCGGCGAAATGGGTCGGCGAAATGACCGAAGAAGAAGTGAAAAGCACACACAAAGCCGTCATCAGCGGTTTGTTCATCTGCCGCGACTGGCAAAACAGAGCCAACGTTGAGGATCCCGAAGGTCTCGGACTCTCGCCTAAGGAACTTAAGACCGCCATCAAGACGTCGTTAAAAGCCGGAGCCGCCGGAATAAGCCTCTTCACCCCCGAAAGAATGACGGAGGAACACTGGAAGGTTTTCAAAGAGGCGATAAGAAAATAAACTCTTTATTTTTAATAGGATTTAAATTTATATGTAATTTTGCAGCGTTGTCTCATTTTGGATTTTGTTTAACGTACCTCGCAAAATTCAGAATGGCGGCGTTGAAAAGTAAAAACAGAGGTACCCTATGTTCTTCAAAAAATGAAAAAGCACATTCTATTTTTTCTGTTGCTCGCGATGGTGACCGCGGCAAATGCGGCGTATTTGAGAAATGTCCGTGTGACGCTCAGCCAGCCTGACGGGACAAAATTCGAGTGTTTCGCTTCAGGCGATGAATTTTACAACTATCTGCATGATGC
>JAKSNC010000033.1 GCA_024400195.1 Bacteroidales bacterium
ATAACAAAGAGAATCGTTCATCGAGTACTCATATGAATGTTCCCATTCTTGTGCATTAGTGTTTGCCCTGCAAAGCAGGGCAAACACTAATAATATTGCACATCTATTATCCATATTATCAGGTATTAATAAACGGGAGGAAGTACCGGTTCCGACCAGACTATATGGCAATAGACCACAAAAGCGGCATGCATTCTTACACTCCTTTTTGAGGTTTCAGGTCCCCATAGATGATAACTATGTATTAAACATTCATGATAAGGCGAGTTCGTTTCGGGTCCATAAGACAGAGGAGCGTTGGGACGTAAGAAATTACGATAAAAACATCTATTGTAACAATTCATCTCGTCATAATAAATACAAGGTTCTACTTCAAACTCACCCGACTGCCAATACAGCCATGTGTCCGCACAATCTTCCATATTATGGTCTTCATAAACTATAGCATTTTCCAACTCCTGTACATTTGATGAATGACAACTCTTAGCCGTATAAACAACATGTTCAACATTATAAAGTATATAGGATTGTCCTTCATGTCCTGAACTAGGTCTAAACACGAGTCTTCTACTTAACTCCTTGGCGGCATCGGTTGTACTATTGAACGGACCTATAGGATCACACAGACCATAACTAAGCCCCCACTTATAATTGTCATCTTCATCAAAAGGATTCCGAATATCATTATAGTTTGTGTCGACCTCACCTCTGATAAACACAATATTGATGTTGTCATCCTTTGCACCTGCCTTTGGCATCACAATGCTGAAATAACTCGGCACATCCATGCCGTCCTTTACTCCAAGCATACATTTTTCCAAAGCAGTCTCAAATGCATTATACGTTGCAACAGCATCAGCCTCACTCACAAGGCCTTCGCCGTCAACAGCCGGCATGACTAAGTGCAAGGTGTCAAGCACGGTGCTAAGGCAATAGGTCATGTGCTCGCTATGCTCATAGTTCGACACAAGATCAAGAGCCTGGCGCATTTCTTCCACCGTCATGCTTCCGTCTGCTTTCGCGCCAGAATTAACGGCATCGCGCAACGTCTGGAAGTCATTGACACGTTTTAGCAAGGTTTGGACTTCGCTATTTGTGTTTTTGGTAACTACTTTATCTTTGTCCTTCTTGCAGGACACTACGGTTGCTGAAACGATTGCGGCAACAATCAGCACCACAATACACATGATAGTTTTTTTCTTCATTTTACTTGGATTTTAATTTGTTTATACCATTATGATTAGATTAGTATTTTATTTTTTTCTCTCCCGTTTTGCGAAGAATTACTATCTTTACCACGCAAAACTGGATAACCAAACCAAAGACATTTGCCTTTTGTTCTATGGTCGTCATGTTTATGTTCCGGTGCTTCAGAAATTAGCGATCTTCCACAAAAGCAAAGTCTCTGCAAGCACCTTTTTCTTTATCAAGCCTCATTGTTGAGGCTTCAACAAATGAATTTGCTTTTCCTGCGTGTCCACATAAATTCCTCCATTACTCTGTCACCGTGAAATCACCGGAGTAAACATCACCGTTGTGCAGTGTTATCGTCACCGTGTAGAAGCCTGCGTCATCGATTAGCAGCGTCGCCACGTCGGGCGTGTGGAAGAGATTGTCGCGGTCGATATAGAC
Source organism: Bacteroidales bacterium (assembly GCA_024400195.1). Lineage (GTDB taxonomy): Bacteria > Bacteroidota > Bacteroidia > Bacteroidales > F082 > Limimorpha. The sequence goes on from JAKSNC010000033.1 coordinate 1,633, forward strand.
ACCGTTCTTGTTTGTGACGACGATGTGCGCTATGCCCACATTCTCGTTGATGTAAATGGTTAGCGCGTGGCCGTCGATGGAGGCGGAGATGGGAATGTGAATTTTTGGATCACAACCACTTGAAATGTTCACCAATATGTCTATTGGTTCTTTCGTGTTTTTCGCTTCTGATTTCTGTTGCAGCACTGAAATTGACAACAGCACTGCAAGAATGATGATTTTTATTTTTGCCATAATTTTGTATTTGAATTACACGACAAAAGTATGGCAAAAAAAAATGATGACAAAAAATATTTTGGAAACTTTTGGAAATTAAAACAATGTTAATATATTGAAAAACAACTTTTTATACAACACTAACTATTAAAAAACATTGTATAGCATAATATGTGTGCGTTAAATTCTTAGTAAAAAATCAGTCCTTTTGATTGGTGTAAAAATCATTCATGTAAGCAGTAATAAAGCTGACAATATCATTGTCAGTGCCAAGTTTTTCTCTTATAGAATTTTTTCTTTTGTTGGCTGCTTGATAGGTTATTCCCATCAACGCGGCTATCTCTGATAATGAAAATCCAAGCAAGGCAAGGCAACACAACAGCACACTATCTCCTTTGATGCCAAGTTTATATGTCAGTACATTTGTAAAAGAAGGGATGCATACGTTGGCCGATGATCTGACAAGTATTTTTTCACTATCAGTCAGTGCAATGTCATAATTGTCACAGATGTTCTTTTTAGAGATATTCTTTGATTGCACTCTCTTTACTAAAATGTCACCGATATGGCAAGTTAAGTAATTATTCATGCATTCGTTGATGTCAACCCTTGAATAATTTTTGTTCAACACTGTGATAGATGTTTTTTCCTGTTCCAACTTCTTGTTTTTTGATTTCAGATTTCTGACGGTATTGCCTTGTTTTTTTACCATTTCGGAAAGTTTTTCGTTTTTTCTCTTACTTAAATGTAGCATTGGAATAGTTGTCAACAATGCAAGTAAGACGGGCAAGGAAATATATAACAGTTTTTCTTTTTTTTGTTTTTTTTCTTCTTGGTTAGTTTTATAGGTAGCGTAAATGTTCACAAGGTCTTTTGCTTTAATATTTCTGTTTATTTCCCTGACGGCGTTGTTCAAAGCGTAATTACTGAAAACAGACGCGCGCTTGCTGTCTCCAAGTGAGTCGTAAATTATGGCAAGTTTCTGTGCTGATGAAAATTTCATCAAATTGTTGCCGTTTACGAAACTTTTTTCAAAATAAAATGCTGCTGAGTCATATTTTAAATCACAGAAATTCAACACGCCAAGATTGTACGAACTTTTTGTCACGACATTGGCTGGCATGCACTTACTGGTGTATTTATACAGAAGGCGATATGCTGTGTCTTTTTTACCAATATTATGGTATATCAGAGCCATCTGGTGGGCGACATCCGACTGTATTATGATATTGCTGTCACAAAAAATCATTGTTTTTTTCAAATAAAACAATGCACTGTCTTGTTTTCCTTCAAGATAGTATGTTTCTCCAAGTTTTTTCAACAACATAGATAAAAAGATTTTATCACTAGATGGACATATTTTTATTGATTTAGAATAATTTTCAATTGCCTGTTTGGTACAACTTTCAACTAAAAACAAGTTTCCAAGTCTACAGTAAATTAATCCAACAAACCTCGCTTTCCCATAGTTGTCATCATCCATCGTCATTCTTTTTTCCGCCGCCTCCGCAATTTCCGGGAACGCCTCTTCCATGATGTCGGCGGCCCTGAGGTAGTCGGTGCACGCCGCCACGATGTCGTCTTTTTCGGTTTCACCGACGGCCTTGTAGTAGTGTGCCCGCGCCGTCTCGAAGGCGAGGTCGCTGTTCTTCGGATGTTTTTCAAAGACGCTGTCGTAATAAGCAGTTGCGTCAATAACGGCCTGAGCGTTGGTCTGCTGATAATCATTTTTATACAGTGCCTCCGCCACAAGTATCTGATATTCGTTTACAACGAAGCGGCTCGTGCTGTCGTCGATGTCGAAACCAATCAATACCTTCAACGCGCTGTCGGGCCGTTCCTGCATCAGCTCGTGTGCCGTCTGCAGCTCCGGCGCGGAATGCCAGCCGCCCGTCTTGTCGGAACACGAGGCTAAGACGATGATTATTGACAATATGGCGAGAATGTTTTTCACGGCGGCAAAGATAAAGAAAAATCGTATTGAAAATCTAATACAAAACCCTATCGAACAAATAAAAACAGCTTCTAAAAATCCATGATTTTTCATGGTGGATAAATATCATAATTCCGCATAATTTTTTTTCAAAAAAAATGTTATTTTTGCGAGATTTGTATTTTTCATTGAAAAACACTTAATATATTGAAAATATGACAGCTTTCATTCTCCTCATACCGTTGCTCTACACCATTCCGATTGCCTGCTGCTGGAAACTTTTCAGGCTTGCCGGAAAGAAACCGTGGCTGACACTGATACCTTATTATAACATCTACGTCTTAGCCGACATCACCAACAACAAAAAATGGTGGTGGTTTCTGCTGATAATCTTCCCGTATATCAACACCTTTATGATGATGATGCTCTTCATCGACCTCGCCAAAAGTCACGGCAGGCTTGGTGTCGTCGACTATCTCGGAGCCGCGCTTATCCCGATTATCTACTTCCCGTTAATATCCGTCATCAGCGGAAAGCTTCATCTCGAATACAAAGACCCCAAGACACATCCTTATCCCAAGAAGACCGTCGTCCGCGACTGGCTCGACTCGATTTTGTGGGCTGTGATGGCCGCCCTCATCATACGCACATTCATTTTCGAGTCCTTTACAATTCCGTCTTCGAGTATGGAGAAATCACTCCGCACCGGCGACTTCTTGGTTGTCAGTAAGATAGGCTACGGGCCGCGCTTCCCCAATACGCTTCTGTCATTCCCCTTCGTCCATCACACACTTCCATGGACGGAATCGACACGTTCCTACCTGAAACGGCCTTCAGTCGGATATCACAGGCTCCCCGGCTTTGGCACGATACACAGAAACGACCCCATCGTGTTCAACTTCCCTGCAGGCGACACGGTAAGCACAAAATATCAAAGTAATTACACTTATTATCAACTCATCAGACAATACGGCAGAGAAAACGTCCTTAACAATAAGGCGGCATTCGGCGACATCATCACACGTCCGGTTGACAAACGCGAGAACTACGTCAAACGCCTCATCGGAATGCCCGGCGACACGATTCTGATAAAAGACGGCATAGTCTTCGTCAACGGAGAACAAGGTTTACAGCCGGAACTGATGCAGCACAACTACATCATAAAGACCAACGGCACCGCGCTCAGCCATAATCTTCTGAAAAAATACGACATCTCGGAAATCTATTCGACGGGAATCCCGGGAACCGTCGTGGCCAACATCAACAGAAATACAGCCGAACAACTTGTAAAACTGCCGTTTATAACCTCCGTGACACGCGTCATTGCACCAAAAGAGGAATATTCTGATGAGATTTTTCCCAACGACACGACGCATTTCAAATGGAACGTCGATAATTTCGGACCCATCGTCATACCGCAGGAAGGCGTGACGGTGAAGCTGACAAAAGAAAATATCGCGCTTTACAGTCGCGTCATCACGGCTTACGAACACCACAAATTGCGCATCGAAGGCGACAAAATCTTCATCGACGACAAACAATGCGACACATATACATTCGCCATGGATTATTTCTGGATGATGGGCGACAACAGACACAACTCGCAGGACTCGCGTTTCTGGGGCTACGTGCCAATCGACCATATTGTCGGAAAACCGGTATTTGTTTGGCTTTCCATCGATAAGACTTTCGGCGGAATACGTTTCGACAAGACATTCAGGGTTCCAAAATAAGACATCATAACTATGGGAGAAAATAAAAACAAACGGAAAACGGTAATCATTGACGATACAGAACCTGAAGAAAAGATTATCACCAAAGAGGAAAAAACGGTCTTAAAGAAAGAGGAAAAGAAAAGCGACAAACCGAAGAAGAAGATCATCGACAAGACATCGCAAAGGAAAAAAGAACCCGACCCGAGGGGACGCATCGTCTGCGGTATCTTCACGCTTCTGCTCGGCTGCTTCATTCTGATTTCATTCGCCGGATACGTCAACGGATACGAGTTGGCAGGCAAAATAGGTGAATTTGTCGGCCAGTTTCTTTCACGCGATATGTTCGGATTCGGCTCATTGTTCATCATATTCCTCGTTTTTCATCTCGGTTCCAACCTCGCATTCGGAGGCCCGAAGATAAAACAATGGATTCTCTGGAAGTACATGCTCATGAGCCTCGTATGGCTGCCGCTGCTTTTGGCATTTATATTCAACAATATAGATTCTACCGGCAAAGGCCATTTCGATTTCGTTTACGGTAATGTGGGCGATGTGATGTTTAACTTCCTACACGGCTATATCGACAACGCCGGCATCATCATAATACTCCTATTCGGAGCCGCAGCCTACATTTTCTACACATTCAACATCAACATTTCGGAACTGTTCCGCAACGATCCGGAACATGAAGAGGCTGAAAACGTCGGCAGCATTGTCGAACGAAATGACAATTACGAGACACCGCAAAGATTAAGAATCAACGGCAACAACAAAATTAAAACTGAAGATGAAATTGAAGAAGATGATGACGACGAATTCGATGATGATGAAATCGAAGACGACAGAATCAGCGGTATAACATTGATTAACAAAAACGAGAGAAAAGACGAAAAAAAGACTTCGCCTTTGGAGATTGAACTTTCGGGAGATTTCAAGGAAGAAGAAATCGTAAACGAAAAAGAAACGAAAAACATAAACGAAAACATAAATATAAATACAAACACAAACGAAAAGAAAGAGGCAGAGGAGAAAAAAAACACATCTGATGCTTCTTCCGATGTAAAAATAGAGGTTGAAGAAACAAAGAAAGACGAAATCCACAACATCAAATGCGGCGAGCACATCGGCCTCGACACGCCGCTTGACCCGAGAAGCGAGCTTTTCGACTTCAAGTTTCCGCCTCTCGACTTCCTCAACGACTACGATGACGACATAGAAATCAACAAAGACGAACTCGAAGCCAACAAAAACAAGATCGTAAGCACACTCGCCAACTACAGCATCAACATCGACAAAATCAAGGCGACTGTAGGCCCGACCGTCACGCTTTATGAGATTGTTCCGGAAGCCGGCACGCGTATCTCGAAGATAAAGAATCTTCAGGACGACATCGCGATGTGTTTGTCGGCTTTGGGCATCCGTATCATCGCTCCGATACCGGGGAAAGGCACCATAGGCATCGAAGTTCCGAACCTCAAACCCAAGACCGTCTCGATGAGGAGTGTCATCGCGTCGGATAAATTCCAGAAATGCGGTTTCGCGCTACCGTTCGGCATCGGCAAGACCATCAGCAACGAGACATACGTGGCCGACCTCGCCAAGATGCCGCACATTCTGATGGCTGGAGCGACAGGACAAGGCAAGTCTGTCGGTTTGAACGCGATAATAGCATCACTTCTCTACTGCAAGCATCCTTCGGAACTCAAATTCGTCTTCATCGATCCAAAGAAAGTGGAACTCAGCCTTTACAAGAAGATAGAACGGCATTATCTCGCGAAACTGCCTGACGCGTCCGAAGCCATCATTACCGATGTCAAACAAGTCGTCAGGACGCTCAACTCGCTCTGCATCGAGATGGATACGCGCTACGATCTTCTGAAAGACGCGGAAGTCAAAAACATCAAGGAATACAACGCCAAATTTGCGAAACACCTTCTCAATCCGGAGCAGGGACATCACTTCATGCCGTACATCGTCCTCGTCGTCGATGAGTTTGCCGACCTGATAATGACTGCGGGACGCGACATCGAAGCACCAATAGCACGATTAGCACAACTTGCGCGTGCCATAGGAATTCATCTCATCATAGCAACGCAGCGTCCTTCCGTGAAAATCATCACGGGAAACATCAAGAACAACTTCCCCGCCCGAATAGCGTTCAGGGTCATCTCGCGCGTCGATTCTGGAACCATCCTCGACAGCAACGGAGCCGAACAGCTGATCGGACGCGGCGACATGCTCATGTCAACGGGGCAAGACCTCGTGCGTCTGCAATGCCCGTTCATCGACACGCCTGAGATTGAAAAGATAACCGACTTTATCGGAGCACAGCGCGGTTTTCCGGAAGCATTCATGCTGCCAGAAGTACCCGACGACACCGGTGAAGGCGGAGGCAGCGAAGACGTCAACCCCGAAGAACGCGACCCCTTGTTTGAAGAAGCAGCCAGAATAATCGTTCAGACACAGCAGGGCTCCACTTCCTTACTCCAACGCAAGATGAAAATCGGATTCGCTCGTGCCGGACGTATCATAGACCAACTCGAACAAGCCGGCGTCCTCGGACCTTTCGCTGGCTCCAAACCAAGGGAAGTCAAGATTGCAAACGAATTTGCTCTCGACCAGTTCCTCAAAGACCTTAACTACGAAAATGAAGATTAAAAAACACATCATCAACATGAAAAAGCACATCATAACATTACTTGCATTAGCACTCTGCATTACATGTAATGCGCAATCGGCAAAAGACATCCTTGACGGCGTGATGAAGACAATGAAATCATATTCCGACATAAGCGCCGAGTTCGATTATACCATGCTGAACGAAGACGCCGGAATAAATGAGACAATGTCGGGAAAGGCTTGGTCAAAAGGCGAAGCCTATAAGGTACAGCTCGACGGACAGGAGATGATTTGCGACGGCACGACGATTTGGACTTACATCTCCGAGAGCGACGAAGTGATGATTTCAGATGCAGACGGCAACAGCAGCAACCCTTTGACACTTCTCGAAGAATATTACGACAATGTCGATGTCAAACTCCTGAAAAACAGCGATTTTACAAAAATGTCGTTGGAGATGACACCTCGCGAAGATGATGACAAATTCACGAAGATGCGTCTCGACATCGACACCAAAACAATGCAGCCGCAATGTCTGACCATCACCGACGGAAACGACACAGACTTTATCTGCAAAATAAAGAAATTAGAAGTCAACAAACAACTCGACGACAATTTCTTCACTTTCGACGCGAAACAACATCCGGGCGTTGAGATAATCGACATGAGATGACCTTCTTTGCGGAAATAGCGCAGACATCCGTAATCGAGTTTATTGCCGTCGCCGCAGGCCTCATCGGAGTGTGGTACAGCAAGAAACTCAATATACTCGTCTTCCAAATCGGCATCGTAAACGAAGTCCTTTTCGCCTATATTTTTTTTGATAAACAACTGTATTCCAATATGGTAATCAACTTATGCTATCTCGCGATGAGCATCTTTGGCTGGTATCATTGGAAACATCCCAAGAAAGACGAAAAGACGCTTCCCGTAAAATTCCTAACCATAAAAGAAGTTTTTGTCGCAACAACATCATGTCTCGCCATATTCGGCATTATGACGCTCGTGTCGAAACATCTTTCGGGCAATGAAATGAGCGTATGGGACTCGTTCTCAGCCGCCTGCGGACTTCTCGGTATGATGCTGACGGCATTGAAAAAAGTCGAAAACTGGATTTTCTATCTTATCGCAGACATCGTCCTGATTCCGATATGTATAACAAACGAACTGTATTTCAGCGGATTACAATATTTAATTTACTGCATAATATGTTTCATGGCATTCTTCTCGTGGCGAAAGGAGGCGCTGAAAAATGCTTAAGATAGCCGTAACCGGGCCCGAATCAACGGGAAAATCTGTTCTTTCAGCTCAGATAGCGGAGTATTTTCACACAACAGAAATACCGGAATACGCGAGAACGTACCTTCAAAACTTCAAAGGAAGATACAGTATTGACGACGTCGTGAACATCGCGAAAGGGCAGACGAGGCTCATTGAGGAAGAAAAATCACGGCATCCGCAGGTCATTGTGACCGACACGGAAATGACAGTCTGCAAAGTCTGGACGGAATACGTTTTTCACAGAACGCCGCACTTCATCGAAAAAGTGTTACGAGAACAAGATTTCGACATTTATCTGCTTTGCAACATCGACCTTCCGTGGACTTACGACCCTTTGAGGGAGAATCCGGACATCAATGAACGTGAAGAAATTTTCCATCTTTACCAACTAATTCTCAACGATATAAACGCACCTTACGGAATTGTTTGCGGCACGGGAGAACAACGTTTTCAAAACGCACTTTCCATAATAAAACCATACATCAGATGAAGAACGTCATATTTCTCGCGCGATGGTATCCGCACCGCTACGACCCGATGTTCGGGCTTTTCGTGAAACGTCACGCCGAGGCCGCCGCGATGTTCAACAAAGTCACGGTGATATATGCGCAGCCGGTAGAAAACTTAGAGAAAAAGTTTGAAGCGGAGACAAGTGAAGATGGTAATTTGAAGGAAATACGTGTCTATTTCAGGAAGACAGACAACAAAATCATTTCGATAGCGAGATTTTTCAAGGCAGTCGGAAAAGGATTGAAGATTGCCCCCAAACCCGACCTGATTCACGTCCATATTTTAACAAGACTTGGCATTATAGCATTGATTCATAATATTTTTCACAAAACACCATACATCATAACTGAGCATTGGTCGCGATACTTGCCCGGGAATGATTTCGGAGGATTTCTTCACAGAAAAATCACGGCATCTGTCGTCAAAAGAGCAAAAAACGTAACTACGGTGACGCAGAATCTCGCGACAGCGATGAAAAACCGAGGCTTGAAAAACGACAACTACATCGTTCTGCCAAACGTCGTCGATACGAACATGTTCAAACCAGTTGAAAAGACGATGGACGACATTCCGCATTTCACTAATATCAGCTGTTTTGAAGACAAGTCGAAAAACATCAGCGGGTTGCTCGAAGCCGTTGCCATTTTAAAAAGGAAAAACAGGAAATTTCTCTGTACGTTAATTGGTGACGGAATGGATTTTGAGGCGATGCGGCAAAAATGTCGCGATTTAGAACTTGACGATGTTGTAAAATTCACCGGAATGCTTGAAGGCGGTATATTGGCAGAAATGCTTGCAAATCAAGACTTTTTAGTCGTTTCGAGCAATTATGAGAACCTTCCGGTAGTCATCCTCGAGGCCTTGTCGTGCGGGCTTCCGATAGTCTCGACAGATGTCGGCGGCATCAATGAAGTCATCGGAGACGGAAACGGGATACTGATACGTAAGGGGCAGGCGGAGACGATAGCTGCCGCGATAGACGAGATGTTCGTCAGATACAGGGATTTTAAGAAGGAATCGCTGCGCGAAGAGATAGTGGCGAAAAACGAGAAAAGAAACGTCGGCATCTTCTTGACGAAGCTGTACGACGAAACGATTTAGATGCTCTTTCGATAAAAATCACCTGAAACACAAATTTTCAAGTCCGTTATAAATTTTTAAGGAAAAAAATCTTTACCTTTGCCCAATATTTATCAAAAAAATTGTTAAAAAAGAAAGTCATGGAAGAAAACGAAAAGAGAGGCAGTCGCGACGAGTTATTCTCAAAGGCTGTAAAGGCTGGCAAACGCACATATTTTTTTGATGTCAAAGCCACGAGAAACGGCGAGAAATACATTACGATTACGGAGAGCAAGCGTCGTTTCAGCGAAGAACAGGACAGATTTTTCTACGAAAAGCACAAGTTATTCTTATACAAAGAAGATTTTGAGAAATTTCTGACAGCCATCGGTCAAAGCATGAAGTTTGTCGAGACGGGTGAATATCCTGAAGGCTATTTCGACGAAGAGCGTCAATATGACGGCGACGACTTTGATGATAGAAGTTTCGACAGTTGGTTTGACAATATTGACGAAAAGCACTAAATCAGAACGGCACATCTTCGGGTGAACCGTTTCTACAAAAAAATTGACGACGGGCCTTTGCTGTGCCTGTTGTCGCTTCTTATAAAAAAAACAAAGGGTTTTATGGGAAAAACAATAGCGATAGCGAATCAGAAAGGCGGTGTGGGAAAGACGACGACTGCCATAAATCTTGCGGCCAGCCTTGCGGTTTTGGAGCACAAAACTCTCCTTATTGACGCCGACCCGCAGGCCAACGCCACATCCGGCTTAGGTTTCGACCCGAAACAGATAGAACGGAGCATCTACGAATGTATAATCGACGGCATCGACCCGACCACCGCAATCAAGGAGACTGACACTCCGAACCTGTATCTCCTTCCGGCACATATCGACCTCGTCGGAGCCGAGATAGAGATAATAAACATGCCGCAGCGCGAATATATGATGCACGCGAGTATTGAGGCCGTCAAAGACGAGTTCGACTACATCATCATCGACTGCTCTCCGTCACTCGGGCTAATCACAGTGAACGCACTCACCGCCGCCGATTCGGTGATAATACCGGTGCAATGCCAGTATTTCGCCCTCGAAGGCCTCGGAAAACTCCTGAATACCATAAAGATAGTACAGTCGAGATTCAACAACGACCTTGACATCGAAGGTATCCTGCTGACTATGTTCGATACGCGGACGAGAATATCGAAACAAGTCGTCGAAGAGGTGAAGGCCCATTTCCAAGATATGGTTTTCGACACTATAATAAGCGTCAACACACGACTAAGTGAGGCACCAAGTTTCGGCAAAAGCGTCATAATGCACGACGCGACAAGCACTGGAGCCGTCAACTACCTCAACCTTGCAAGGGAATTACTCAAAAACAACGAACATAAAAATGACGACAAGCAATAGAAAATACGGTTTGGGCCGCGGCCTCGACGCCATTCTAAGCAGTCCCGACACCGACATAACATCAACAGACATTTCGGGCAACTACGTGGCCGGAGCCGTAGCCGAAATCAACATCGACTTTATTGAGACCAACCCATTCCAGCCGCGCAACGACTTCGATGAAGAAGCCATCAAAGAACTCGCTGAATCAATTAAGTCTCAAGGTATTATACAACCAGTCTCCGTCCGCAAAATGGGACGCGACAGATACCAGCTCATCTCGGGCGAGCGTCGGCTCCGCGCATCACGCATAGCCGGACTGAAAACGATACCGGTGTTCATCAGGGTCGCCGACGACGAACAGATGCTCGAATTAGCCCTCATCGAAAACACACACCGCGAAAGCCTCAACGCCATCGAAGTGGCCATCTCATACCAAAGACTCATCGACGAATGCAAACTGACCATCGACAGCCTGAGTGAGAAGGTGGGAAAAGACAGAACTACGGTTACAAATTTTCTAAGACTGCTAAAACTGCCGCCTGAGGTTCAGATAGCCATTCGCGACAGACTCATCACGATGGGACACGCAAGAGCCATCATCAACATCGAGGACAAAGAACAGCAACTCACACTTCTGAAGGAAATAATAGATAAAGAACTGACTGTCAGACAGGTTGAAAACATCTCGAGAAACATTAGGAAACCTGAAAAGAAAGAACATAAAACGCAAGGTAAAACTAATGTCATTTCCGACGAACTTCGCGGCCGTATTGAGAAGTTCATCAAGAGTACCGCGTTGAAAACGAAACTCACGCGAGACATCAAGGGGAAAGGCTCGATAACGATTTCCTTCAAAAACGATGACGACCTGAAGCGCATCATCAACATAATAGAAAAAGCGTAGATGAAGAAAACTGCCGTCGTCATATTGCTCATCGCGACATTGTTTGTGCCATCGTTTGTAAGAGCGCAAGCCGTTGACACCATCGCGGGGCCCAACGCCGACCACAGTCCGTCGAGAGCATCGATTTACTCGGCAGTACTTCCCGGCCTCGGACAAGCATACAACAAGAAATATTGGAAGATTCCGGTGATATATGCCGGAGCCGGAATATTGTTCTACTTAGCCTACACAAACAACAACGACTACGGCACATACCGCAAAGCCTTTGATTATAAGACGGGGACATATCCTGACGCACCGCAAGACATCATCAATATCGCCCAGAAATACAACCAAAACGACCTCGCGGAGTTACGCGACTATTATCGGAGAAACATGGAGTTAAGCCTCATCGGGTTAGGTTTGTGGTACGGCCTCAACATCCTCGATGCCTGCGTCGATGCGCATTTCTTCCATTACGAAATCAGCGACGAACTCACGATGGAATGGGAACCGGCGATAAAGCCGACATACGGCCTCGTCGAAGGAAACGGATTTCAGACAGGACTAACGATGCGGTTGGTTTTTTGACAAAACGACTATGATATGAAGATTTCGATAATCGGCTACGGAAAGATGGGACATGAGATTGAGAGGACTGCTGTCGCAAGAGGACACGAAATCGCGGCGGCTGTCGATGGCGAAACGGATTTCATCACAAAGGCCGAAATGATTAAAGGCAGCGACGTCGCCATAGAGTTCAGCACCCCATCGACAGCCGCCGCGAACATCAGCCGCTGCTTCCACTTAGGACTTCCGGTCGTATGCGGCACGACAGGCTGGTATGAACACCTTCCAGAGATAAAGGAACTCTGCATCAAGGAAAAAACGGCTTTGCTTTACGCATCCAACTTCAGCATCGGAATGAACTTCATGTTCAGACTGAACAGGGAAATGGCCGACTTCGCCAAAAGATACGGCTACGACATGTCTATCACGGAGACGCATCATATACACAAAATCGACAAACCGAGCGGAACAGCAGTCACCCTCGCCAACGAAATCTTGGAGAAAAACAACCGATACAGCTGTTGGAAGAGCATTTGCGAAGGCGAGACCACATCCGAAAACGAGCTGCCTGTGAAGTCGATAAGGGAAGGCGAAGTCTTCGGAATACACGAAATCGAAGCTTCTGGAGAAAGTGACAAGATAAGTCTGCGTCACGAAGCTTTCAGCCGCACGGGATTTGCCATCGGAGCCGTCATAGCCGCAGAGTTCATTCAGAACAAACGCGGCATCTTCACAATGAATGATGTTATCAATATTAAATAAAACTACAGAGAAATGATTACTTTTGTTATTGCAATTGCCGTCCTGATTTTGGGATATGTCGTTTACGGACGGTTTGTCGAAAGGATTTTTGGCGTTAACGGAAAACGAAAGACTCCCGCCGTCACTATGACAGATGGCGTTGATTACGTTCCGATGAAGCCCTGGAGGATTTTCCTCATCCAGTTCCTCAATATTGCCGGCATAGGGCCTATATGCGGAGCCATTATGGGCGCGCAGTTCGGCTCATCGTCGTTTTTGTGGATTGTCTTCGGAAGCATCTTCGCGGGTGCCGTCCACGACTTCATGTCCGGAATGATCTCGGTGCGCGAAAAAGGCTGCAACCTTCCCGACATACACGGAAAATACCTTGGTCGTGACATGATGCGGTTCATGAGTGGATTCATAGTTTTAATCGTCATACTCGTCGGCGTGGTCTTCGTCAACACGCCGGTAACGCTGTTAGACTCACATTTCACGCCCGGCGACAATAACATCTTCCGCTCGATAATACCTGACACGACACATCTTTTACATATCAACGTCGATTGGGACATTTACATTTGGATGGCTATCATCCTCGTCTATTATTTCATAGCCACGATGCTTCCTATCGACAAACTCATAGGTAAGATTTATCCTGTTTTCGGGCTGCTTCTTTTGGTGATGGCAGGTGCCCTTATTGTCGCCTTCATTGTCTATAAGCCGGCGATACCTGAAATTTGGGAGGGATTAGAGAACAGACATCCGCAGGCTGCACAAAACCCCATTTTCCCGATGATGTTCATCAGCATAGCTTGTGGAGCAATAAGCGGATTCCATGCCACACAGTCGCCTATCATGGCACGCTGCATAGTCAATGAAAGACAGGGACGGCCTATCTTTTACGGGGCAATGATAACCGAAGGCGTCGTGGCCCTCGTTTGGGCTGCCGCCGCGGCATATTTCTACCACGACCCGATTCTCAGTGCGGCCTCAGCAGGAAAGAGCGGCCCCGGAATGGTCGGATTCATAGCCGATACGTGGTTTTCAGAATTCTCCAAAACAATCACCACGATAACGATACTCGGCGTCATCAGTGCCGCGATAACCAGCGGCGACACCGCCCTCCGATCGGCACGACTGATGATAGCAGACTTCCTTCATCTCAGCCAAAAACCGATAAAGAACAGACTCATCATAGCTGGTCCATTGTTCGCCATCGTCATTGGCGGCATCATTTTCAGTATCGCAAACAAAGATGGTTTCCGCATAGTATGGAATTACTTCTCTTGGGCAAACCAGTTCCTCGCCATGGTGACATTGTGGGCGATAACATTCTATTTAGTCGTTAACACGAAAAAATTCCAATATTGGCTGACGCTTGTACCGGCAGCGTTTATGACAATGGTTACTATTTCGTTCATCTTTGTTTCGCCAAGCGAAGGACTCGGAACGATACTGCCACGCCCCGTAGGATACGGCATTGCCGGCTTTTTGACCGTCATCAGCCTCATAATGTTCTTCCATTGGAAAAACAAACTCAGGAAAATGGCCGCCTGATGGATGATAACAAGACACGGCTCTTCATACGCGAGCATATCAACGACAATGTTGATATGCTCGCGCTTAAAAACGTCCCTTCCGATATTGATAAAACTTTTGTAATCAATCAGATAGCCGCAAGACAGAGGTTAAAAGGCAAAATACCGTCGTGGGCCGAAAACGAAGACCTCGTCTTCCCACAAAAAATCTCACTCGAACAATGCTCGTCAGAAACGACAGCCAAATATAAAGCCGACATCATCGCCGACGATTTTTCATCAAAGGAAATGACAAATTTTGCCGATCTGACCGGCGGCTTCGGTGTTGACTGCTCGTTTTTGTCAAAACTCTTTCATAAATCATATTACATTGAAACACAACCTTATTTGTGCGAAATTGCAGAACACAACTTCAAAATTTTAAATGATAACATCGAAGTTGCCAACGCCTCCGCATACGACTTTCTGCAAAACACAGACAAACATTTCGACCTGATTTTCATCGACCCGGCACGTCGCGACAAAATTGGAAGAAAAATGGTCTCTTTACACGATTGTAGTCCTGACATTGTTGATTTACAAGATATTATCTTCAACAAAACCAACAACATCCTTCTGAAGGCGTCGCCAATGCTTGACATCGACTCGGCTTTGCGCGAACTGCATCACGTGAAAGAAGTTCATGTCATAGCGATAAAAAACGAATGCAAAGAACTCCTCTTCCATATAGAAAAGGATTTCTGCGGAGAACCGGTTTTTAAGTGCATCGACATTCCAAGCATGAATAAACCATTCATTTTCAATAAAAATGAAGAAAAAGAATGCGAATTGTCACTTGCAGACGAAATCGGCGATTTCATTTACGAACCTTCGTCGTCATTATTAAAAAGCGGCTGCTTCAAACTCACGGCGAAACGTTTCAACTTAAAAAAGCTTCACATTAACAGTCATTTATACACTTCTGAAAAACAAAATGCCAATTTCGCGGGACGCGTTTTAAATGTTAAAAAAATTTTACATTTCGACAACAAGTCGTGTCGTGAGATAGAAAATGAAATTCAAAAATGCAACATCATGACGCGAAATTTCCCATTGTCGTCGGAAGAACTGCGTAAGAAGTTGAAAATCAAAGATGGCGGAAATATTTTCGTGATTGGCACGACTTGCAAGAACAATGAGAAGAAACTCATCGTTGCCGAGATTCCGAATCATTAAGGAAAAAAGACAGTCGCACCGAACAGCCATAGAATCTGTCCAAAGTCTTCATTTCCACCGACGAGCCTGAAAAAGACAAGACAAAAGCCTCCGTTTCCTTATTTCCCGATGAAGTCCAATAGAAGCCTTTCGTTTTGTAACCGGAGACATATTTTCCGTTTCGTGAGCCGGCAGCAGGCAAAAAGACGACGCCGTGTGATTGAAAGACGCTGTCCCAGACTGGAGCCGTTATCTTGTTTGACGAATACGGCGAAGTTACATTATTTTGATTTTCAACAGCATATAACGTTTTTTCCCAATCATCAGGAAACAACATCAGTCCATTTGTATCATTCACTGAAGCTTTGGCGAACAAAACACCCGAAGCAGTCTGTCTTCCAAATAAAACATAATTCCATTCGTCATTCGACAGAGTCTGCCATTCACCGAAGTCGCCAAAATGTTGTCCCCAATCGTAAAAATCCTTATAATCAGTATTTTTGCAGGAACAAGTCCATGGTTTGGAGCCCGTTCCCCATCCGAAAAGGTCAATCCAATTTCCATTACAGACTGAGATATGTTCGTTCTGCACACCTATATAATCATATTGATGTTCAGAACATTCCCACGAATTAAATTTGGCATTAAATCTCACATTTCCTTTTGCGAAGCATACTTCAGTGGTATCGGAGACGGAAAAGACGCCTTTGACGGCGTTGTCGGGAAAGACTCTGTCCTCCTTATCTGCACTTTCGGAATCCGAATTTTTAGCGCACGAGAAAGCGAAGAGAAGCACGAGAAGCACGAGTATCGGACGCATATCAGTCATTTTCAACAAGAAGTTATTTCTCTGAATTGTTCATCTCATCAATTTCCTTGACGAGATTGTCAATCAACCTGTATTTGAGGTCGTAAAGGTCGTCGGAGATGTCGGTTTTGTAGAAATGAGGATTTATGAGGCGTTTTTCGGAGTTGTCTAAAGAAGCGAGATTGTCAAGATAATACTGTTTTTTCTGCTGTATCGGTGTGTCTTCATAAATATTGACTCCGTTTTTAACTACTTGAATCTGAAGTGGTTTCGCAGAATATTTACCTTCGTTGAACACGACTGCCTTGAGGCGGTTGTTTTGGTCGCGGAGCGTTATGGTGCGGCCGGCCTCGATGTCGGCTGACAGTTTGTCGCCGCGCAGACAGGTAACGTCGGCTTTGAATTTTCCGTTTTGCGAGATACGGTAAGTTATCTGGAAGCCCGGGTCGATGAGTTTGGCATTATCTTCGGAGCGTTTCAGCACCGGCATGTCGTCAACCTGCACGAGTTTATATACGTTACCGAAGCACGGGTTGTGTTTGCTTGTTGCGATTGCGTCGCCGACACCATACGAATCGACGCAGCAGCCCTGTCGCTCAAGTTCGGAGATTATGTATTCATCGAGGGCGTTTGTCGCGAAAATCTTACATTTTTTCAGTCCGGCCTCGTCGAGCATAGCGCGGCATTTGCATGAAAGATAAGTAAGGTCGCCGCTGTCGAGTCTGATGCCGTAACCAAAAGGATACGAATCGTCTATACCGTTGTCTTTGAATGCTTTGATTGCGTTTTTTACTCCACATCTGAGAGTATCGTAGGTATCGGTAAGAAGAATCAGTACTTCGTTGCGATGTGTTTTGATGTAGGTGTCGAAGGCCTGATATTCGCCTTTGATGGAGCATCCGAACGAGGTGACGTAGCTGTGGGCCATAGTTCCTGTCGATTGGAAGCCGAAATCCATACCGGAGATGATGTTGGAACTGTTGGCGCAGCCGCCGATGAAGGCTGCCTTCGCGCCATAGATGGCGGCCCACGGTCCGTGGGCTCGGCGGCTGCCGAACTCGCTTACCGGTTTAGTGGTACTTCTCGTCACGCGTGAGGCCTTCGTTGCAATAGCCATCTGATGATTCATGATGCTGAGCATCGGAGTTTCAAGAACCTGGGCCTCGATAATCGGAGCCTCGACAATGATAATCGGCTGGCGTGGAAAGACGATTTCACCTTCGCGCATGGCATAGATGTTTCCAGTGAAACGCATCTTCGCGAAATATTTTCTCACATCGGCATAACCCTCGCCCGGGAGAAACTGCTCGAAGAAAGCCTCATCAGCTTCGCCGAGACCCTCAATCATACGCAGCACCTCGGTCACGCCGCTGACGACAGCCCAGTTGTTTGTGTCGGGGGCCTTGCGATAGAACATGTTGAAAATCGCGCGCGTGTCCTTCATGCCACAATCGAAGAACGACTTTCCCATCGTATATTGATATTTGTCGGAGCAATAAGAAACGTTTACGCTTATCATAAGTGTGATTTATTATGTTGAAAAAGAAATAAAAACCAACCCAAAACAGGTTGGTTTTCAATATAAAATGTGATTCCGCTGGGATTCGAACCCAGGACCCACAGCTTAGAAGGCTGTTGCTCTATCCAGCTGAGCTACAGAACCATCGCTTTTTGCGCTGCAAATATACGACATTTTCCTCAATTATTTCAAAAAGAAGTTCTTTTTTCAGAAGTAAAAAAACTTTCCTTTCAAAAAAACTAATGAGACGGATGAGACGGTGCGGGTTTCGACTTTTTTACATTGATAACACTGCCCTGAAAATCAGTCTCGTTGAGTTCCACCACAGCGACGTAGGCCTCGGAATCGTTGGGCATTTCGACAAAGCCGTAACATTTTGAGCGTTTCGTTTCGTGATCCATTATGACTTTTGCGGAATCAACTTTCCCGAATTTCTCAAACAGAGTCCTGAGATCGTCTGATGTGGTCTTAAAACCAAGTTTTGCTACAAAGATTTTCATTTTTAATTGTTTTTAAAACATACAAAATTAATGAATTTCAAACACAATAAAAAGTCAAAAGTTTTTTTTCAAAAAATTTTTCAAAGTTTTTTTCCAAAAAAAAAGTTGTAGCAACGAAAAAAATAACTACCTTTGCACTCGCAATTCGGTAATGCGTACCACACGGAGAGGTGGGTGAGTGGCTGAAACCAACAGTTTGCTAAACTGTCGTAGCCCCTAAGGCTACCGGGGGTTCGAATCCCCCCTTCTCCGCTCCTCGGGGCATAGCGCAGTCCGGCTAGCGCACCTGCTTTGGGAGCAGGGGGTCGAAGGTTCGAATCCTTTTACCCCGACGGTGAAAACAAAGGAGCTTAAAACGGCTCCTTTTTTCATTTCATTTTTTTTGCACACATAACTTGTTGAACTCTTTGGTTTGAAACTCATTTTTGCGTGCTGTTTGAACATTTTTGTCGTTACTTTGAACCGCCAAATAAAAATTTTAACAGAAAAGTTGCATTTGTTTTTGAAGTCAAAAAATGTTATAACTTTGCATTTGTATTGTTGTAAACAACTAAATA
>JAKSNC010000034.1 GCA_024400195.1 Bacteroidales bacterium
CGACAAATAAATGAGCAAGAAAAGGATTTGACTGTTTGAATGTTTTTGTCGCAACCCCGAACCGCCAAATGAAAATTTTAACAGAAGAAAAGTTGCATTTGTTCTTGAAGTCAAAAAATGTTATAACTTTGCATTTGTATTGTTGTAAACAACTAAATATCAACCATTAGAAACGTAAAAAATGAAAAATCAACGATTTTATTTTTTCGCCTTCGCCTTGCTTTTTGGTGCCAAGGTTTTTGCACAAGAATGGGAACATTCATATGAGTACTCGATGAACGATTCTCTTTGTTATACTTATCAAGATGCCATAGAGTTGACTGATGGTTGTTTTGCAGTTGCTACCAGCTTTTACTACAAAAGCGGATATGGCGATTTCTATTCGGCGCAACCTGCCATTGCGAAGTTTTCTGCCGATGGAGAGGAACTAAAGCGGACTAATTATTTTAGACCGGGTTATTGCACAACTTCTACGGCACCTTATTTGTTTAAAAACGAAGAAGGAGAACTTTTTGCTTTGATGACTTACAACCCCGACCATGATTCCACCTATTTCAACCATTTCTTGCACTATGACAATCCACCCGAAGATGCCATTTTGGGTCTTTATAAACTGGATGACGATCTTTCAATCATTGAGAGTTATGAGTATAGTATGCCTATCGATACTTTTGAAAACCGTGGTGAGTCATTGTGGGATTTGTGGCCCAATGAACTTAGCGGCAACCTTTTCCTTTTTTCTGCTTTTATTGACGAAGGAAATATTGTGGGTGCTTATTTTAAGACAGTCTCTTTCGATTATCACAACCCAAGAGGCAACGATTCCTTGTTTTTGTTCAAGATGAATTTTGAAGGTGAGATTCTTGAACAAAAAGGGTATGATTGGGGTGTGTCGGGCGCAAACCACCAGACCAACGAGCGCAGGACACATTTTGTAGCGACCGACTCAGGTTACATCTATTATTTTGGTAATTTGTTTGGAGGAACGAATTACCAAGGCGTTGCCTATTATTATGATAAACACCTTGATTTTCAGAAAAAACGTTTTCTGAAACATTCTGATTTGCCAACTCTCAACTCTTTTACCAACATATCTGTCAAGAGAAGCCGTCACAACACCACATATCTGGTCGCATCTTCCGAGGTGCAAAACTCAAATACGGACAGAAACAACCGATTGTATGAGCTTGACGACAATGGCCCCGACTCTATGGACATCATACCGATTGAGCGGTATATAGAAAGAGGAACGGAACAATATGAACTGCCGGCATATATGCAATCTGTCGACCTTGCCGATGGTAATTCGTTATTTTTCGCTTATGCTTTGAATATCGGATTCTATTCGGAAATGGATTCATGGATGGAGATAGAACATCTTGATTCACATTTTAATGCCATATCGACCGTATTTTATAATTTAATGCCAGAAGGTGTCAAGGAGGTTAATAGTTGGGCGAAGTCAATTTTAACCACCAGCGATGGAGGTGCGCTGTTTATTTCAAAATCCACGAACCTTGATGATAGGAGACAATGTTGGACCACCGTTACAAAATTTTCTGCCAAATCCTTACAAAACGTAGAAGTAGAAGAAGTTCACGCCAACGGTCTGAAAGTAGCCATCGCCTACCCGAACCCGGGCGGTAGCGAGATGCACATCCGTACCACGGTTGAAAATGCAGCCGTGGAGGTTTACGACATGAACGGAAGACTTATCCACAGCCAAACCATAACGGAGAATGTGACGGGCATCGATGCCGGGGCTTGGGCTGAAGGTATTTATGTGTGGAAGGTTTTAAGCGGAGAACGAATCGTGGAAAGTGGAAAATGGGTCAAGGAATGAAAACCTTGTAACGACAAATAAATGAGCAAGAATAGGATTTGACTGTTTGAATCCTTTTACCCCGACAATGAAAACAAAGGAGCCTTAAAACGGCTCCTTTTTCATTTCATTTTTTTGCGACGAAGAATAGTTGAATCTTTCTATCTTTTTCTTTTCACCAAATTACAAGCGTTTCCGAAAAAAAATTAAATTTGCAGTTTTAATGCAAACAATTTTAATTTTAAAAAATCATTGTATGAAAAAGTTTTACCTGTTATCTACATTGGTGTTATTCAGCCTTTTCAGCATGAAGGCTCAGAATGAGACACCTGCAAACCTCCACGTTTCACCGACAGGCTGGGCCCAGTGGGAAAGCGATGCGGACATCGAACAACCCGAATACGGAGAGACATTCTCCTACGCTTTCGACTTAAGCCTCGCCGGATGGACACTGATTGACGGCAATAACGACGGCAGAACCTGGCAAGTCGGGTTTGACCCATTTGGCGGAGTAGGTGCTTATTGCGCCACCTCAATGTCGTCTGATGGATATACAGCATTTAACGTCAACGACTTCTTGGTATCACAGCAAGTAATGATTGGCCAAAAATCAGTTCTGACTTACGAAATTACAAGCCATTGGAGTAGCCCTCGCGACCATTACGGCATCGCAATCTCAACGGCAAGTCCGACAAATCCCGACGACTTCACAGTCATCTTCGACGAGGTTGCACCGTACGGCTGGACGACAAAAACCATCGACCTCGGTGCATACGCCGGCCGCTATGTCTATATCGCCTTCCGTCATTATAACGCCAACGGCTTCAAACTTGACTTGAAGAATGTCGTCCTCGGAAACTCGGCAAAGAGAGGCTTTGTAGGATTCAACATCAAACTTGATGACGAACTCGTAGCTCAGAATGTGGCAAACTGCTATTATCAGCACGATACAGACGGCCTCGTCGAAGGTCAGACATATACGACTTCCGTTCAGGCAGTCTTCACCGAAGGCCCGAGCGAATGGGCCACATACGAATGGGTCTATTCGGCCTGCGATAACTACGAAGGATATGAATCTGTTAACGTAGAGAACTTAGGAAATAAATTCCGCGTCAGCTGGAATGCCGGTGAAGAGCCCGAAGGTACATACCTTTATTATGATGACGGCACCAACGAAGAAGGCATCGGACTGATGGCCGGCACCCCGATTTATTGGGCTATCTATATTCCTGCCGAGACTCTCGATTCATACCTCAACTACAGAGCGACAAAAGTAGCAATGTTCGACTATGAGGGACATCGCGGCAAGATTATGATTTATCAGGGTGACGAAACGACTCCCGAAAACCTGCTCTACACACAGGATTATACGACAACAGGCTGCGGTCAGTACATCGATATTCCGTTCGACGAATATGTCGCCGTTGACAACAAGAGAGCCCTTTGGTTCGTAATGTTCAGTATCACAGGAAATTATCCTGCGCCTATCGGACCCAACACCGGCGATTATCGCGGACGTCTCTATTCCGACAACGGCATAGACTGGTACGACCTCGCGAACAACGGCATAGACAACTCATTCAACCTGCGCGGATACATTGAAGAAAACAACGGCGTTCTCGGAACGATGGTTTTCAAAAACGAAGTCTGCCTGACTCCCAAACCGGTTCATGGTGACAATTTTGTTGATGAAGGCGCCAAAGAACAATACGAATACTGCATCAGAAAAGTATATTCATCCGACGCTAACGATCCCGAGAGATTTGCGATGTCGTGCCCTGTATGCGCCACCATTACCGACGTGGCAGAAACGGAAGACAATCTCATCGGCATTTATCCGAATCCTGCATCAGAAACCGTCACCATCCAAGGTATCGAAGTTGAAAACATCAAGATATACAATTTGTTCGGACAGCTTGTCGAGACACTCGAATCGACACAGGTTGTCAACGTGAGAGACTACACATCGGGCGTTTATACTATGATTATCAACGGTAACGAGAAGATAAGATTTGTTGTGAAATAAACAGTTTTCCGACAAACCTTTGATTGACAAATAACAAATCATCTATACAATGAAGAAAATATCATTTTTGTTCTTTTTCACTTGCGCCTTTTTCTTCGCACAAGCGCAGATTTTGGAACCAGTCAAATGGCAGGCTTCCTACACAAAAACAGCCAAAAACGAATACAACCTCGTATTCAGAGCCTCTATAGACGAAGGTTGGCATGTCTATTCCAACGACATTCCTGAAGGCGGCCCCGTTGCGACGACGATAACTTTTGAAGAAAGCGAAGCCTTCCAACTTGACGGCGGACTCACGGCTACAACGGCTCCGATAAGTGTTGACGACAAGATTTTCGGCATGACGCTCTCGTATTTCGAGGACAGCCTCGTCTTTATACAGAAGATAAAGAGCGATGCCAAGTCATTGTCTGTCAAAGGTTACGTCGAATTTATGTGCTGTGATGACGGACGTTGTCTTCCGCCATCGGCTTTCGACTTCGATATAAAGATCGGTGATGCGCCCGTTGTAGATGAAGCTCCGGCTGAAACTGGCGACTCGACAAGCATCTGGCCACTCATCATACAGGCCATTCTGTGGGGCTTCGCGGCGCTGCTTACACCATGCGTCTTCCCTATGGTTCCCATGACAGTGTCGTTCTTCCTCAAAGGCAGCGGCAACAAGGCTTACGGAAGATTCCGCGCCTTCATGTACTTCCTCTTCATCGTACTTCTCTACACCGTGCCGATTGCGGTAATCATCATCACGACGTGGATTTTCGGCGGCGACAGCGTCACGGCAAGCATATTCAACTGGCTGTCAACACATTGGATTCCGAACATCATATTCTTCATCGTCTTCATGGTTTTCGCGGCCTCGTTCTTCGGAGCCTTCGAAATCGTGATGCCTGAAAAACTCGTCAACGGAAGTGACAAGAAATCTGACAAGAAAGGCCTCGGAGGCGTCTTCTTCATGGCCCTCACCCTCGTCCTCGTCTCTTTCGCCTGCACCGGTCCCATTGTCGGAACAGTCCTCATCAAATCGACATCAGGCGAGTTCTGGGCCCCAATCGTGACGATGTTCGCGTTCTCAGTGGCTTTCGCACTGCCTTTCGCATTGTTCGCCTTCTTCCCCGCCCTGCTCAAAAACATGCCTAAAAACGGCGGCTGGCTCAACAGCGTGAAAGTCGTCCTCGGATTCATCGAGGTAGCCCTCGGATTCAAATTTCTCAGCGTCGCCGACCAGACTTACCACTGGGGCATCCTCGACAGAGAAGTCTATCTCGCCATTTGGATTGTGTGCTTCACCCTTCTCGGTTTCTACCTCCTCGGTAAAATCAAATTCAAAAACGATGACGACGTACCGCATATCTCGGTTTTGAGACTCGTCCTCAGCATCGTAGTCTTCAGCTTTGTCGTCTATATGATTCCGGGAATGTGGGGAGCCCCGCTGAAATCCCTCTCCGGATACCTTCCGCCACAACAGACAATGGATTTCGACCTGACAAGACATCAGGTTGTGTATCAGACAGGTCACTCCGACGCAAAACCCACGACAGCCTTGTATTCGGAATTTCTCAAGCTGCCTCACGGCCTGCAGGGATATTTCGACTTTGACGAAGCCGCGACACACGCAAAAGAAGAAGGCAAGCCGATTTTCATCGACTTCACCGGACACGGATGCGTCAACTGCCGCTCGATGGAGGCACAAGTGTGGAGCGACCCACGCGTGCAACAGATTCTAACCGAAGACTACATCATTGTTGCCCTTTATGTTGACGACAAATCGCCGCTCTCAAAGAACGACGCAAAATACGGCATGTACAAAAGCATTGGTGCGAAAAACGCCGACTTCCAAATAAAGAATTTCAACGCAAACGCACAACCTTACTACTGCCTCGTCGGACATGACGGGAACCTCCTCGCAACACCGCGCGCCTACGACCTCGACGTGGAAGCATTCATCGCCTTCCTTGAGAGCGGAAAAGCCGCATTCGCGAAATAAAATATTAAAACATGGATTACCTTTATCTTCGCAATTCGTCAGTCGAAAAAACGAAGACACTGCTTTCAGAATGGATTCGGCTTTATCCCGAATCCTTTCATTTTGACACGAAGTTTGAACTTCATCAACTTGATAACGAACGCGTTGTCGTCGTCCTTGATGACTGCATAAGTTCTTTGGCCGTCTGCCTCCTCGTGAATTATTTTGCATACGACCTCAGAGACACCGATACAAAAATCGAGGCCTTCATCACAATTGATGATTCTGAAGTGCTGCCAAACACAAAGGAAGGACAACGAGCCCGCGTCTTCGTAGATAAGGCCACCGACGACTACAGCCGCGTGAGTCTTCTCACCGAAAAAAGCGATTTGTTTGTCTTCACCTATAAGAAAAAGGCTGAAGCCACAGGCGAAAGGATGGGATTTTCAGAAAACCTGCCCGTCATCGGAGACGCTGTCGAGACAATAAGAGTTGGCGACATAATACCGGCTAAGAATGTCGAGAAACCGGATGCTTTTTCGGCGAACACCATCAAATGGTATCTCATCATCGGAGCCGTCGGACTTGCAATTGGTTTCGCGATAGCGTATCTACGACATCCTGAGTTGTTTTAAGACGGAAAAAGTGCGAAGCAGATGTTAGAGCGTTTTAACAGATATATCATTGATAACGAGTTATTTATCAGGACTGATAAAATTCTGACAGCCTTAAGCGGAGGCGTGGATTCGATGGTTCTCGCCACGCTTCTTCTACGCTCGGGATATGACATAGCGTTCGCACACTGTAATTTTCACCTTCGCGGCGAAGAATCAGATGAAGACACTGATTTTGTCAAGGATTTTGCCCAAAAAGCCGGAAAAGAAATCTTCATCAAACATTTCGACACGACAGAATACGCGCAAAGAAACAACCTGTCGATAGAGATGGCGGCACGCGAACTGCGTTATTCATGGTTTAAAGAAATCGCTGACAGTCAAGGTTTTAACAAAGTCGCGATTGCACATCACGGAGACGACAATATTGAAACCTTCTTCATAAACCTTTTTCGCGGAAGCGGAATGAACGGCTTGAAGGCCATGCGTCCGACAAACGGAATCTTCGTCAGACCGCTGCTTTGGAGCAACCGCAACGAGATAAGGCGTTTCGCAGAGGAAAACGACATCAAATGGCGGGAAGATTCCACGAATAACGAAACAATTTTTCTGAGAAATAAGATTCGTCACGATTTTCTGCCTACGCTTGACGAGGTAAAAGACGGGGCGAGAAATGGGATTCTAAAGTCAATCGACTTTTTACATTCTGAAAATCAATTATATAGAAAACTTCTCAACGAAAAATTAGAGCAGATTGTAACAAAAACAGGCGTATTGTCAAAGTGTGAGAAGACGAATTTTTCAGGTGAAGGCGGACTTCAGCTGCTTTTTGAGTGGATTCGCGGGTTCGGGTTCAACTTCGATGTCGCGAGAAACGTTTTCGCCGCAATGGAATCTGTTGAGAATCATACATTTGAATCTAAAGATTTCGTCTTATCAATTCAGGATGAGACGATTGAAGTTTTTCCGTCACACGATTGGGAAATGCCGATTTTCGATGTAATCATTCGCGAAAAAGCGCATGATTTCGTTATTAACAAAGACGTAAAACGCGTCATTCAGCTTGATGCCGACAAAGTTGCAATGCCGTTGTCGTTCAGAAGATGGCGTGTCGGCGACCGTTTTCGTCCTTTCGGAATGCGCGGCACGAAACTCATCAGCGATTTCTTCAACGACCTCGGTTTCACGGCCTTTGAGAAACGCGATGCCGTTGTGGTCTGTTCCGCCGACGGCAGAATTATTGCGGTTTTCGGGCAGCGCATTGACGACGACTTCAAGATAACGGGAAAGACTCAGCATATTGTGGAAGTAAAATCGGGGTGCGAATTGTGAGTTACTTTCGATATTCGCGTTATCGTTTACATTGAGAAAATCTTGTTATAAATCATAACAATTTCTTAGTTTTTCATGACGGAATAATTCATATCTTTGCAAAGATATGGTTTTGGTAGTTTGACCGCGCCGAAATCATCTGATTATGAATCATTAAATCTAAAATCAAACATAATGGACGCAAAAATTGCAATGAACCCCAATCGTCTGGTGCAGTACCTTCAGAAGCCCGCATCAGAATTCACTCGCGCCGACATCGTTCGTTACTGCGAGGAAAACGAAATCGAATTCATCAACTTCCACTATTGTGGCTGGGATGGCAAACTAAAAACCCTCAACTTCGTGATTCACAGTGCGGAGCATCTTGAAAACATTCTCTCTGCCGGTGAACGCGTCGATGGTTCGAGTCTCTTCCCATTCATCGAGGCCGGCAAGAGCGACCTTTACGTCGTTCCGAAATACAAAACGGCTTTCCTGAATCCTTTCACTGAAGTCCCGACTCTCGACATTCTCTGTTCGTTCTTCAACCGCGACGGCGAACCTTTCGAAAGTTCACCTGAATACATTCTCCGCAAGGCTCACAAAGTCTTCAAGGAAACGACCGGAATGCAGATGGAGACCATGGGCGAACTCGAATACTACATCATCGCCGACGACGAAGAGATTTATCCTGTCCCCGACCAGAAAGGCTATCACGAAAGTGCACCTTACAACAAGTTCACCGATTTCCGTGTCGAAGCGATGCGCCTCATAGCCCAAGCCGGCGGCCTGATTAAATACGGTCATTCCGAAGTGGGCAACTTCACGCAAGACGGCAAGATTTACGAACAGAACGAGATAGAGTTCCTGCCGACCAATATCGAAGACGCAGCCGACCAACTCGTTGTCGCCAAATGGATTATGCGTCAGTTAGCCTATCAATACGGTGTCACTCTGACATTTGCTCCAAAGATCACCGTGGGCAAGGCCGGTTCCGGTATGCACGTCCACTGCAAGTTCACGAAGGACGGCAAGAGCATGATGCTCAACGGCGGCGAGCTCACCGACGAATGCAGGAAAGCCATCGCCGGTTATATGGTAGCCGGTACCTCACTTCCCGCTTTCGGCAACCCGAACCCGCTTTCATTCTTCCGCTTAGTACCTCATCAAGAGGCCCCGACATCGCTGTGCTGGTCGTTCTCGAACCGCAGTGCCTTGGTGCGCGTCCCACTCGGCTGGGTCAACAACGGCAAAGATATGGCCGCCGTATGCAATCCGCTTGAGAAAAACTCGGGCCGCGACTTCAGCGACAAGCAGACCTTTGAGTGGCGTGCCTCCGACGGTTGCGCCGACATGTACCTGCTGATGGCAGCACTCTGCGCCGCCGCACGTCACGGATTCGAGATTCCAAACGCCCTCGAAGTCGCCGAAAAGACCTACGTCGGCCTCGGAGTCAACATCCACGACGACAAGAACAAGCAGATACAGGAAGCCCTCGAACAACTGCCCGACTCATGCGTCGCCGCAGCAAAAGAACTCGAAAAGGACCGCAAGATATACACCGCAAAAGGCGTGTTCTCAGACGCCATCGTCGATTATATGATTAAGTTCCTCAACGACTTCAACGACACCAACCTCCGTCAGGAACTCAGCAAAGATCCCGAGAAACTGAT
Organism: Bacteroidales bacterium; assembly: GCA_024400195.1. Lineage (GTDB taxonomy): Bacteria > Bacteroidota > Bacteroidia > Bacteroidales > F082 > Limimorpha. Next base: position 9,410 of record JAKSNC010000034.1, read on the forward strand.
GAAGTTCGTCAACGACAATATCCACGTCGGCTGAGAAAAAACTATATGACAAATTACAAGTCACTACTGAAGGACATCACCACGTTTGTGTTTGATTATGATGGAGTCATGACAAACGGTGATGTCCTTATTACTGCTGAAGGCGAACCGCTGCGTACCGCCAACGTCAAAGACGGATACGCGATGCAACTTGCCGTGAAACTCGGTTACAACGTCGCCATCATTTCAGGAGGATATTCAGTATCAATAGAAAAAAGGATGGAGATGCTGAATGTGAAAGACGTTTTCCTTCGCGTAGCCGACAAAACGGCGAAGATGCGCGAGTACATGAAAGAACGCGGCCTCAAACCTGAAAACATCGTCTATGTCGGAGACGATATTCCGGATTATCTCGTCTTGAAAATGGTCGGACTGCCCGTCTGCCCCGCCGATGCCGCTCACGAGATAAAAGACATCTGCCTGTATATCAGCGATAAAGAAGGCGGAAAAGGCTGCGTCCGCGACATCATCGAGCAAGTACTCAAAGCCCAAGACAAATGGATGATAAATTTCGAATCCCATCTTTGGTAATTTAGTAAATTCGATTTTTAACAAAAACATTTTACGATGAAGATTTTTTCGTTTTTCAGACTGATACGATGGCCGAATCTGCTTTTAACGGCACTTATGATGTTTATTATCAACGACTGCCTCTTGAAGCCGGTTCTCATCAACGGGAAATTCGGCACGCTGCCGTCCGATATGTCGTTCGTACTTATCGTCATCGCAATGGTCTTCATCGTGGCCGGCGGCTATATCGTCAACGACCTGTTTGATGTCGAAATAGACAAAGTCAACAAACCGAAGAAAGTCATCGTCGGAAAAGTCTTCACCATACGCGAGACATGGTTTTTCTATGTGATTGTCAACATATTAGGAATTATTGCCGCAGCTATCGCCAGTTTTGACGCACTTGGTTCAAAGGCTTATATCATACTTTTGTTCTTTCTTCTGCTCATCGGCGTTTTGTATTCATATTCAAGTACTTACAAGAAAAAACTAATTACCGGCAACCTGATTGTCTCAACAGCGGTCGCATCGTCGGTGATATTGCCGTGGCTGTTCGAGTTTATACATCTCCGACACTTCCCAACTTTGATGAATGAAAATGCCGCCGCGATGTTCTATTCGCTCCGTTTTGTGGGATTCTACACATTGTTCGCCTTCCTCATCACGCTGTGCCGCGAAATAGTGAAGGACATGAATGATATTGGAGGCGACAGACTCGGCAACTGCAGCACAATACCGCTTGAGTGGGGCATGAAGACGGCAAAAATCATCGTTTCCGTCATCGACGTGATTCTCGTGGCCGCAATCTATATTTTTTATTACAACACAGAAGTCACAAAGCATTACTTTTTCGACTTCGACGTTTTCATCAATATGACGGCCGTCGTTATCCTATTTTCGCTCAAAGACGTGATAACTTTCAGCGAAAACAAACGGAATCTCCATTCTGCCTCCGTCAATCTTAAGATTGCAATGTTCATTGGTGTCCTGTCAATGCTTTTTATTTGAAATATGCTTGAAAATCTCGACAAATATGATGTTATTCTTGCATCAAAGTCGCCGCGACGACAAGAACTGCTTGCAGGAATGGGCGTTAAATTCAGGGTGATGACCCGCGATGTCGTTGAAGATTATCCGCCATCGCTGCCGGCTGTCGATGTTCCGGCCTTTCTATCAAGGAAAAAAGCTTCGGCCTTTGAGATAAACGAACTTCCCGAGAACTATTTAGTCATTGCTTCTGACACAGTTGTAATAATTGATAATCAGATTCTTGGAAAGCCAAAAGATACAGATGACGCGACAAGGATGCTTAGACTTCTTTCGGGACAAACCCATAAAGTCGTAAGCGGTGTCACCATCAAGACAAAAGACGTGACAGAGACTTTTTCCGCAGTGTCAGATGTAACATTCAACATATTGAACGACAACGAAATACATTTCTATATCGAAAAATATCGTCCGTTTGACAAAGCAGGAGCCTATGGAGTTCAGGAATGGATTGGATATATCGGCGTCAGTGCCGTAAAGGGTTCTTTTTACAATGTGATGGGACTTCCGACTCAGATGCTTTATCAGACTTTGAAAAAATTTTGAAAACTAAGAAAATGACAGAAAAACCGACCATTTTGATTGCCAACGACGACGGCTACCGCGCCAAAGGTCTTCGCAAACTCACTGATTTAATGCGCACTATAGGAAAAGTCATTGTTGTGACGACAGAGAAAGTCAACTCGGCGCAGGGACATTCCATCACGATGACGGAGCCGTTGCGTTATCATCTTCACGAGAAAGGCGAAGATTATGAGATGTATGTGTGCAATGGTCGCCCCGTCGATTGCGTAAAGCTTGGTTATCAAGTTATTATGGACAAAAATCCTGATATTGTCGTATCAGGCATCAACCACGGTTCCAATGCCTCGACGAACCTCATTTATTCAGGGACTATGGCGGCTGCCGTAGAAGCCTGCATGGACAAGATTCCCGCCGTCGGCTTCAGTTTGGACTCTTATTCTCCGGATGCCTATTTCGACCATCTCGACGGATACATCATTGATATTGTGAAGAATGTTCTCGAAAGAGGTCTTCCCGACCGTGTCTGTTTGAACGTCAACTTCCCGAAATACGACCCTGAAAATCCGATAAAGGGTGTCAGGATATGTCATCAGGCTGACGGGCGTTGGATTGAAGTTTTCGACAGGAGAAACGACCCTTCGGGGAAAGAATATTTTTGGCTTACAGGCTATTTTGAGGAGAAAGACCTAAGCGAAGACGGAGACCAATACGCATTGAAAAACAATTATGTATCAATCGTTCCGACATCATACGACTGGACGGCCTACTTTGCCATCGACACGATAAAAAAATGGAATTTATGATAAAGCGAGTGCCTGACAACTTCTTGTTCGGAATAGCGGCGGCGGTCGTCATCGCCTTTATAATTTATTCCGTGCTGTGTCTCGCCTTCTCGGTGCCGTTCTTCACTTTGGAAAAACAGTTCCGCTGGATTTACGTCTCGGCCTTCGTTCCCAACTTCATCATTTTCAGAATGGCACTCGTCAATCTGCAAAAACGCAAGACCGGCGAAGGAATGGCTTTTGTTACGCTCATCATGGTCGTGCTGTTTCTCTTTTTGACTAAATAAACTATTGTTTTTATCTTAACAAATTGAAAATGAAATATTATGTCATTGCAGGCGAGCCGTCGGGCGACCTTCACGGCTCGAACCTGATAAACGCCATACAGAAAAGAGACCGTCACGCCGAGATACGCGCGTGGGGCGGCGACCGCATGAAGAAACAAGGTGCCAAAATTGTCAAACACATCAAAAACCTGGCTTTCATGGGTTTTTGGGAAGTCATGACACATCTGCACACTGTTTTGAGCAACATCAGCTGTTGCAAAAAAGACATCATGAAGTTTAAGCCAGATGTGGTGATACTCATTGATTATCCGGGCTTTAACCTGCGAATCGCGAAGTTTCTCCATAAAAAAAAGATAAAAGTCATTTATTATATCTCGCCTCAGGTGTGGGCCTGGAAGAAACGACGCGTCAACACGATTAGGAAAGTCGTTGACAAAATGCTCGTCATTCTTCCTTTCGAGAAGCCGTTTTACGACAACAACAACGTAGATTCGACTTTTGTCGGGCATCCTCTCCTTGATGAGATTTCAAAAACCAAATTTATTGATTTTAAGACATTTACAAGAGAAAACAGAATCAGTCCGAAGAAAGAAATCATTGCTTTGCTGCCCGGAAGCCGTCGTCAGGAGGTAAGCCGAATGCTGAAGGTCATGCTCGAAGTCGTGCCGATGTTTCCGAAATATCAGTTCGTTGTAGCCTGTGCGCCGTCTCTGCCGATAGAATATTACAAAAACATTTGCGGCAAAGCCGATGTTAAATTCGTCTATAACAAAACCTATCAGCTGTTGCAGGTGGCAAGTGCGGCGGCTGTGACATCAGGAACCGCGACACTTGAGACGGCACTCTTCGACGTTCCGGAAGTCGTGTGCTACAGCGGAAGTTGGATTTCGTACGTCATCGCGAAGCATCTTGTTGATATAAAATACATCTGTTTAGTCAACCTGATAATGGACAAGCCTGTTATTAAAGAATTGATTCAGAATGATTTGACGGCCGAGAATATCAAGGCCGAACTAAACTTGATGCTGAATGACGGAAAACGTCAAAAACAACTGTTGGAAGATTATGAGGAGTTGAAAGTTCGTCTCGGCAACGCCGGTGCTTCGGACAACGCCGCGAAAATCATCTGCGGACAATAAAGGTGCGCGTCATAACAGTGTCTCAAAAGCAATACATGTCTCATTTGAAAAGTTTGAAAGGTTTGAAAGGTTGCTTTCTTAACCTTTTGAGCTTTGAGCTTTGAGCCGTTTAATGTTTAAGGTCGAAGGTCGAAAGTCGAAAGTCTAATGTCGAAAGTCGAAGGTCGAAGGTCGAAAAACATTTCGCATTCCGAATTACGAATTACGCATTACACATTCGACTCTCGACCTTAGAATAATTTGAGATGAAATTTTTATAAATAGCAGAATTTATAGTGGTTACCTTAAATTTATTTACGTATCTTTACCCAATAAAAATCACTTCAATATGAAAAAAATCAAAGAATACATCGAAAGCAACGGCAACCGTTTCCTTGAAGAACTTTTCGGACTCATCCGCATTCCGTCAATCAGTTCAGAATCAGCGCACAAACCCGATATGGTAAAGGCAGCCGAATATTGGCGTGACAGCCTCCTCAAAGCCGGAGCCGACAAAGCCGAAGTCATGCCGACCGACGGAAATCCGATCGTTTACGGCGAAAAAATCATAGACCCGAAGAAACCGACCGTCCTCGTTTACGGCCATTACGACGTGATGCCCGTCGATCCGATTGAGTTGTGGAACACGAACCCTTTCGAGCCAGTTATAAAAGACGGCAAAATCTGGGCGCGCGGTGCTGATGATGACAAAGGTCAGGCCTTCATGCACTGCAAGGCTTTTGAAACGATGATGAAGACGGGCACGCTGACATGCAACGTCAAATTCATGCTCGAGGGCGAAGAGGAAATCGGTTCGGGAAGCCTTGCCAAATGGGTTGTCACGAACAAGAAACTCGTCAAAGCAGACATCATCCTCGTCTCCGATACAAGCATGATCAGTCATGAGCAGCCTTCGATAACGGCTGGTTTGCGCGGCCTCGCCTACTGGGAGGTGGAAGTCACAGGCCCCAACGCCGACCTTCATTCGGGGCTCTTCGGCGGTTCTGTCGCCAACCCGATCAACACGCTCTGCGAGATGGTCGCCGGCGTGATGGACGAAAACAACCACATCACCATTCCGGGATTTTACGACGACGTCAGGAAATACACGGCAGCCGAGCGCAGGAAAATCAACGAGGCCCCGTACGACGAGACCGAATATAAGAACAGCCTCGGCGTTAAAGCACTACGCGGAGAAAAGGGCTACACCAAAATCGAACGCGTCGGCATACGCCCTACATTCGACTTGTGCGGCATCTGGGGCGGCTACACCGGCGAAGGCTCGAAAACGGTACTGCCGTCAAAGGCATACGCCAAGATTTCATGCCGTCTCGTTCCCAATCAGGATCACGAAAAAATAGGCAGACTCTTTAAGAAATATTTTGAGAAAATCGCACCGAAATACGTCACAGTGAAAGTCACTCCACTGCACGGCGGCCAAGCCTACGGATGCCCGACCGACCTTCCGGCTTACAAGGCGGCGGAAGAGGCCTTCATGGAAACGTACGGCAAAATGCCCGTCCCGATGTACAGCGGCGGTTCCATCCCGATTATCTCGACATTTGAGAAGGTGCTCGGAATCAAGTCGATACTGATGGGCTTCGGACTCGGCTCGGACGCAATACACTCACCAAACGAAAACTACCGCGTTGACCACTTCTTCAAGGGCATCGAGACTATCATCGCCTTCTACCAGCACTACGCGAAGTAAAGGCGGCGACAGACCGTGTCCCCGAAACGAGACTGTAAACAAAAAGCAAGCCAACGAATTATAAATCAACGCATTAGCTATTATTCACAACCCAATCGACAATGAGTGAGTTAATTCATATTGACAAAGAATACAAAACTTGGATTGAAAATCTCGTCTTACTATATCGACAGCAACAAGTGAGAGCCGCCGTTAAAGTAAACGAAGAAGTTATTCGTTTCTATTGGACCTTGGGAAAAGACATTTCGGAAAAAGCATACGACAACAAGTATGGAAGTCATTTTTATGAAATTTTAAGTTTGGATTTGCGTTCTGAAATGAGCAATGCAAAAGGTCTTTCGGAAAGCAATATTCGCTATGCAAAACGTTTTTATTCGTTGTATATCAATCTATTGAAAAATCTTCAGCAACCTGCTGAAAAATCTGCTTTGATGAATTTTCAGCAACCTGCTGAAATATTCGATGTGCTTTTTTCAGTTCCATGGACGCACCATCTTTACATTATAGACAAGACCAAAGGGGATTCCGCCAAGGCATTCTTTTATGTGAGGAAGACGTTGGAAAACAATTGGAGCCGAAATGTTTTGTTGAACATGTTGTCTTCAAATTTATATGAACGCGAAGGCTCAGCGATCAGCAACTTTTCAAAAGTTTTGCCCGAACCAGAAAGTTGCTTGGCTCAACAAATTACAAAAGACCCCTACAATTTCGGTTTTTTGACTCTTACGGAAGATTATAAGGAGTCGGAACTGAAAGATGCTCTTATAAGCAATATCGCCAAAACATTGATGGAGTTGGGACGTGGTTTTGCTTATATGGGCAAAGAAATCAGAATTAAAATAGGAGAAACCGAAAAGTTTTTGGATATGCTATTTTATTGTGTACCTTTGCACCGATATGTTGTCGTAGAAGTGAAGACAGGAAAATTTGATTCTGGCAACGTTGGGCAATTGGGTACGTACGTAGTTGCTGTAAACCACCAGCTTAACACAGAAGGTGATAATTCAGCCATAGGTTTGTTGATATGTCAGGAGAAAGATAATGTATTGGCACAATATGCTCTTGAAAGCAGCAACCAACCTTTGGGCATTTCGGAATACGAATTAGCCCAAGCACTGCCAAAAGACATCAAAAGTTTTCTCCCTTCTATTGAAGATATTGAAAATGAATTAAATAACAACTAAAACTTATAACAAAGAAACAGAAAATTTTAAAGTAACATATTATAACATAACGCATTAGCTATTATTCACATTCAAAACAAAAAGCGTCGGAAAAATGGACATCCCTAACGAGATAATAAAAGTGCAGTCAGATATGGCAAACAGCGATTCTTTATTTCAAGGAATCGTTCAACTGATTGCACAGACGAGCCATAAAGTCGCTGTTTCGTTAAACGCTGAAATAAGCCGACTCTATTGGAGTATCGGCAACTATATTACCACGCAAGTGCGTTATGAAACCTATTCTCAATATGGAGGGCAAATTCTTGCGACATTGTCGAAAAGATTAACAGAAAAATTTGGAAAGGGCTATACCTACACCGCACTGACGAGAATGGTAAAAGTTGCTCGCGAATATCCCGACGTGTCAATGTTTGCAACACTGTCGCAAACATTGAGTTGGAGTCATTTCGTTGAATTAGCTTCCATTGAAGAAACTACAAAACGACTGTTTTATCAACAAATGTGTTTGTCGGAGCATTGGAGTTTGAGAGTTTTGCGACAAAAGCAGGACACCATGCTTTACGAACGTTCTATGATTGCCACAAAATCTGAAGAGGAAATTTCGGAGCAATTAACAAAACTTAATGATGAAATCATAACTCCGGATGTTGTATTCAAAAGTTCGTATGTCTTAGATTTCTTGGGGCTTTCAGGAATCTTCTCAGAAAAAGAACTTGAAAATGCCATTATCAGCCAGTTGGAAAACTTTATTTTGGAATTAGGCCAGGGTTTTGCTTTCTTAGAACGTCAAAAAAGGATGTCCATTGACAGTATTGATTATTATTTGGACCTTCTTTTTTATCATCGAAAGCTGAAAAGGTTAGTTGCTATCGACTTGAAATTGGGCAAATTCAAACCTGAATACAAAGGACAGATGGAACTTTATCTCAAATATTTGCAGAAACACGAGATGCAATCTGGCGAAGAGAAGCCTATCGGACTTCTTTTATGCAGTGAAGGAAACACTGAACATATCGAACTGATGATGCTTGACGAAGAAAACATCAAAGTTGCTCAATTTCTAGCATATCTTCCCGATAAGCAGTGGTTTATCGATAAATTAAACAAGGCCATAAGTATTGCTCAACAATATCTGACAGAACACAAATAAAAACATTATCTTTACACAAAAATAACAAGCAACAGAAAAAGAAATTTTAAAATAACATATTATAACATAACGCATTAGCTATTAGACGTAAAAACTGCAGAAAATTTGGCAAATGAAGAATCCCGATAACACGAAACCGCTTAAAAGCAACGAATTGTACAACAAAATCGCTCGTCTTTTGGAAGAAGCCAGAAGAAAGGTGACAAGTGCTGTCAATATTGCTATGGTCTATACCTATTTTGAAATAGGAAAAATTATCGTGGAGGACGAGCAAAACGGTAATTCTCGTGCCGAATACGGAAAAGAAGTTCTCAAAAACCTTTCCGAAAAGTTGACACGAGAGTTTGGCAAGGGTTTTTCTGTCACTAATCTCAAACAAATGAGGGATTTCTATCAATCGTACTCAATTCGTCAGACACTGTCTGACCAATTCCATTTAAGTTGGTCTCACTACCTGTTTTTGATGCGTATTGACAACAATGCAGAACGGGATTTCTATGAAAAGGAAGCGGAAAATTCAAATTGGAGTCTGCGAGAACTTAAACGGCAGTTTGACTCGTCTTTGTATGAGCGACTCGCGCTCAGCAAAGACAAAGATGAGGTGAAGAAGCTTTCCGCCCAAGGTATAATCATCGAAAAACCAGCTGACATTGTAAAAGATCCTTACATTTTGGAATTTCTTGGATTGCCTGAACAAGCCTCCTATTCAGAATCGGAACTTGAGCAAAAACTCATCAACAAACTTGAATCGTTTCTTCTGGAACTCGGCAAGGGATATACTTTTGTGGGCAGACAAGTGCGACTAACTTTTGACGAAAAGCATTTTTACGTTGATTTGGTTTTCTACAACAGGATTTTGCAGTGTTTTGTGCTGATTGATTTGAAGATAGGGGAACTTTCGCATCAGGACTTAGGACAGATGCAGATGTATGTGAATTACTACGACCGCTTTGTAAAACTGGAACATGAAAACAAAACTATAGGTATAGTGTTGTGCAAAAAGAAAAACGACGCATTGGTGGAAATCACTCTGCCAGAAGAAAACAAAGCAAATCTTCGCAAGCAAGTACCAGACCGTTTTGCCGGACAAACAAAGCCTCACCAAATTGATTCTTGATAAATAAACATCATATAAACTCAATAAAATAACAGATAAACAGAAAAAGAAATTTAAAATAACATATTATAAATTAACGCATTAGATATCATTCACATTCAAAACAAAAACACAAAATGAAAGACGGTTTCGCTGACATAACCAATGAGATAGTCCTTTACCAGCCCGACGAGGAAATTAAACTCGAAGTGAGGATGGATGAAGAAACCGTATGGCTTACACAATCGCAGATAGCCTATTTGTTTGGTTGCTCGAGTGATAATGTCGGTTTGCACTTGAAGAATATTTTCTCAGAAAACGAATTGGATAAAAATGCAACTGCCGAGTTTTTCTCGGTAGTTCAAAAGGAAGGCAACAGAAATGTCCGCAGGAACATTCTTCACTACAACTTAGATGCAATTTTGTCTGTTGGATACCGAGTAAGTTCCCTGAATGCGACTAAATTCCGTCAGTGGGCCAACAAAGTCTTGAAAGACCATTTGCTTAAAGGCTATTCATTCAACCAACGCATTGAGAGATTGGAACAGCGCGTTTCGGTAACAGAAAACAAGATTGACTTTTTTGTGAAAACAGCACTGCCACCAGTTGAGGGAATTTTCTATGACGGAAACGTACTTGAGCCTTTCGGTTTTGTGAACAGCCTTATCCGTTCTGCAAAAAAACGCATTGTCTTGATTGACAACTATGTTGACGAAACGGTTTTGCTAAGGCTGGCGGAACGTGAAAAAGGCATTGATGCAATCATATATTCAAGACAATTGTCACCATCTTTTAATATAGCTCTTAAACAGCACAACCAACAATACGAAAAAATAGAAGTGATGCAGTTTGACAAATCACACGACCGCTTCCTGATCATTGATGACACGGTTTACCACATCGGCGCATCAATCAAGGATTTAGGTAAAAAATGGTTCGCCTTCTGCAAAATGAATATAAGTGCCGAAGAAATTATCAATAGAATTAAAACTTTATAAACAAAAACAACAGAAAAAGAAATTTAAAATAACATATTATAAATTAACGCATTAGCTATTATTTCGCGTTCAAACCAAAAAGCCTGAGAAACTGATTTG
>JAKSNC010000035.1 GCA_024400195.1 Bacteroidales bacterium
TTGCAATAATCTTCAAGTTACGAAAATTTCTCCAGTTTTGCAAATATATCTAATTGATAATCAAATATTTAACTATAATTTTCGGCATTGTTTTGAGCCCCTGATGAAGGCCTTCAATGATGGTGTTTTGCATCGTTATAAATCGTCTTCGCTTGACTCAAAACTTTACCAAGTTATTTTTTAATGTTCACTAAATTTTCATATTTTTGCAAAAAAGATTATGACAAAAGACAATAAAGGCATCAATTACACCAACGGCGACGAACACGACGATATTATCGGTGCAATGGCCGGGTTTCTTGACAACGGACGGCCAAAAGTTGGGATTTTTTGGTATGACATCATTGAAAACAGTTTATTTGGCATTGAAAAAACAGATGCCGACAAAGCTATTTTTGTGAATGGGAATGCCACTGTCGGCAAACTGCATAAGACTTATTGGCAAAAACAGCATCATCGGGCAGTACAAAAAAATGATGTGAATTCAATTTTTTACAACGAACACAACTACACGATGATTCCACGCGGACGCATATTTCTCAATAAAAACGACGAGAAATTTTATGTTTATGTCGGTCATTGGCTCACCGAAGGGCTCAACGGTCATATCGTTGATGTCACAAAATTACGCGAAGTCATTGCCGATGAATTTAATCTTCCTGATGATTTTGAATTTGTAATTGATTATCATTGGGATATTGGTCACGGTTGGAGCGAAGAATTGTTATAGTCTCTTCCAAGGGGGTCACTATTGTCATATTTGCGATGATGGACATTGTAGTGTAGGCTGCCTCGAAGTCGAGAGTTTGAACGGTTTGAGAGGTTAAGAAAGTAAAGAGAGTAAAAAAAGTAAAGAAAGGTCAAAGGTCAAAGGTCGAATGTTTAATTCGGAATTCGGAATGCGAAATTCTGAATTTGTAATTCGGAATATTTTTTGACTTTAGACCGCTCAAAAAGTTAAGAAAGTCAAATCGTCAAAATATTATAAACAACTAATAATCAATTGTTAAAGGCTAATGAATTTCCAACTTCATCATCTTTTCAACCCAACGGCGGTTTTCGGGAAGATACCAGAAAAAGAAACGCCTTTGCGCTAATTTGTCTTCGCTGTTTTTGGCCACAAAGACTTTTTGAAGCGTGTAAGGGTCGTAACCGGAATAATAAATCTCCGTGGCGAGGGTCATGGGCGTGGGCGTGAAGTCCTGCACCTGCTCCAACCTGAAGCCGAGTTCGCGGGTTTTAGAGGCAAGTTCCGCCATATCGTGCAAGGTACAGCCCGGGTGACTTGATATAAAATACGGTATTATCTGTTGGTTGAGATGGTGCCTCGAATTGATTTCGTCAAACTGCTTCTTCAACTTTATGAATAACGAAAACGACGGTTTACGCATGAGCTTCAGCACTTTGTCGCTGACATGTTCAGGTGCCACCTTTAGTCGCCCGCTGACGTGACGGCTCACGAGTTGTTCTAAATATTCGCGATAACCGAGTTTTCCGTCGATGTCGGGATTGGTGAGAAAAAGGTCGTAGCGAATGCCGCTGCCTATCGTCGCCTTTTTTACTTCCGGCATTGCGTCAACGGTTTTGTAAATATCCAAAAGCGGATGATGATCGGTGTTGAGGTTCGGGCAGATATTTGGCTGAATGCAGCTCGGACGCGCACATTTCGCACAAAGATTTTCATCTCTTCCGCTCATCATATACATATTGGCGGAAGGGCCTCCCAAATCGCTGATATAGCCTTTGAAATCGTCCATCTTCACTATCTGGGCGACTTCTTTCAGAATCGATTCCTTGCTGCGCGACGCGACAAATTTGCCCTGATGCGCGGAAATGGTGCAGAAAGCGCATCCGCCGAAACAGCCTCTGTGCATATTTACCGAATGGCGTATCATCTCGTAAGCCGGAATGACGCCGCGTTTGTCGTATTTCGGATGCGGCTTGCGCGTGTAAGGCAGGTCAAACGAAGAATCTATCTGTTCCTGCGTAAAGGTTGGATACGGCGGATTGATATAAACACACTGATTCCCAACATCTTGTATTAGACGCGAGGCGTGTTTTTTGTTCGATTCCTCTTCAATATGCCTGAAATTGGAGGCGTATGTCTTCTTATCTTTCAGACAATCGTCGTGAGATGCCAAAACGATGTCATTCCATTCTGAATCAATGGTTTCAGTCTTATCTTTAATGAAAAAAGTCTGTGGAATATTGGTCAGTTCCGACATTTTTTTCCCATTGGCGAGGGCGTCGGCAATCTCAATGATAGACAATTCGGCCATGCCATAGACCCCGATGTCGGCCTTGGAATCGACGATGATGGACGGTTTCAGTTTGTCGGCCCAATAGTCGTAATGAGTGACGCGGCGCAGCGAAGCCTCAATGCCTCCGATCAGCACCGGCGTATCTGGATAAAGCTGTTTCAGTATATTTGAATAGACGATGGTAGCGTAATCGGGACGGAAGCCCGAAGCACCGCCAGGCGTATATGCGTCGTTGGAACGGAGACGCCGGTTGGCGGTATAATGGTTCACCATGGAATCCATCGCGCCGGCAGTGATGCCGAAAAAAAGACGCGGTTTCCCGAATTTGCGGAAGTCGCGGAGGTCGTCACGCCAGTTGGGTTGCGGTATCAATGCAACTCTGTAGCCGTGATGTTCGAGGACGCGCCCGATGACGGCCGCCCCGAAAGCCGGATGATCGACGTAGGCATCGCCAGTGATTATTATCACATCGACATAATCCCAGCCGCGCAAATCCGTCTCTTTTTTCGTTATCGGAAGCCAACGAAGCAGATCACTCATCACGAAAGGAGTTTTTTAACGAAGTCGTTGAGCAACGTCTTGCTGTCGGTAAGACTGTCTTCCCAAGCCTTGACGGAGTTTCTGCCAATCACGTCGCTCACGCACATCACGGCGACAAAAGGCACGCCCATGACATCGCAGACATCAGCTTCGGCGAAAGTCTCCATGTTTATCACATCGCCTTCGAGATTTCCCAATTCAGTCACGAAACTGTCGCCGGTGTTTGCCGTGTAAAAACTCTTCATGTTGGCGAAAAGCGGCATCTCGGCTATTTTTTCGGAGACGATTTCGCTTCTTATGCAGCCTATGTTGACTTTCCGCAAGTCGCGGTCGATGAAACGGTTGCAGACGAGGATGTCGCCTTTTTCATGAATCACTGTGCCTGCCGTGCCGACGTTGATGACGAGGTCGGGTTTGTTTTCGATGACGGCACGCATGACTGACATCGCCGCGCGGGCTTTTCCGACACCGGTTATGACGTAAGAGAGCTCGTTGTCGCCCAAGTTCGTTCCCAAAGGATTAAATTCACTATCTAAAGCGTATGAAATCAATATCTTCATGATTGAATTTTTATTAATTTCAAGATACAAACGCAACTTTAATCGGTGGCAGTAGAGCCTATATTTTACCGAAAGGAACCACAAAGGCGCGATACTCACAGTCAACGACAAGGCGATAAGGCTGTGTCACCTCGGTAAATCTCCTACCTGACCAAACGCACCGTGCTCCCATAGATCCTACTGAAGGAGTAATTCTGATTAACATTGCCCGAATGGAAGTAGACGCTGTACGCGTTACTTGGATTGGCGGCATCACTCGCCCAATAGTAGCCATCAGAACCGACATTGGTGAATTCCGTACCATTGCGGTAGCCAGCAGCCGGAAGGAAGACAACGCCAGAAGACTCCATCTCAGCCCATTTGTCATCGGGAATACTGGAGGACGGATAGTTAGCACCTGCGACGTTCACATCAGCGACTCCCACGATGGTACCGTCAACTATGCTCACCCCGTTATTGTAGCCATCTGGGAATATAAGCAGACCATTGACTCCGTTCACCTTCGCCTTCGCAAACCTATTAGCATCACGGCGGTGCGAACTATTGTTGACTCCCAAGAGATACATCCACTCAGCTCTGCTCAAAGTGCGCCACGTGCCGGCATCCTCACCTGACACACGGAAACTTGGGGAAGCTGTCGTCTTTGTTGCGTTCGTGAAGAACACGTCGGAGATCAGACCACTACTCGACGATGTCGATATGTCCACCGCGACATCCTTGTTAGGACTCCATAGAAAATGGTCCACACGGTTTGAATTCCATGAACTCGTGTACGCCGTTTGGCTTGTCTCGAAATGGAACGCGCTACCGTCGTAGTACAGGTTGCCCGGGGCAAACTCAACCGTGGTATTGGCACTAACGGAGAACTTCGGCACTGCCCGCTTCAGCGTCACCTCTATCGCCTTGCTCATGCCATAGAACTTGTTTTCGAGAATGCCGGTTTGGAAAGTCATGCTGCCCGTGGCATCACCGATGAATTCCACCTCTACCGCATCTTCTCCTATCGGGATGAGCGTCACATATCTATCGCCGCTTATACCGTCGCCATCGTTGATGGTGATGCCATCATATTCACTGCCATAGAAATTGCCATTGGGATAAAAATACATGTAGTTGTTGATGAAATCGCCGCTCATCGTCACAGAACCCGTGTAGGGTTCCGCATCATCAGTGATGAAATTGAAGTGCGCTATCGCTATCTTAGTGCTCATCATCACGTGGCCCGTGGCTTTATCTCCATCCACCGTCACACCAGTCTTGCCGTGGCCCATGTGGTATCTCATCGCGTCATCGAGTGTGCCGCTCTGTGAGCCAAAATTGATGCCGATTTCATTTACTTCGCCGATAGGCAAATCTGGCATGTCATTGTCGTGGCCGAAGTAGAAGAAGTGGTAGGTCGTCCCTTCACCAATATCTATTGTTCCCGTGAATGTGCCAAGAGCGCTGCCGGCTCCGCTCTCGAGGGTAAGGATTCCGCGCCAAGAATTGCCGTCACTCACGTAGAGTTTGTCGTCCGCGCTCCATGTTATCGCGCCCGTTCCCTCGTTGATGTCAGTCTTCGCGCCAGGACCCGCCGTTATCGTCATCTTAACCGTTCTCGCCGTTGAGCCAGTTTCCTGTTTTCTGCACTGCGTCATTGTCATCAGCGCAGCCGCCATGATAAGTAATACCTTTTTCAACTTTCTGATTTTTAAATGTTTTCGTTTTTTGATTCCGACATAGCACACGCTCGCCACCGTCAACACAATAAGTCCGCTGCCCACAGGTGTTACGTCCTCCATTTTTTCCCATTCGACACCTTCATCGGCGTCTTTCATTTTTTCCCATTCGACACCTTCGCCTTCATCGTAACCTTTGTCGCCAACGTTTTCAGGCTCATTCAGCCCGAGGACATTCCACGGAGCCGTCAACGTAATTAGTCCGCCGCCCACGGGTGTCACGTCCTCAATGTCCACCCATTTGGTGTTGTTGCCACCGCCATTCATGGCGTCATTCATGTCGTCATTCATGTCGTACCATACGAAATAGTACTTAGGCTCATCCTGCCTGAGGGTCTCCCACGAAACATTCAACCCAAAGAGTCCGCTACTCATGGGTGTCTCGTCTTTCATACCCTCCCATTTGGCATAGTTGTTGGTACCGTTGCCGCCAACGTTCTTGTTGTCCCATATTGTACCGTAGTCATATCCCAAATCATACTGCCCTATGGCCGCCAACGGAACCATCAACGCAAACAGCAACGCCACCGATACAATAACATCCCTCATCTTTTCCCATTTCATTTCTTTTCTCCCTTTCCCTTCCTCTTTGCTTGTTTTACATTATAGTTTTTATTTTTCAGACGCAACGCCGCGCTACGACAGAGTGACGAGCAGACAGTTTCGCACCTGCAAAAGCAGTACTGCCAAGCCAGTTACCATGTTCTAAGTAAAATTTCATCCCATTGTTGCGTTTTGAATTGCAAATGTATAAAAAAAAAACAATATATTTTCAAAAAAAGACGAAATTACAGAAAAAAACAGACTTACGGTCAGCGGTGCCAGCATTTTTAATCCGCTATGATAAACAATGCCTTTTTCAAGTTCGTTGCGTTTATTACTTGTATTTAGCTTATTTTTCCGAGACGGCTGTCAGGCACATCATCTCCATTCCGATTTCAAGACAATTTTCATCAATATCGAACTCTTTCGTATGCTGTTTTCCGATGATGCCTTTCGCAACGTTGGCGCAGCCGAGGCGATAGAAAAACGACGGTTTTTGATGAGAATACCATGCAAAATCTTCCGCAGTGTACATTTTTTCAACAGCGGTGACATTATCTTTTCCGACAAGGTCGATGGCCGCAGCGGTGACGATTTTTTCTAAATTCGAATCGTTTTTCAGCGACGGATAGCCCGAATCGATTACGACATTAACATCAACGCCATAAATAGTTGCGACTTCTTTTGCCACTTCGTTGATTTTCAACTTTATTTCTCTTCTCTGATTCTCATCGAAAGTTCTCATCGTGCCTTTGACATTCACTTCGGAAGGGATGGCGTTGTATGTTCCGTCGGCGATGAAGCGGCCGAAGGCAACAATCGGGGCGTCGTCTTTTTCCGGGAACTCGTCGGCGAGGCGTGAGACGAACACCGATGCTGCCAAGACAGTATTTTTGCGTTGATGAATCTTGGCCGCATGACCGCCCTGCGCCGTCACCTTCACGTTCAACTCGTCGCACGAAGCCATGCACACGCCCGACGGAATGCCGATCTTGCCGCATTCCAAATCGGGAAAGACGTGCTGGCCTATAACGAAGTCGGCGGTGTCAACGACATTGTTTTCTATCATCAGCTTCGCACCGCCGGGGACTTTTTCCTCTCCGGGTTGAAAAATGCAGATAAAAGTTCCTTTAAGATTGTCTTTCAATGAGTTAAGAATCTTCGCCACACCAATAAGCATTGCAGTGTGCGCATCGTGACCGCAGGCGTGCATCAGTTTTCCTTCGACAAAAATCGCGTCCATATCGGCACGAAGTGCCACGCGTCTCCGTTCAGGGTCGTTTCCCTTGATGACGGCAATAATTCCGGTTTCAGCGACGCGCTTATGGCTTATCCCCCACTCGTCCAATTTCTTTTCAATGAACAACGCCGTCTCAAATTCTTTGAAACTTTCTTCGGGATGAGAATTGATGCAACGTCTTATCTCTTGAATATCAATTAAATACTCACGAGCAAGACTTATTATTTTTTCTTTAAGAGACATTGATGGCAGAAGATTTTTTCTCACAGAAATTGAAAGGCAAATTTACGATTTTTTTCAAAGAACAGAAACGACAGTCACTACGGCACCGACGGCATAACCGGCAAAAACTTGGGAAATATCATGCTGTTTAAGATATAGACGCGCACTGCCGATGAGTCCGGCGAAGACGAGTGCAAGTATCAAAAACGGAAAGAAATCTTCATTTTGGTGTGTCAAAAACGCCAAGAATGTGCAAAAACCGCTACAACCGAGTGTGTGAAGGCTTATTTTCCAGAAAAAATTTATCACGAAGGCTGCCACTGTAATCCAAAACATGGCGTAAAGGTAAAGTGAGAAGACGACGAAAGGCGTTTTTGAAAAAAAGTCGGCGGTAAAAAAGAGGGCTATTCCCATAAAGATGAGCGGTGTCGTTCTCTCGCTGCGCTCGTCTGCCGTTATTGATGTCATGGCGCGCAGTCTTTTAAGGAAAAATATAAGCAACATCGGTACTGCAACGACCGAAACTGTTGTGATAGCGATTGTCGGCCAAGGCCTTACCATAAGCATAAAGCCGGCTTTCAAAAGGACACAGCACATGACGAGCGGGTGAAAAACGGGGTGTGTCAGTACTGAAAATATGTTGGCTGCAAGTCGCATTTTCACAAATTTTTGCGCAGTCGTGCGACGGGGATGCCGCAATCTTCGCGGTATTTTGCCACTGTTCGGCGTGCAATATCGTAGCCGTAGCGGCTTCTCAGGATTTTCGTAAGGTCGTCATCGGAGAGCGGATGTTGTTTGTCTTCGCCGTCGATACATTCGGCAAGGATCATCTTTATCTCTTTGTTTGATACTTCGCCGCCGCCTTTTGTTCCGACGCCTTCACTGAAGAAATGCTTCAGTTGGAATGTCCCGAAATCCGTTCTGACGTATTTTGACTTCGATATGCGCGAAATCGTTGAGACATCAAGTCCGACGCGCTTTGCGACATCATCAAGAATCATAGGTTTGAGCATTATGAGGTTTCCCGTCAGGAAATAATCCTTTTGTATGCTGACGATAGCCTCTATCGTCTTGGCAAGGTTCACACGACGCTGCCTCATAGCCCCAATGAACATACGCGCCGAATCCATTCTCTCCTTGATAAACTTCAAAGCCTCTTTTTTCTCTTTCGAGTCGGACATTGAGGAATATTCGTCGTACATGTCGGAACTGACCTTCAAGGCCGGGACATTACCGTCGTTCATTGATACTCTGAGTTTTCCGCCGTAGTTGACGACAACGAAATCAGGAATTATAGCCGAGTTGTTTTCGATAAACGACGTGATGCCGTCGCCGGGTTTCGGGTTCAGTTTCTTTATCAGTGCGGAAGCCGCCTCTATCTGCATCTCGTCGAGGCCGGTCTTCTTGGTTATCTTGTCGAAATGATGTCCGTAAAAATCGTTAAAGCAATCTCTCACAATCGTAATCGCCGCCTCAACATCAGTGTTATCGTTTGTATTTTTCCTCATCAGTTGAAGCAGGAGGCATTCCCTGAGGTCGCGTGCTCCGATGCCGGCCGGGTCGAGACGTTGCACCACTCCGACTGCCGATTCGACATCATCAATGCTTGTATCCCAATACTGCAGAAGCAGTTGGTCGCAGATGGCTTCAGACGTTATCGGACCGTTTTCGTCGGCGAGATAGCCATCGCCATTGATGTTGCCGATGATGTATTCGCACAATTTACGGGTTTTTTCATCAATGTCGAGAAGTCCCAATTGCGAAAAAAGGTCATCATAAAACGAGCGCGAGTCGCGTATAGGTGCCTCGTAATGCTCATCGTTATCGTTTGACTTACTGCTTTTGTAGGCGGCGGAATCGTCATCACCGTCTTCAAGAAAATCGACTAAATCGTCAATATCGTTGTTTTCGCCCTCGTCTTCGTTTTCTTTGCTTTCGTCTTCGTTTACGTCATCATGTTCGTCATCAACGGGAAACTCGTCATCTTCAGCCTCCGAGTCCTCTTTTTCGAGAAACGGGTTGTCGTCGAGTTCCTGTTCGACACGGCTTTCCAATTCCTCAACAGGCAGTTCGCACAACTTGCCGGCGAGAATCTGCTGTTGTGACGGAATGGCATCGAGCCGCTGTTTAGCAGTTTGTGTCAGACGCTGTGGCATAAACTATCAGAATATCAAATAGTTAGTAAAGACAATTTTTGGGTGTTCTCGGGAAGGCGATGACGTCGCGGATGTTGGTCATTCCGGTGATGAAGAGGATGAGGCGTTCAAAGCCGAGGCCGTAGCCCGAATGAGGCACGGAACCGAAGCGGCGCGAATCGAGATACCAGTCCATCGAAGCCTCCGGAATACCTACTTCGTGCATTCTCTTGAGGAGTTTGCCGAGATCGGTCTCGCGTTCTGAGCCGCCTATAATCTCGCCGATTCCGGGGAAGAGCACGTCCATGGCGCGGACAGTCTTTCCGTCTTCGTTCTGCTTCATATAGAAAGCCTTGATTTCCATAGGATAATCGGTGAGGATGACCGGACGTTTGAAGTGTTTTTCAACGAGATAACGCTCGTGTTCCGACTGAAGGTCAACGCCCCAGCCTGTGATAGGATATTCGAATTTGCCTTTTTTGTTGTAGTTGCAGTTTTTGAGGATGTCTATAGCCTGCGTATAAGTGACTCTCTCAAACGGATGTTCGAGGACAAAATGCAGTTTTTCAATGAGTTCCATCGATTTTTCTTCCTCTTTTCTGCCTTTTTCCTCTTCTTGAAGTCTGTTGCTGAGGAAGCGGAGGTCGTCCATACAGTTGTCGAGTGCGTATTTGATGAGGTATTTCAGCATTTCCTCGGCGAGGTCCATATTGTCGTTGATGTCGTAGAAAGCCATTTCGGGCTCAATCATCCAAAACTCGGCAAGATGGCGTGGCGTGTTGGAGTTCTCGGCGCGGAATGTCGGGCCGAAAGTATAAATTTTTGAGAGTGCTGTTGCGGCAAGTTCGCCTTCAAGTTGTCCGGAAACAGTAAGATTTGTCGATTTTCCGAAGAAATCCTGAGTATAGTCGATTTTTCCTTCTTCGTTTTTCGGAAGATTGTTGAGGTCGAGAGTGGTGACTTGGAACATTTCGCCTGCGCCTTCACAATCGGAAGCAGTGATAAGCGGCGTGTGAATGTTATAGAAACCCCTGTCGTTGAAGAACTTATGGATACCGAAGACCATTGCGTGACGCAGTCTCATAACGGCTCCGAATGTGTTTGTACGGAAACGGAGATGCGAGATTGTGCGGAGAAATTCTAACGAGTGTTTTTTCGGTTGGAGCGGATATTTTTCAGGGTCGGCCGGGCCGAGAAGTTCGATTTCCGAGACTGACAGTTCGACGTTTTGTTGTCCGCCGGCCGATTTGACGAGGCAGCCGTTTGCTGAAACAGAGGCTCCGGCATGCATGAGTGCGAGTTTTTCCTCCGGTATGACGTTGAGGTCGATGACGAGCTGCAAGTTATTGATTGTGGAGCCGTCGTTGAGTGCAATGAATGCCACGTTTTTGCTGCCGCGTTTGTTGCGGACCCATCCTTTTACATTGATTTCCTTACCAAACTCTTGCGAAAGAAGAGCGTCTTTTATTTCTGTACGTTTCACGATACGAAGAATTTATTTGTGATTTTTGAAGCCACAAAGGTACGATTTTTTTAAGAGTAAAAATCTACAGATTTTGGATTTTTATTCAGAAAAAACAATTTCCACCGGCATTAAGCCTGCGCTTCTCACGTCTATCATTTTCTGCATCTTGGAAGCGAGATGAACGAAGTCAATATCGGAAACGAAATCCCTGTCAACAGCGATAAAGACTTTTTGTGCTTTGTCGTCACAGGTCGTGTGTGGAACGTCGATATTTGTAATATATTGGGCGTTAATGCCTTCCTGGATTGGATAAGCATTCTCCGGCAGAATATGCCCATCTCCGAGCGTGTCACTATAAATTTTTATTCGACCATCACTTGACAACGATGTCATGAGTATAAGCAACTAAATCGACTCGTATTGCTCGACGAGCCAGTTTTGCGTGAGAAGTGCTTCGGGCGAGTAGGCGTCGCGCACATACTGCTGCATCCATGCGACACTGTTATATATCGCCACAGTGTCAACTTCATTGATAATCTGTTGAATTTCAGGATTGATCTCGGTTACATCAGGATAAGTCTGCGTTCTGTTCCCCTTATTGTCTATAAGTTCCATGTAATTATGAATCTGTGAAAAAGCTGTTAAAGCAGCCGTCATCAGCAATGAAAAGAGTAATATTTTCTTCATGACTTCGGATTTTATGGTGAACTTCTATTTTCACTCATCTTTTCCGTAACCTCTCACCCTTCAATCTTCAAATCGCCGTCTTTGATGAGCCCCGTCCTCCGCATAGGCCACGCGAAAAGCGGTGTCAGAATGGCCGGCATGATGAAGCAGACGGTAATCAGCCCGAACCACATCGTCGCTCCTCCTTCCGGCATTGCCGAGACTATACCTATCGGCCCGACAAGACCGCACGTCCCCATTCCGGAACCTATAGCCACGTTGCTGAGATGAAAAACGCATGTCGCCACAGGCCCCGCCACGGCTCCGGCAAGGGTCGGCGGAAGCCATACCCACGGGTTCCTTATAATGTTCGACATCTGTATCATCGACGTGCCGATGCCCTGCGAGACGATGCCGCTCCAACCGTTTTCCCTGAAACTCATCACGGCAAACCCTATCATCTGGGCGCAACAACCTGCTGTCGCAGCCCCGCCTGCAAGCCCCGACAAGCCTATCGCAATACATATCGCGGCACTGCTTATCGGCAGCGTCAGTGCCATGCCTATACTTACGGAAACGACAATGCCCATAGCAAACGGCCTCATCTCGGTGGCGTGCATCACGAAACGCCCGAAAGCCTCCATGAAAGCCTGTATCCACGGCCCTACAAACTGCGCCAAAAGAACTCCCGACGCTATGACGACAAACGGCGTCACGAGAATATCAACCTTTGTCTCCTTCGACACTGCTTTTCCTAACTCGGTGCTGATGACGACGGCGACTAAAGCTCCTACCGGACCACCCAACGCGTTTCCTGCCATGCCCACTGCCACCGCACTGAACAACACCAACGCCGGTGCGTGCAAAGCGTATGCTATCGCTACACCGATGGCCGAACCGGTGACGCCCTTGGCATATCCGGCAAGCACACGCAACCATTCAAGACCGCATTTGTCGCCAATGGTGTCGAGAATGACGCCTATCAACAGAGAGGCGAAGAGACCGAGCGCCATAGCACTCAGTGCGTCAAGGAGATACGATTTCCACGTTATCTCAATCTGTTTGCGCTTTAGAAAACTTCTTATGTTCATAAGGCTCTTTTTTCTGCTGATTTTCAGGTGCTCCGTCGTGACCTTCCGCTATAATGGCTTCACGCAGACCGTCAAGGGTCCACGCGTCTTTTACATCAAAGTCGCCGATTCTCGTCCTGCGTAATGCCACGAGACAGGCTCCATTGCCGAGTGCCTTTCCGAAGTCGTCGGCAAGTGAGCGTATATAGGTGCCTTTGCTGCATACGACTTCAAAATCCAAATCGGGGAAACGCGTCATGTCGATTTTGAAGTCATCAATGCGGATAAGTCTCTCCTTCATCTCAATCTCTTTGTCGGAGCGGGCGTAGTCGAATGCACGTTTTCCGTTGATTTTTATGGCGGAGAACTTTGGCGGTCGCTGCATTATCTCGCCGATGAACTTCTTTCGTGCTTCGTCAATCATCTCCCTCGTGATGCCGTCCGTCGGGAAAAAGGCGTTAGGAAGGCTTTCGAGGTCGAATGTCGGCGTGGTCTGTCCGAGACGTATCGTGCCAGTGTAAGTCTTCATCTGTGCCTGAAACTCATCAATCTTCTTCGTCATCTTGCCCGTGCAGATGATGAGCAGTCCCGATGCGAGTGGGTCAAGCGTGCCGGCATGCCCTACTTTGAGTTTCTTCAGTCCGTGAAAACGCTTTATCAGCGCCCTTATGAGATTGACGGCATCAAACGACGTCCAATCAATGGGTTTGTCTATCAGAAAGACTTCACCTTCTTCAAAATGAAACATTAGTCGTTGACTTTTAATTATTTAGAAGATATATGGAAGTACTATCGACATTATTCCTATCACCGCGCAGTAGATGCCGAACCAGATGAGTTTGCCTTTTTTCACGAGGTTTATCATCAATTTGCAGGCGAAACAGCCGCTTATGAAGGCAGCGAGGAATCCGACTATGAGTGCTGATGTCGGTGTGGAGACGGTCTCTGTAACGGCTTCGGCACTTGGGAAGATAAGGTCTTTCGCGTCAAGAACGGCTTGTCCGAGAATTGGCGGAATGACCATCAGAAACGAGAACTGCGCGAGTTTTTCTTTCTTGTTCCCGAGGAGAAGTCCTGTGGCTATGGTGCTGCCCGAGCGTGAAAGTCCGGGGAAGACGGCCACAGCCTGCGCTAAACCTATCACGAAAGCGTGCAACGGGCTTACGTTTTCTTTGACGCGTGGTTTCGCGATATACGAAAAAACAAGAAGTAACGCCGTGACAATCAGGCATATACCAACGACAAGAAGCCCATTTCCGCACGATGCGGCTATCTTATCATAATTAAAAATCGATTCAATGTAGTCGTTGAGGCACAACCCGACGATGCCGACGGGAATCATCGAAATGATGATGTTGACGATGTATCTTGTTCCTTCGTTCCATTTGAATTTGAATAAGTCGGTGAACAGCCACACGATTTCCTTCCACAAAATCAGGCAGGTGCTGAGGACGGTCGCCACGTGGACCATTATCTCAAAGTCCATCGCGCCTTCGCCGTCAATGCCGAATAGATATTGTCCTATCGTGAGATGTCCGCTGCTGCTAACGGGAAGATATTCGGTCAGTCCTTGGACGATGCCGAGTATTAAGGCTTGAAACCAGGTCATTTTTCAAAAAATTAACGTTTGTCGTTTTTCTTCAATATGGCGTAAATCTGAATGCCGAAGCCGATGAGGACGAGAATCGGGGCGAATGTTATGCGTCGCGCGCTGAAGATGTCGGGATTAAATTCGTTGGGGTTATTGCTGCCTCCGCCTATCATCAGCAGAAAGCCGACGAGGAGGAAGAGCATCCCGATGATGACCCATTTGTAGTTGTCGCGGCCAAAAGGCATCTGTTTTTCGTTTTTGTTGTCTTTTTCCATATTTTGTGAATTTATTATGCGTAAAGTTCGTCGAGGTCGGTGTCGATGTATCTGTTCACGGAGAGGAAGGCACATGCCGACGTTATGGTACATCCTCCGATGAATATTCCGGCGTAAAGCCAGAATATGCTTGCCGTGTCGCTCAAAGCCTTGAGTTCCGGAATGTGCTTGAAGATAATCAGCAAAACTATTGTAGTGATAATCAATGCAATACAAGAACCGATAAGACCTTGTTTAAAGAACGATTTTACGAAAGGTTTTCTTATGAAGCTGCGTGTTGCCCCGACGAGAAGCATTGTGCGCACGGCGAAGCGTTTGGCATAAATCGAAAGTCGTATGGTGTGGCTCAGAAGTATTATCGCGATGACGAAGAATATTACGCACAAAACGGCCATCATATCGATTATTCTGTTTATGTTGTGGTTGACCGATTCGACGAGTTCGCGCTGATAATGAACCTCTCCGACACCGCCTCTGTCCTTTGCCCATCTCTCAATGACCGCGAGGCTGTCGCTGTTGGCATATTCCGATTCAAATCTCACTTCAAGCGAAGGCAGAAGGGGATTCTCGACATTGCCCAACCATCGGGTGAAGTCTTCGCCAAGCGACTCGTTAAGCCTTTGCGTCGCCTCGGTCTGAGTAACATATTCAACACTTTTGACGAAATCGCGTTCTTCGAGATACGATTTCACCTTTAAAATCTGGGCTTCTGTGGCATTTTTTCTGAAGACGATTTCAAAGCTGATGTTTTCCTTGATGTATTCGGCTAAATTGTTCGCAAACATCGACACTGTCACAAAGGCACCGGTCATGAGAAGCACTAAAATTATGCTTGTCAGCGAGACAATGTACGACCCTGCGAGGCGTCTGCTGGTATGTCTGTTTCTCAAGCTCATTGGAAAAAAATATTGTTGCAAAAATAAGAATTTTTTATGTAACTTTGCCTCTCGACCGCAACTAATATTTGGTGCGGATTTTTTATTAAGGTGATTTCTAAAAATTGCTTTGCAATGATTTTGAAGATTTTGTCAGACAGATTGTTGATTTGAACGAAGGAGCAATGTGGGCATTGTAACTGAGTGAAAACCAGCAAGACGGCGACAAAAATTCAAAAGCATGCAAAAGATTTCAGAATAGCCTCAAAAGAAAATGTTTACAAATCGTGGAATTTATAGAAGTCACCTTAAAATCACTTTGTTATGAATTATCTCGACATCATTATCGGAATCATTTTGATTCTCTTTCTCGTTTCCGGAGTGAAGGACGGCCTTTTTGAAGGAATATTTTCGCTCGTCGCCATCATTGCCGGCGTTTATGGTGCGATGTTTCTCAGCGACATCACCGCCGATTACCTCGTCCAACACATCAGCATGAAGCACGAATATCTCGCGATAATAAGTTTTCTACTGATATTTATCATTATTCTGATTCTCGTGAGGCTTCTCGGACAACTTTTAGAAGCGTTCTTCGAGAAGATAAAACTCGGTTTTGTCGATAAGATAGGCGGCGCGGTGTTCGGCGTCTGCAAAGGATTCTTCCTCCTCAGTATGCTGATTCTCGTACTCAACTTTTTCTGTCTCACCGACATCATTCCGCAGGAAACACGCAGTAAATCATTGTTTTATCCAACAACAGAACGCATTGCCAGCTATCTTTACGAGAACCACGACGTCGCCAAGAAAGCCGTCGAAAACAGTTTGGAAAATTTCAAGAAGGATGAGTAAACGGACGTTCTCGCCCAAGTTTTAAAAAATAAAGTTTATTCCACAATCATCTCGTAACTCGATTTACCGGCGAAGTCGATGATTTTGTGCTTCGAGATGTATTCCATAAGCAAGTCGGAATCGTTCTTCCCGATAAACCTCAGCGTGTCGAGGCATTCGGGATTCATCGTCGATGCCATGAAGGCATTCAGTGCCACCGTGAAAGTCTTCTGTTTGGCTATTTTTTTATCAAAAACGACGTTGTCAACGGAAAGCAGTTCGCCGTTTGAATTGTACCTTATCCTATATGTGACGCCGGCAGTGTGCGTAGGCCCTCCGTCCATCTTCGATGATATTTCGATGAACTTGCGGATCTGATCGGCATTCATCGTGCATACTGCCATCTCGTTGTGGAACGGCTCGAGTACATACACGTCTCCGATGTTGATGTCGCCCGCCGGAAAACTGTCAATTCTAACGCTCCCCTGATTCTTGAAGGAAACATCGGCTCCGGCTATCTCGCGTTCCGATTCCGCCATGAAAAATCCAATAGACCGCTTGTCCGTCATAGCTTTGACGTTCGTCCCGATGACCGTTTTGAAGTAGTCGTTGTTGTTGAATTCGGCGACCATCTTTTTGTATTCAGATGAAATTCCCGATTTTTTTAGATCAATAGCAACGCCTTCTTTATCAATAATTTTACCGTTTTGAACCTTTATCTTGAAGAGATTGGCGAAACGCAGTTTGCTTTGGGCTTGGCCGTAAAGAACACCGTTAAAAAGCTGTGGCTCAACAAAATCGTGGCTGTGACCGCCTATGATGAGGTCTATATTCGGCATCTCCTTCGCAAGAATAGTGTCATATCTGTAGCCGATGTGCGTCAACGCGATAAACACATCGCTTTCGTTGCTCAAAAACGAATATTCCGGAGCGACTTCAAGCGCGTCGCGGAAATTGATTCCTTCCGCATTTATCGGTTTGATGGAAGGAATCCCGTTGTAATCGGTTTCCAATAAACCCAAAACGGCAATCTTAACACCCTGATTTTCAATTATAACGTAAGGCTTTATGTTGATACTGTCGAATCTTGAGAAGTCGGCATTGGCGCAAATGATTGGAAAATCAGCGGCATTCGTGAAATAGATGAGTCCCTTGGCAGCGTCGTCAAATTCGTGGTTTCCTATACATCCGACATTAAATCCGAGGCGGTTCATCATGGTCGTCATCGGCAGATTACTTTGCCCGGGATAAGTGTCGTTGTAAGGGTTGCCCGTTCTGTTGTCGCCGGCCGAAAACAGAAGCATGTCGGGATAAATCGCCCTCAGACTGTCAACGACGAAGGCGAGATGCGGGAAGTCGTCGATATTGGCGTGCATATCGTTCACGGCAAGAATCTGAATCTCTTTGATTTTCTTGTTGCAGCACGCGCCGAGAACTATGATTAAAAACGAAAAGGTAACGATTTTGAAAAACTTTTTCATATATAAATTCTTTTTTATCCGTTTTTTGAGTTGCGAAATTACGAAAAATATAAACAATAATACTTCGTCTTCATAATCCAAGCCTATTTTAAAATCTTTGGTTTCTTCCTCAGACAGTTTTACATCTTCATCAATACCTTACCCAGATTGCCAATGACGGCGGTGAAGTGGAAGAAGTGCTTATTTATTGATGGTTGTTTCGTGATGATTCTTCAATTTCAATACAGATTTCTTCCGCAAGGTATTTGTCGCTCATCGTGTGAATATCGGATATACCTCCGCTGATAAGTTTGAATGTCGTGGAATGATAAAAAACATCCATTGCGTCTTCAAGGCTTATATGCTTCATTTCGGCAACCAAAGCAATAATCCTGGCATATTTCATTTGCAATATTGTCTGATTTGCTGTCATTACATTAAGTTTTCGGAGTTAATGAATTTCAATGAATTATCGAGGACTATCTGTGACGTAATGCATATCTGCCAGTTTGGTTTTGTGAAGGCAAGTTTTCTTAATGCGTCATCCTTCGACATTCTTCCAGAGAAATACAAATCAACGGTATCAAACACTTTGTCGTTGGCAATGCCACCTTCAATAATGTCATAACGTTCAACGTTTCTGCCATCGCGACATGCTGCTACATAGTCAAGCCATTCTTCGTTGTAATTATCGAAACGCTTGTATTTTATGGTGGAATCATCAATACTCAACTCGTATATGTTCAAAACAGGTTGTTTGCCTCTAATTCTTATTCTGGCTGAATATTTCTCAGCTTGTTCTTTGAGTGTCGTGACATAAAATCCATTTCCAAAGTCAAGATATTTCCTTGAATGCAGAACATCTGGATTCTGAATTGTCACATCTGATGTGTGGTAAACTGTCATTTTCATAATGTTTAATTATGCGACACCTCTGTCATGGAGGAGAGATGTTAATTCCTCCGTGATGTAACGACGGCTGTATGTATGCAGAATGTCGTAGTATTTCACAATGTAATCATTCAAAAGACCTGATTTTTGCAACAATGCGTAAGCATCCTGCTCTGAAACATTCAAAGCTTCTGCCACATTGCCGATGCAAAATGTGCTGAATTCTAATTGATCAGTGGTCATGTTTTTAAATTTTGACAAAAGTACAACATTTTTATTATTTCAGAATAGATTTGAAGAAATTTTTGCCGATTATATTTTTCATTTTACGTCATCGTTTATCTTAAAATTGCCGTGATTCTGCAAAAAAGATTTGTATGTGGCATGAAAAAGCAGTATTTTTGCCCATCGAAAGGAAAACAATAAAATGATTATGGATGATTTAGATGTCAGATGGAAACAGCGTTTTCAGAATTATGTAGCTGCTGTAAGGCGTCTTAATGAAGCGATATCCTTGCTTAATGACAAGCAAATCGTGTCACAAGAACGTGTTTTGATGTCCGAGGGACTTATCCAGCGATTCGAGTTTACACAAGAATTAGCATGGAAAGTAATGAAAGATTATGAGGAATATCAAGGTTATACTGATATAGCCGGTTCTCGCGATGCGATAAGAATTGCTTTGGAAATGGGACTGGTAAATGACAGAGCATGGATGGAGACAATCAGAGACCGCAATGTATCTTCTCATTCTTATGATGAAGAAACAGCGATTGCACTGATTGACAAAATCCAGTTGTTGTACGCCAAATTATTCAATGATTTGAAAACCGCATTGCAAGCAAGATTATGATGTACGGACTGACGGATTCGGATTTAGATGCAATGCGCTCTGTATTTCGTACTGAAAGGCATTTGGAACGCGTTATTTTGTATGGCTCTCGCGCCAAAGGCAACTACAAACCGTTTTCGGATATTGATATAACGTTGGTTGGCGATGAACTTACTGAAGATGAAGTCTCTCGCTTGGAGATAGCATTAGATGATTTGCTGCTTCCATATAACATGGATGTTTCTCGTTTTTCGATGCTCCATAACGCTCAACTTATTGAACATATCAAACGTTGTGGCGTAACGTTGTATGAATGAAAAACGGAAGCATTGAGGTTAAAAAGAAGTTTTTATTTCTATATCCCTGAAGATTTCCTCCACGGCTGTCTCGTATTCATTTAAATCGTTGATTTTCCTGACTTTGACAGCTTAAATTTAGATTCTCTGTAACTGATTCAAATT
>JAKSNC010000036.1 GCA_024400195.1 Bacteroidales bacterium
GTTCCTCGCTTCCTTCGGTACAAAGCAACAGGCCAAGTGGAGTTTCTTCGCCAGGTTCCATCTCGTTCTGTTCCAACCAGCGCAAATAGAGTTCCATCTGACCCTTATACTGTGCCTTGAACCTGCCGAGTTTTAAATCTATGGCAATCAGGCGAAAGCACATTGTCATCGCGTAATTGCGAAAGTTCCTGTTTTATCAACGCATCTGGTTTGCTGCTGATTGCGGTGCGTTCGTACAACATTCCATCAATTTTCGCTTGCAGGGTTCGCTTGCTCCATCGTTCTGTAGCAGCCATTGTAAGATAAAACTCTCGTTTTAGTTCGTCCTTTATTGGCATAACTATCTGAACATGAGACCATGACAATTGTCGCGCCAGTGGTGCGACAATTTGGATGTCAGGAAACATTTGAGCAAACTGCATCATTCTTCTAATGCTTTTCTCATCAAATCCTTTGGCTCCATATTCAGCCTGCAATTGTGCCGCCACTTGCGATACGATTTGTTTTCCATATTCGGCACGCTGATTTTCAAGCACTTCATGGTTAATGCGCTCGCCGATGTGCCAATACATCATCGTAAGCTCGCTGTTGACCGTAGCTGCAACACGACCACGCGCCTGCTCAATAATCTGCCGCAAATCCGTAACCAAAGATTTTGACACCACTGGTGCGACAATTTTATTATTTTGTTCTATCTCGTTCATTTTCAAATGAATAATATGGTAAGTTATTGTTTAATCAATATTGAATAAGTTCTGTTTTTGTTTGCACCTTGAGCCATCAGCAATCCTTCTTGCACCATTTGACGCAAATAATCGCGGGTGCGTGACGGACTCAAACCGAGAAACTGAACTAATGCTTCCGCTTTCGTATTGCCGTTCTTGGAAACGAAATCCAAAATGGCTTGTCGGTTTTCTTCCGTGTTGCGTTTCACTGCCGCTTTTTCGTCAGGCTCGCCGATGTCTTTCAGAAAAACCTGAATCTCATCGTTGATGTGTTTTTCGTGCAGCCGCATCATTGTGTTGGTGAAAATACTGGCGTCGTCTTGTTCGCGAGATTTGACAAGTGCTTCAATGTATTCCGATTTTTCCTCTTTCATGACTTTTGTGGCTGGCAAATCGTGTTCCATCTGAAGCAGATTCATTACCAATCTTGAAACCCTTCCATTTCCATCAGCCCAAGGATGAATCGTAACTAATTCGTAATGAGCCCAAAAACTCAGGTTATAAATCGCTTCTATGTCGTCGGCCTTGACTTTTCTGCGGCGGCGGTTCAATTCTTTGCAAAATTCTTCCAAACGACTTGGCACTTTTTGAAAACTCAAATAAGAGTGACCACCAAATCCCGCCGACACATTGACCAGACGCAAATCGCCTTTGGCGGAAGAAAAACTGCCCAAACTCGTGTTGTATTCGCAACCCGTCCGCGCCATCACCATCAACGACAATTTGCAAAGTTGCCCGACAGTGAAATCTTCGTGTTTCTGAATCCAATCCATGCCGTAATCGTAGGCTGCCTTCAGGTCGAGGTTCATCAGTTGCTCAATCATGGAGCGGCCTTTTGCAGTCGTCCCTTCATCGAAAAGCAGCTGGTTTTCCAATTCAGTGACGGTGCTCCCCTCAATGGCCGTGGAATGTGTGATTAAGGAATAGAGACAAAACTTCCGGCTGTCAATCTGGTCTGCAATTCCTAATCGGCGATATTTTTCTGTCAAATCGGCGATATTCATGGTAAATTTATTAAAATCGGCTACAAATATAAGGTTTTCTTAATCAATCGGCGATAATTTTCTCGACTTTTCATTCTGATGAAATATCCTTCCTGAATCGCGGCAAAACTTGTCACTATGCAGATTAAAATTGCGGGATATTTCAACCCTACAAATCGGTATGCGATTGGCAGCAGAAACAGCAGGAGTCCCGATACTTTGTTTGCCGTAGTGTGCGGCAGAACGAGTTTTTTCCAACA
Source organism: Bacteroidales bacterium (assembly GCA_024400195.1). Taxonomy (GTDB): domain Bacteria; phylum Bacteroidota; class Bacteroidia; order Bacteroidales; family F082; genus Limimorpha. The sequence goes on from JAKSNC010000036.1 coordinate 1,969, forward strand.
GACGAATCCCGAAACGATGTTGATGATTTTGATGCAGAAAATCACGATAATCCATATCCAAAGCCATGCCGGAATGTTGAAAACGGGTAGCAAACGCACGAGGCAAACTGCAACGAAAAGCAGGTCGGCAATGCTGTCCAATTTGGCTCCGAACGGTGTTGCGTTTCCTGTTTTTCGGGCGATGGGGCCGTCAATCATGTCGGAAAAACCACAAAGCAGATAAATGACGCCAAACGACACTGAAAGTGGTGCTACGAACCATAACACCACCGACAGTATCATTCTTGAAAAGGTTATGATATTTGCTAAATTTCTGAAAATCATTGAGTTTTGGATATGAATGATAATGGCTTCGACAGGCTCAGCCAGCTAATCGCCAATAAACTCCGTAATCAGCTTGAACAACAACTCGTAAGTCTCAAAATAGAAATGCTCGAAAGTGTCGTTGGCGGTGTGATAATATTGGAAAGCGTCGCCTTCTTCGTTTTCGTAGAAAATGCACGGAACGCCTTGCACGGCAAAAGGATAATGGTCGCTGTTGGCGGCCAAGTCGCCGCGGTTGAGCGACTGGAAATAATGCCTTTTCGCGTTGATGGCTTCCATTTCGGCAAAACCTTTCATGCCTTGCTCGCTGACCTCGCAATACTGCACGGGATTGTTGTCGCCAATCATGTCGAGATTGAAAAGATATTTGATGTTGCTCAACGGAACAGTCGGATGCTCAACATAATAGGTCGAGCCGCGCAGATTGGCGTCTTCGCCTGAAAACGCGATGAAAATCATGTCGTATTTCGGCTTGTGCCGGGCATAATATTCCGCCAAAGTGATGATGGCGGCAGTGCCCGAAGCATTGTCGTTAGCACCTGGGAAATAAAGGTTTCGGCCCAAATTGCCCAAATGGTCGTAGTGCGCCGTAAAGACAAAACAACTGTCATGGCTTTCACCATTGATTTTTGCAATCACGTTGCTGCTTTCGTAGTTTGATAAAAACTTGTTTTCAACATTCAGCTTGATGTTTTTCGCTCCTCTGACGGCTTCGGCAGTTGTCCAGACAATAGGTTTTGCGGCAATGTTTTCGCCGTAGGCCTTGTAGAATTTCAGGCCGGTCTCCCAAGTGTAGAGCAAACCTGCATTGGGGCAAGTCGTGTCGCTTTGCAGAATGGAAAACTCCTTGCCGTATTTGTAGGGAAACCAGAAATCGCAAACGACGAAAGCGTTTTTGTATTCGGGTTTTTGCAAATCTTTCGAAATCTTTTCAAAATCAAAATTGGCAGTGTCGATGAAATAAAGCGGAAAACTGCCTTTCACGCCTGGTGAGTATTCGCGCATCACGAAATCATCGCCAGGAGTGAGTTTCTTGCCATCGACCGACATCTTCATTTTTCCCGGGAAGGTGTTGATGTTGATGGTGAAAGGTTGCAGAATGACTTCATCAACTCCAGCCTTACGGAACTGATTTTCAATGTAGTAGCCAGCTTTCAGCACGCCATCTTTGGCATAGCCTCGGCCTTGGTATTTCTTCGAACTCAGTTCCTTTACGATTTCCTTGTAAAGCGGTGTGTTTTGCGCAGGCAAAACGATGCAAACCACTAATAATGCAATGATTAAGATTGATTTTTTCATTTTTTATAGTTTAGGTGGGTTTTCATTTCGGTGAATTTATAAAACCTATCGGTAAAGTCATTTGTAATATTTTTCGATTCCGCCATAACCTTGTATGATTTTGTTTTCTTTTGTTTTCTGGATAAAATTTTCCAGTCGTTTGCGAAATTCCTCCGGACGTTGGCGGGCCGCTTCGATGTAGGCAATCCGAATGCGTCTGTAAGGCTCCGAAAAATTGACATAATTTTTCCAGGTTTCCTCATCTTTCCTGATTTCCGCCAGAATATCCTCTGGAAAAACGAATGGTGTCTGAATCAAAGGCAGCACCGAAGGCCTGACTTTCGGATGAATCAAATTGTGTGCGTCAAGCCAGATCAGCCGCTCGATGTTGGGACGTGAATACGTGCTTTTCGGATTGCGCGGCGTGATGCGCTGCGCCCGATGGGTTGGGTCGATGTGTTTGATGGTACTATCAATCCAACCAAAACAAAGCGCATCCTCCACCATGTCGTTGTAGGAAAGGCTTCCCTCTTCCGCCGCCTTCACGGGAAAGACGAACCAGACTTCTTTCTCCGTCTCGAAATGCTCGCCGAGCCATTTGCGCCATTCGGCGCGGTCGTTTGTGTAGAATGTGTTCATTTGCTTTTTTTCATCTTTATCAGACTCATGATTCTCACCGGACGGTCGCCGCCAACTTCGAGGTTAGGGCATGTCGTTTCGCGTCCCGTATCGGAGAAGCCGCATTTCGCCATCACGCGTCCCGAAGACAGATTTTCCGGGAAATAATCGCCCCAAAGACGCGTGAAGCACTTCACTTCAAAACAGTAATCAACGACAGCCCTCATGGCCTCGGTGCAGATGCCTTGATTCCAATATGGTCTGGCAATCCAATAACCCACTTCGGCTTCATCGTCGGCAATCGGCAGATTCGAGGCCGAGGACGGCAGATAGCCCACGCAGCCGATTGGCTCGCCGGTCGATTTCAATTCCACGGCCCACATACCTTCACCGCTAAATATGGTTCGTATGATTTCCCTACTTTCCTTCACACTTTTGTGCGGCGGCCATCCGGCACGCGGCCCCACTTCGGGGTCGGAGGCGTACTTGTAAAGTGCTTCCGCATCGTCCTCGCGCCACGGACGCAGTATCAGCCTTTCGGTTTTCATATTATCTTCTCCAGCGTTTCAGCATCGGGAAAATTTTCCGGCAATGTTCTTTCATCTGCTCGTTTGTCATTCCGGCCTGCGCGCCGAACTGCGAACACATGTCGATGTATTCTTCCATTGAGACTTTATCAATGAATTCGCCATCTTTGAAACAATATTTGCAGTAGTCGAAATTGATGCTTCCGTCGGCATTGGTGCCGCAAATGTCATCGGCGGTCATAGGCATTCCGCAGCTTTGGCATAATTGCGGCAGCTGGCCTTCCTTCAGATGCTTCTCTTTTACAGGAAACGACGCTTCGTAAGCCGCAAAATCATCCGGCCTTTCATCGCACACGAAATAGCCTTTTGGTGTATGATATGTGCCTTCGACTCCGTTAAGGTAGCCCGGAAGAAGTTCCTGAGCTAAAAAATACGGCACTTCACTTTCAATAGGTTCGCCGTGATAATGAATCTTCAGACTGTTAGCTAAGACGAAACCTGCATGTTTGTAGAAGTCGATGTTGCCTTCCATGCACAGCACGCCGACGCCCATTTCTTTGGCTTTCCCGATGGAATATTGCAGCAGTTTCAGGCCGTAGCCTTTGCGTTTGTAGTCGGGATGAATGCTGATGGGACCGAAAGTCCAGGCCGAGAAAGGCGAGCCGTCAGTCTTCACGATTTCGGCTTTGGAAAACATCACGTGGCCGATGATTTTTCCGTCTTCTTCCATCACGAAATCGAGTTCCGGAATGAAGTCGGGGTTGTTTCGATATTGGTTGAGCACGAAATGCTCCTTGCATCCGGGGCAATAGACGTTCCAAAATGCCTCGCGGGTGAGGTTTTCCACCACGCGGTAATCTTCAGGTTGTTCTAAACGAATATTCATGGTTTTGATTGATTTACAATATTTTAAATTTCTAATTCAAACGATTTGAAAGCACATCTCTGAAAATCCCGAAGACGTGCTTTCGTTTTTTTATCCGACTTTCTCCACCGGCACTTGGATGATTGTCAGCCACCTTTCGGGATTTTCCTCATTCCAGATGCCATCGACGTAATTAGCTCGCGGTTCGCCGGAGACCTTGTAGCCTTCCTTCTCAATCCACGCGAAAACATCAAGATAGGCTTGATAAAATTTGTCGTAACTTCCGTAAACCTTCATGCAGACCGCCGTCGGCACTTCAGGGATCTCCTTGAACTTAATGATGTCGGTGTCAACGCCTTTCTCGGTCATCTGTTCACAATATTCAATGTCGATGTTTTGCGGTTTATAACCGCCATATTCTATTGTATAACAATAACTTGGGTTAGCGCATTTGCAGTTAATCCTGATCATTTCCGGCATGATGACGTTGCAAATCAGCTCGCCAAGTCTTTCATAACACGGAATGACCGTTCTATGCGCCGCTACGATAATCGCCGGCAGCCTCTCAATTGTGATTTGTTCCATTTTCTGTTTCTTTTTTTGGGACTTCACCAACGCCTTCAGCTGTGTCTGACGTTTCCTAAGTCGCTGAAGCTCAGTCTCGCAGATGCGAATCTTGTCTTCAAGGACTTTTATCGAAGGATAATGTGTCTCGTCATCAAAAAGCTCGCGAATCTCTTTCAACGAAAATCCTAACTCCTTCAACATCAAGATGTCCTGCATTTTCTGGAATTGACCGACCGAATAATACCGGTAGCCGGTCCATTCATCGACGATTTCAGACTTTAACAGCCCGATTTCCTCGTAATGCCTGAGCGTCCGAACCGTCACGCGGCAGAGGCGCGAAAAGTCACCGATTTTTAATTTGTTTACATTCATAACACCGTGCACTTGTTATTCGCTGCAAAATTACGCCATGACGTTACGGACGAGTCAAGCGATTTTTTAAATTATTTTGAATATTTAAGAAAGTTATTCAACAACAAATCTCACGGTTTTATCTTTTATCTTAATGATATACAATCCTTTATTGAGATTTGAAACATCAACTGATTCTGTCGTCACACCGCTCATTATTTCTTGACCGGAAACGTTATAGATTGAATAGTCCGATTTTTTTCCGTCGAGGTTGAAATGAATAACGTCATTTGCAGGATTCGGGAATAATTCAAATGTCGTCGGCTCAATTTCATTTACGGACGCATTTTTTGGAATGATATTCAAGATGATACCTTCGAGTTTTGTCAAACCGTAGTAGAAATTCGGGTCCGGAATCGAATACCAGCCGTCGATAGCGCCGCCGTAACCGAAGTTCATGTGATATTTGCCGTCGCTTTCGCGATAGCCGTCAACCACCACATTGTGACCGTTTTGTCCATCGGGGCTTTCCACTGCGAGATGAGCCGGATAGCCGTTTTGCAGATTGTCAATCAGTAAGTTGTACATTTCATCGCAAGGCTCTTTGTAGAGCACGCAGTTATCGAAACCGAAACGTTTGTAGGCATCGTAGGCTTGTTCGACATAGAAAGTGCCAGAACCTTGTGAGGTATAGACCTGCGTGCAGGCCGTGCCGCAGGCGAAAACGATGGCAGCTGCCAAGTCGTCGGTGACATCTTCGCCCATGGCAAAAAGTTCATCGGCTTGGTCAAGATATTGATTCAAGGTAGCGAAAGATGGAAAACCGATGGTCTCCCAGTCATCATCAATGTCGTAGTTGCGTCCGGCATAGTTGTGACGGTAGTCGTCGCTGTCATCGAAACGTGTGCCTTGCGTAGTGCGTAGATAGTTGATAATCTGTCCCATGGCTACGGCTGGGCAGCCGGCGTAACTGCTCGAATTGGTGACTGGGTCGCGCGGACACATTTTATTATAAGGTGCGTCTTGCGTCCAGTGCGAGGTCATCAGGAATTCGCCTTTGATGTTGTCGGTTTTTGTTTCGGCCAAAGCTTTTGGAAGCGGACTGATGTTTTTAGCTTTTTGTGCGTAAGTGCTTAATGTACACAGAATCAATAGGAAAAATAATGTTTTTTTCATAGTTGTGTGACTTAATTGTATATCAGTTCATTCTTAATTCTTCAAAAATTCACTTTCAGTGTCATGCCTTCATCGTTGTCATTACGGTGTTTTGGCGCGATATTTTCAAAATATTGTTGTCCGGTCTTGATGAAATAGAGCGTGCTGATGAATTGATAACCAAGCATTTCGTTGATTTGATTGTCGGTATAGCTAACGGCTTCGGTCATGGTGAGGACTGCCATGCCGCAAGTGAATGTCCAGCAAAGGTTCAATAGGTTCAGTGCCTGGTCTTCGTCGAGACCGTAGTCTGTTTTCATGGCATCAATGCAAATTCTTGCTGCGGAGTCGATGTGCCCTTTTTCGGCATCTTTGTCTAAAAACAGCAGTCGGAAAAGGTGCTTTTCGTTTTTGGCGAAGGCGATGAGGCGTCTTCCGTATTCCTTGAATGCCGGCACATAGTCGGTTACATCAGCCATATAATTGTCGTAAAACGCTTTGGCGGCATTTCTGACTTCGGTTTTCACGGCTTCCATATTTTCGAAAACGGTGAAAATCGGCCGTGATGAGCTTCCCAAAGCGGCTCCCAAATCGCGTGCGGTAAGGGCATCGGCACCTTTTTTCCGCACCAATTCAAATGCTTTTTCTACGATTTTTTCTTTAGAAAATAATGCTTTCCTTGGCATAATTTATTGTATTATAATGATAAATATAAAAACACTTGTTTTGCAACAGGTGTTGCAAATATAAATGTTTTTCTTTTATGCCAAGAAAAAATGTAAAAAAACTAACGGCACATTTTTTCAATCAGGGCCTTGTGCTGTGGAAAATCTTTGATGAGTTTATCTTTCTCGGCCAACTCGAAATTTTCAAACGTGAAAGCCGGAGCCACGGCACATCCAACGATAGAAAACCCTTTTTTTTCTGCGATTTCTGCTGCGAACCATTGTTCCGGCTGTATCACAACCTGCATTTCGTCTGTTTCCGAAAGCGTGTGGGTTGTTAAAACACCTTCATTATCAATGATATAAATATTCAACTTTTCGCCGAAATGATAATACCATATTTCGACCACGTTGTGCAGTTTGTGAAAAGCCGATATGTCGTTGTCGGTCAGCATATAGTAAATTGTGGAGATGTCTTTTTTGCCGGTTTCGTCGTTTCCGAACACTTGTCTGTAAAATCCGCCTTCCGGATGAGGCGTCAGTTCTAATTTCTTGATATACTGTTCTGCTGTAAGTTTCATGTTTGTGTTGTTTTAAAAATTTGAGACTGCAGACTCGCAATCCAGTCCGCATAAATGTCAGTGATTTGCTGCCAAATACGCCTCTCGCTGGCACGGATGGAACGGACACGTTCTAAAAGTTCTCTGAAATAATCCTTACCGAAAATGGTTTCGCCTTGTTTCAAACGGTTGTCATCCAAAACGAATCCTTTTATCATATATTCTTTCAGCACTTTGGTTGCCCAAATACGGAATTTCGTAGCCCGCGCCGAATTAATACGATAACCTATGGAAATGATGGCATCAAGGTTATAAAATTGAGTTTCCTGAGTTTGTGTTTTTCCTTCGATTGCGCCATGATGAGTGGTTATTTCCATTTTGGAAACAACCACTTTTTCATCAAGTTCGCCTTCGTTGAAAATGTTTTTCAGATGCTTGCTAATAGCTGGCGTTTGTACGCCAAACAATGCTGCCAGTGCCTTTTGCGTCGCCCAAACGGTTTCATCTTTTATGACGACTTGCACGGTAGCTTCCTTTTGTGGCAAACTGTAAATCAAGAATTGTAATTCCTTGTTTTCCATAATGCTACTTTTTTATCTTAGTACAGTTCGTGTTGCATTGCCGAATACTTGTCGAAGAGTTCTAAGCAGGCTTCGCGGTCGAGTTCCTCCATATAATGTGTAAGTCTGTCTCTGCCGCTGAAAATCTTGTCGAACTTGTCGTCGCGGAAGCCGATTCTGCCGTTGTCTTCGATATTGCAGCCGTAGTAGATATGGTCGATATTGGCCCACATACATGCGCAGAGACACATGTGGCATGGTTCGCCGGTGGTATATAAGGTGCAGCCCGTCAGGTCGAAAGTGCCCAAAACGCCGGCCGCGTGACGGATGGCATCAATCTCGCCGTGACAAGTCGGGTCGTTGTTTTTCAATACTTTATTGTGTCCGCGGCTTATGACTTCGCCATCTTTGATGATGACCGTTCCAAAAGGTCCTCCGTGGCCTTCGTTGATGCCGAAAAGGGCTTCGTCAATAGCCATCTGCATGTATTTGTCTTTTGCTTGCATAGAGAATGTTTTTGTACACAAGAATTCCTAATTTCTTAATCCTTTCAATTCTTCGCGTGCAAGGTTCATCAGTTTGATGAATTCCTCGTCTGAGACTATTTTCGCGAAAGCGACGCTGGCAGCCATACGCCCCGCATCAACATCGCTCTGATAATGAAATCCTGTTATGACTCTGCTCTGTCCGAGTTCGTACCCTAAGTTTATTATGTCGTATTCGTGTTCATCGTCTATTGCTATTAAGGCGAGGGCAATAGTCCATGCTCTGACACTGTGTCCCGAAGGAAATGATGTGAAAAGTCCGTTTATTTCCTCGTCTTCAGGAATGCCGGAAGGCTCTCCGAAATAGCAGAACGGACGCATACGGCCATAGACTCTCTTGGCATTGGAGATTCCTCCACGCGCAAAAGAGTATGCGGTTTTTATGTACCGCGCGATGGCTGGATTCTGTTCTTCGCTTAAACTAACTCCCATAACTTCTCCGAATCTTTTAAGATAGAAATCGAGTGTCTCACCGGCATCAAGAATAGCCTGTCTGCCCCTTTCGCTGTCACGCATCGCATATCCGCGCCTGTAAAGTATTGAATCATTGAAAAAGGCATCTTTGTCTTTAAAAACAGGAAAATCAGGAAGATATTTGACGGCATCCGGACACGTCACCGTGATTTCCCCGACCTTGTTGAGATTGGTTTCCACCGTGTTCTGTCTGTCGTTGCTGCTGCAACTCTGAAGCAGAAGGATTAGAAAAAATGCTGTAATTTTGATGGGTCTCATATCTTTATTTAAAAACAAGTTTACAAAGTTAGAATTTTTTTGAACTAATCTACAAAAAAAGGACACCGAAGTGTCCTTTTCCAAAATTGCTCGTTTTCAAAAATACGACTTTGAAGGCCGTACTTTTTAGTTTTAAAATTATTTTGCAGGAGCTGCGGCTGCTTCACCGGCTGCAGGAGCTTCTTCAGTCTCGTCGGTCGTCTCGACGGCGTTGCGAGGCATCTTGACGTCAACGACGATGGTACCTTCGGCAATCAAAGGCTTGATGTTGCCGAGGTTGAGGTCTTTAACCTTAATCGACTGATTAAGATTAAGTTCGCTGATGTTGACGATGATATTATCCGGAAGGTCTTTCACCATGCCGCAGACCTTCATCTTCGACACGTTGGTGTTGAGACGTCCGCCACGCATAACACCGGGGCATGTACCTTCTGTACGGATAGGAAGCACTACCGTTATAGGTTTCTCCTCATTGATGGCGAGGAAGTCGGCGTGAAGGACTTCGTCTGTAACTGGATGATACTGAATGTCTTGAAGAATTGTATGATAAACTTTTCCGTCGATTGTGATGTCGAGGATGAAAGTCTCAGGCGTGAACAAAAACTTCTTGAAGCTCTTGTTTTCGGTGCAGAATGCAATCTGTTCGCCGTTACCATACATGATGCAGGGGACTAATCCCTGTCTGCGCAATGCCTTAGCATCTTTTTTCCCTACGTTCTCGCGAAGAGAACCGCTCAATGATACTGTGTTCATTTGCTTTGTTTTAAATGGTTAATTTAATTATTTGATTAAAAGTGAACTTACTGATTCGTAGTTTTCCACGCGTTTGATGACTTCGGCGAAGAATTCGGCTGTTGAAAGCACGTGAATCTTGCTGCAGTTGTGTTCAACGGGTATTGTGTCGGTGACGACGACTTCGTCGAAGACGGAATCTTCAAGGCGTTTGAGAGCTTCGCCTGAGAAGATGCCGTGTGTGGCCAATGCCCTTACAGAACGGGCTCCGCTGTCTTTAATGAGTTTTCCGGCTTTCGTTATGGTGCCTGCCGTGTCAATCATATCATCAACGAGGACGACGTCGCGATCCTGAACGTCGCCGATGAGAATCATGTTTTCTATCGCGTTTGGTTTGGAACGTTGTTTATAGCAGATGGAGAAGACGGTGTTCAGGGCTTTGGCGTAGAAGGCTGCTCTGCGTGTTCCGCCTGCGTCCGGAGAGGCCATCATCAGGTCGGGAAGGTTCAAACTCTTGAGGTATGGAAGGAAAATGCTTGAAGCGAAGACGTTATCGACTGGTACATCGAAGAATCCCTGTATCTGGTCGGCGTGAATATCCATCGTGATGACGCGCGTGACACCGGCTGTCGTGAGAAGGTTCGCCATGAGTTTCGCGGCGATGCTTATACGCGGACGGTCTTTGCGGTCCTGACGGGCAAAGCCGAAATAAGGAATGACGGCTATGATACGACGGGCCGAAGCACGTTTGGCCGCATCAATCATGAGCAGCAACTCCATCAGGTTCTCTGTCGGAGGAAATGTCGATTGGATGATGAAGACATCGCGTCCGCGGATGTTCTCGTCAAAACTCGGCTGAAACTCGCCGTCAGAAAACTCTAAAACACTTGACTGACCAAGAGGGCTGCCGTAAAACTTGGCTATTTTTTCCGCCAACGGCTTTGAAGCCCTGCCCGAAAAGATGGAAACTATAGGCTCTTGCATTGCTATATACTGTTTGTGATATTTTTTCCCTTTCGCGGCGCAAAATTATGAAAAAAAATCGTTGACTTTACAAAAAAATCATTACTTTTGCAGCCGCAAACAAGTGCGCGAGGTTTGCGTTTTGCCGAAGTGGCGGAATAGGTAGACGCGTCGGTCTCAAAAACCGATGAGGTAATGCTCGTGCCGGTTCGATTCCGGCCTTCGGTACACAATGGAAAAGAAATCTCTTCTCGGAGTTTCACTGCAGGAGTTGCAGGAAATAGTCGCCGAACTCGGCCTTCCGAAATTCACAGCAAAACAACTTGTCGAATGGATATACCTCAAAAGGTGTCCGTCATTCGATTTGATGACTAATTTGTCGAAAAACACCCGCGCGATTCTTGATGAACGTTTCGTCGTCGGTTTCTCCGCACCGGAAAACGTCCAGACATCTTCCGACGGGACGAAAAAATATCTTTTTAAGGTCTCAGAAGGCTATGTTGAAACGGCTTTCATCCCCGAAAGGGAACGCGCTACTTTGTGCGTGTCGTGTCAGGTGGGCTGCAAAATGAACTGCCAATTCTGTCAGACAGGCAAACAGGGCTTTCACGGAAACCTTACCGCCGGCGAGATCCTCAACCAGATATTCAGCATTCCGGAATACGAACAACTGTCTAACTTCGTCTTCATGGGAATGGGCGAACCGATGAACAACTACGACGCCGTGATGCGCGCTCTCGAAGTGATGACTTCCCCGTGGGGACTTGCGATGAGCCCGACAAGAATTACCGTTTCGACAGTCGGAATAATACCTTTCATGAAACGCTTCCTGACGGAGTCGAAATGTAATCTCGCTATCAGCCTGCACAGCCCGTTCTACGATGAACGCGTCAAAATAATGCCAGTTGAAAAGACTTTCCCGCTGAACGAGGTCTTACATGCATTGAGGCAGCACGACTGGAGCGGACAGCGCCGCCTTTCTTTTGAATATATCGTCTTCAAAGGCTTCAACGATACGCCAAACCACGTCAAAGAACTCGCGAAACAACTCGGCAGTCTGCGTTGCCGCGTCAACCTCATCAGATGGCACGCCATTCCGGACGTCAACTTCCAAAGTCCTTCAATAGATGAAATGGTACGCTTCCGTGATGCTTTGAACAATAAGGGAATAATAGCCACTATAAGGGCTTCGCGCGGACAAGATATCGACGCCGCCTGCGGACTACTGTCAACGAAGAAAATGTAAAACGAGTTGTTTTAAGGGTCAAGAGTCGAGGGTCAAAATGTCAAATTGTCAAGAATTTTAACAACTCACAACTCGCAGCTCACAGCTCAAAAGTCCAATCGTTTGATTATGAAGAAAATATCGTTTCTTTTTGCTGTTGTTTTATTTTTAACAGGATGCACGAGCGATTCTGTCGTCACAGAACTGAATGAATGGCAGTTTCATTATGATAATCAATGGTTTAATGCAACGATTCCAGGCTGTATCCATACAGACTTGATGGCGCACGACATCATTCCCGATCCATTTTACGGCACAAACGAAGATTCGGTGCAATGGGTTGGAGACAGCGTTTGGATTTACCGTACATCAATCTCACGCGGACAATTGAAAGGTTACGACCACTGCGACCTCGTTTTGGACGGTATCACGCTTTGCGATGTCTTTGTCGAAGGGACAGATTGCGGAAAATCATTTCGACAGCTGATTCTTCACGGCGATAATATGTTTCGCGAACATCGAGTAAATCTGGCTGATGTTTTTGATGCAAATCATTACAATATCAATGATTTAGGAGAAAATATCACATTGGAAATCTCATTTTTCCCGATAAGAAAGACTAACGAGGATTACTTCGGCAGTCACTTCGACCTTCCCGATCATCGCGCTGTGACACGCATCGCGCCTTATATGCTCGGCTGGGACTGGGGTCCTTCGCTTAGTACCATCGGAATCACAAAAGCTGCCCGACTTGAATGTTACAACGGTGAGCTTCCTGCAAAGGAAATGCCGATTCCTGTGTCGTGGAACGTCGAGTTGAGACAAGAGAAAGACTCTATTGGACAATCGTTTACCTTTTATAAAGATGGAAAACCTTTCTTCGCAAAAGGTGCCAACTGGATTCCGTGTCACAGCTTCCCGATTCTCACGCCCGCGCTTAGGCAGCGTTACGTCGATTTGCTCACTTCGGCCAAAGAAGCCAATTTCAATATGCTCCGCGTGTGGGGCGGCGGCATCTACGAACCCGATTTCTTCTACGACCTCTGCGATTCGTTGGGCATTATGGTGTGGCAGGATTTCAACTTCTCCTGCGCCCTTTATCCGTCGGACGACGATTTCCTCAATAATGTCAGTCTTGAGGCCGAAGAACAGGTGAAGCGGATTGCGCAGCATCCGTGCATCGTCGTGTGGTGCGGCAACAACGAGGTGAAAAACGGCTGGGAAGACTGGGGCTGGCAGCAGCAATATCAGTGGACTCCCGAGCAGATAGCGGAACTCCGGCACGGCATCGACACTTTGTTTGGTTTGAACGGCATTTTGGCTCAAACAGTGAAGCAATATGATCCGTTACATCGCGCCTATATCACGTCGTCGCCGCTTTACGGCTGGGGACATCCTGAATGCGTCACGCACGGCGACAGTCATTATTGGGGCGTTTGGTGGGGCGAACAACCTTTCGAGGTTTATAAGGAAAAAACCGGTCGTTTCATGTCGGAATACGGCTTCCAAAGTTATCCCGATTATAGCACCATTTGCCGTTATTGTCCTGAAAATCAACGAAATATTGATTCGTCAACGATGCGTAAACATCAGAAACACGGTCGTGGTCGCGAAATTATCGACAAAGCTATGATGCAGTATTACGGCGTTGATAGTCATTCTCTTTCGCTCGAAGATTACTGCTATGTCAGCCAACTTTTGCAGGCTTGGGGAACGGGTTACGGCATCCTTCAGCATTTGACGGCACAACCGCACTGTATGGGCACGCTTTATTGGCAGTTGAACGACTGCTGGCCGGTGGCTTCGTGGAGCAGTATCGACTATTACGGCAATTGGAAGGCACTTCATTATCGCGCCAAAATGCTTTTTGATGAAAATGCCGACCTCGACTATTGGCGGAAATATTATGAGACTTATCCGAAAGACCTTCATCTTGAAAAGTCTTCATACGCTTTAGAATTGATTCACAATGATTTGCTTCAAGTTGAAATTTACACAGAAACAACACTTCGCGATGTCTTTTTAGAGACGGTCCCGCATGTTGACGGTCATTTCGACATCAACTATTTCGATTTAAACTCCGATGAAACAATTCGTGCCACCTTCATCCCTTACGACTCCGATGTGGATTTGTCAAAAGTCTATGTCAAACTGAAATGCCTTAACGAAATTCTCTGATTTTGAATACCCACGCCGCCGTGCTCTGCAAATCGTTGTATTTCAACGGAGTTGTATCAATAATTACTTTGCCGTCTTCATATCTCCACGGAAGAATCTTATCGCAGCCGAGCATCGTGATTTCAGCGTTGCGCGATGGTTTGTCGATGGCGAGAACAAGATTGTCCTGAGGATATTCAATCGCAATGGCATATAAATCATTGCCTTTCGTGGTGTAGCAGACGTAAGGTTTCATCGATTTATAGACGGCGTCGAAGCCTTTTTCAGGTTTGAAGACAGACTTCTCAATCTCTTTGGAAGAAATGTATAATTTGATTAACGCTTCGAGATTTTTCTCTTCATACTTGACATTCACGGGATATGAAACGCCTTTCTTCAGCTTCACGGAACCTTGCGTTGACATCCAGTTTTTTGCTTCGGCGGCGTTACTTTGGGCGGCTTCTGCTTTCGCCGGATTATAATCGATGACAACGTTATCGCCGATTGTAAGTGTCACATTATCATCAACTTCCACATCAAAAGTATAGACAGCCGTTTTTTCTGGAACGAAGACGGCGTTCCATTCTGCGGTGAAATTGTCGCAGCTGATTTGCAGATCCGGAGAGTTTCTCACCCAGTCGAAATTTATGATACTGTCGTTACGACTGACCGAGATTTCTCTTTCTTCAAAAAACTTGTTGAATGGCCGCGTCCCGAAGATTGCTTCTTCGTTGATATTCAGCCATTTACCTAAATCAAGAAGTCTTTCCTGCTGAAGAAGCGGTATTTGTCCGTCGGCGGAAGGTCCGACGTTGAGTGTCATGCCTCCGCCTGCAGCCACAAGTGTGACGAAATGTCGGATCAGTTCGTCTGAAGTGAGGTAATTCTCAATAGGTTCGTTGCGGTTAAGTGCAAAAGAGCGTCCGAGTCCGCGGCATTCGGCCCAAGGGCGGTCGATTTGTGTGATGCCCGCGCTGTATTCTGGCGTGCGGAAGCCGTGTTGTGTGCCGTCACCCCATCTGTCGTTGACGACGGCCTCGTCGCCCACTGTGTTGTAATACCACGAGATGAGTTCTCTCGCGTGCCATTGTTCTGCCGAGTTGTTCCATTCGCCATCGGTAAAGATAAGCGAGGGTTTATATTCGGAAACGAGTTCTTTAAACTGCGGAATCATGTAATTATCAACGTAATCGGCGATGGAGTCATCAGGATCGACCATCCAGATGTGTTTTGGGTTTGTCCATTCGGCGAGCGAATAATAAAAACCCATTTTCAGGCCTTTTGCACGCACGGAATTGGTCAGTTCGCCGACGATGTCGCGGTGCGGCCCGCTTGTAACGCTGTTCCATTCGGGAGCTAACTTGCTGTTCCACAAGCAATAACCATCATGATGTTTGGTAACGAGAAGCACATATTTTGCACCGCTTCTGCGGAAGAGTTCCGCCCACTCATCGGGATTCCACAACTCGCCTTTGAACATATTTGCAAAGTCGGAATATTGAAAACCTTCTCCATAGACGCGGTTTTGGAAGGCCATTCTTCCGGGATCTTGTACCATAATACCGCGATAGTACCATTCGGCGTAGCCTTCTTTTCCGGCAAAAGACGGAACGGAATAAAGCCCCCAGTGGATGAAGATTCCGAGTTTGGCATCGGAAAACCATTGAGGATAACCGCGTTGATTGATGGATTCCCATGTCGGGGCAACGTTTTGTGCGTTAACAGACAAACTCAGCAGAAAAATAAAAAGGACGGCAAACTTTTTCATGAAATTTTTTTTGGCAAAAATAAGCAATAAATGTTAGGTGGTATTTATAAATTCCACAAAACCACTCAAAAATTTCTTCAATTTTTTTGCCGTAATCAAAAAACGATTTTAAGTAAAAAAACGCACAAGTTGCGGACTACCTGCTCCAACGTGGGTTAGGTGAGTGGAGTTTGTGACTTGTCATGAAATACATTTACAAAAGAGAGGAAATGACAAAACAAGTCATCATTTTATCATTTCTAATATTTTTTCGATAAACTCCTCGGTTAATGGAATCAGCGGAATTATTTCTTCTTCTGTGGCATTGTAAGTGCAATTGTAGTCACTTTGTTCTCTCATAGTCTGAAGTCGTGAATAAAGTGTGCCGTATTTCTTTTCAAGAATGCCTGTTTTGATATAATGCTGATGCAACATAATCACTGCACCTTGATGTGTTCCAACAATATGACCGTTGCTTATCAGCAAGGCACTAACAGCATGAAATGCCGCATATCCGATTGGCGATGTTATTCCACAGCCCTGCTTGGCGCAAGATTTCAATTTCAGCGAAAGTTTTCCTTGCTTTCTCGGTTTCCAAGCAAATAACAATTTTTCTTTCTTCATCACTCAAGCTCATACCAATACAATTTTATCACGTTCCACATTTTTGAAAAATGGTAAAAACCACATTTTGTCCCATTCGTCTTTTGAATAAGTGTGCACACTGAAATATTGCCCTAAATCAAAACCCAATTCCATCAACGGATATGCGATTTTTTCATAATCGTCATTTTGTATAGGACGATTGATTAGCAGAAGCAAGTCCCAATCGGAATTTTCGTTATAATCGCCTCGGGCGCGCGAACCATAAAGAAACAGCTGAGCCTCGGGTGGAAGAATTTTTTCACCCGATTCACGCAATATGTTTATGATTTCGATGTAATTCATGCCAAAAACAACTTTGCAAAATTACATAAATTCAATACAAGAACTGCATTTTAAGAAAAATTTCAATGATTTATTATATTTGGCGGTGTGTCTCCCTGATTTGTGTTAATTCTGATTGAGTTTAGTTTTTGTGAGAATGTCTTGTTCCGGCGGGCCATGATCATATCATAACGAGTATGCATCGCCAGCAATGGTTCGGCATCTATATCAAAAGCCGCGCAAATTAGTAGAGCCATCACGATTTGTTCAAAAAATATGGTGCTTACCGCTGCCGGTCAGTTTGCATACCAACGTAAGGAAGACTGAAAACGTTTAACCGAGCAACATAAACAAGGAGTAGAGACAAAAAACGGTAAAACTGAATCAGGAAATGTTATCGGGCTTTATTTTGGTATTCGTTGACGGTTTTTATGATGAATTTTTTCATTGAATCCCAAGAAGTTGTTGTGAACATCTTAGGCATTGTTTGATTTTCTGCATCTTCAAAGTAAATCAAGCTTTTAAGAGCCATAAACATTGAATGATTTGGATATTTTGAAGCATAAAAACAAAGAATCTCATCTAATGAATAATGTTGCAGGAGCAAATAGATGTCGATGAAATCTTTTTTGCTGCCTCGGCCTTCAATGACGTTGATTTTCAATGCTGCAATGTCTTTTGGAGATGCTAACGTGATGCCGTCTTCCATGACCGGTTTATCAATCCAATCATAATGGTAATCAATGATATCGACTTTGGTTTTGCAAACCACAAGCTGCAATATCATTCTTGTTCGGTTCAAGATTTTATAATCAAAATCTAAACGCGAAATCATGTCGATGATTGCATCTTGTGATACTTGTAATTTGCCGAAAAAGTCAAGGTTGATTGATTGTCTGTGACCATATTGTAACGCCAATGATGTACCGCCAACGAGCCGCATCCCTTGCATTTCAGGTTGAAACATCAAGGTTCTCAGGAGTTCCAAGGTGTCGGGATTGACTGTCTGATATGATAACATCTGTAATCTTCTTTTTTGGTTCCGGTGATTGCACAAACAAAAGACAAGGCTTTGGGATTCAGCGAACGTAATTTTTTACAATCGTTAACGATGCGTTCCAAACCGTAAAAATCCCTTATTTTCCGCCAATCGTCAA